>NZ_JASMWN010000006.1:0-240924 GCF_032595355.1 Sedimentitalea todarodis | reverse complement strand
CGCCGAAAACTGGCCCTCTGGCGATACGACTACAACCACGTCAGGCCGCATTCGTCGCTCGGAAATCAAACGCCCGCCGAAGCGCGACGGACGCTTGAGCAATTTGAGGGCTCCGCGCCCGGCGCGCTTGCCCAACCAGACGACGAAGAATACGAAAACCAGACCCGCAAACTCTCGTTTTGAATGAGGCAGCCTCGGGGGGGCAGGTCATTCGGAAAAGCGACATACTTTCTGTCTAAGAGCGCAAATCTTTTGTCGACGAAGTGAGGCTAACCCACTAGAATTTTAAGGTATACTGTGAGTCCTGAAGAAGCCGAATTTGCTGGCTTGACTGCCGGTGTTGGAACGATTCAGCTATATCCATGATCTGCCCCGGTTCTCTTTCCTCAGGAGCGCGCCTTGAACTTGAGGCTTGCGTCCGTCGCCAGCGCGAGGACCACGGTGTTGCCCGTCGCGCAAACGCGATCCTGCTGTTGGACGATGGGGAAAGCTGCACTCAGATCGCAAAGTTTCTCTACCTGGACGACGACACCATCCGTGGCTGGTATAAGTCCTACCTGCAAGATGGCTGGGACGCTCTTGCCCTCGATGGGTGGAAGGTTGGTCAGTCTCGTATGACCCAGGCACAGGAGGCTACATTGTGTGCTTGGCTGGAGGGACGCTTCTGCCGCTCAACCGTCGAGATCAGGGCCCATGTCGCCGCTGAGTTTGGTCTAAAATATTCCCATTCTGGCTGTATCAAGCTTCTGGCCCGGCTGGGCTTTGAATACCGCAAGCCCAAACCTCTGCCGTGCGTGGCATCAGCGGAAAAGCAGGCAGCCTTCATTGCATTATACGAACGCCTGATGCGCGAGTTGAGCGCGGATGAAGCTGTCTACTTTGCGGATGCGGTGCATCCGGAATATCAGACCAAGCCTGCATTTGGCTGGGTGAAGATTGGCTCAAATCCAGCGGTTCACAGCACAGCAGGACGTGGTCGCGTGAACATTCATGGCGCCCTGAACCTTGAGACTTTCGATGCGCCCTTTGTCGAACCCACAACGGTTGATGGGGTCAGTGCCGTCCAGCTTCTTGCCAAGATCGAGAAGCGCAACCCTGACAAGCGCATCATTCATGTCATCTGGGACAACGCCGCCTACCACAAAGGACCCGATGTCAGAGCTTTCCTTGCAAGGACAGCCTGCCGTATCCACCTGATCCAGCTGCCGCCCTATTGCCCACATCTCAATCCAATTGAACGCCTTTGGGCGGTCTTGCACCAGTATGTCACCCACAATCGCTACTACCGAAGTCAAAAGCAGTTCGCCGATGCAATCCTCACGTTCATGCGTGAAACCATCCCGCAGGAATGGACGATCTTCCGCGACAAGGTATCAGATAACTTCCGCGTCATAACCAACGAGAACTTTCGGGTTTTGGAGTGAACGCGGTATATTCTAAAAATTTAGGTGCCAAACTTCGTGCCATCTTACAATCTCCAAATAAATCAGGACACTACCACTGAAACTGCTGAGTGAATTGCCAACGTATTGTCAGCGGTATGTCGTTCTGGGGGACATATGGGGGACAACTGCCCGCTCTCAGACCTATCTGGATTGTCCAAATTGGCGCATATCAACTGCAACTGGCACACCCGGGTGCGCACCGACGCGGAAACGGGAAGCGTTCTGGCAGGCAACCGGTCTGCCCAGCCGAGGGCTTCGTCCGATTAAGCGTTGGAGGCGAGGATAGTCCTGCGTATCCCAGCGACACGACTCGTCTAGCAGTGCCTTGGTGACACGGCGCGTACAATACTCTCCCTTATCCCGCAGGTAAGCGAGCAACGTCGCTCGCCTGACCCTGGTGGGTGATCCCGGCGCAGGTAAGCTGCGACGCAATTCTGCGTAGCAGGACCTTTCCTGGTCTCTGAGTACTCTAGCCCATCCGCTCAGGTGGCCAGTGACATGTCGACCGCGTGGCATAAGCTCACCGGAAATTCTCCTCACCCAGGAGGGTTGATTGATGCTGCGATTGCGCGGCGAAAACAACTCATCAACTTCAAGGCTAACTGAAACCCGGAATTGCAAGGAAAACGATGTGGTCCATGTCAGCGGACCATCCGGGGTCAGAACTTCGGTCGCATCGTAAGAAAGCGTAGGGACAATGTTCAGCGATACCAGTTCGAAAGCTACCGAGCGCGAAAACCTTGGCTGACCTGCCGCCAGCCCTGAGCCTCCACCAAATGCCAGCGTGATACGCGGCACACGGTTTCGCTCTCTCTGAATGAGATCCAATGCTTCCTGATATGAACACTCGACTCTGGCCATGAGACCGATGCAGTTGTTGACAACATCTGGAGCGTACAAAAGTAGGACGTTGGAAGCAAACTTGCGATTTCGACTTTCAAGCGCACCGCTGAACAGATAGCTCCAGAAACTTACCCGACGTACCGACGAAAAAAGGGGACGAATGCCCCTCTCCGGGCCGGTGGGTTGCCGATTTGTCGATTGTTACTGATGTTCTGACGTCATTGAGATCGTGCGTCGTGCCGAGCAGCATAGGCAATCGGAGGGTTTGGTGGCGCAAACCCAGTTTTGACTGGATGAATGACAATGGCTGCTGTGAAAATGAGAAGCAGGATCGGTTAGCCAATCAGTCCGCCCATTCAGTCACCTTTGCGCGCAACCAGGTGTGCTGTTCTCGTACTGCATCGACACGTTCACAAGTGACCAGACGTTGCCGCCGCCCATCGCCGCGTCCGCAGCTGTGTCGCCTTTGATCTGCTTTGAGATCAGGTCACGCTGTTGGGAATGACGGCAGTGGCCTCGATCTCGATAAGCGCTGCATCTTCCATCAGCGCGACGACCTGAACGACCGCCATGGCCGGGAAATGCCGGCCAATGACTTCGCGATAGGCCGCGCCAAAAGCTCTGAGGTTGGCGTTATATTCCTGTTTGTCGGTGATGTACCATGTCAGTCTGACAAGATGCTCTGGTCGCGCGCCACCTTCGGCCAGGACAGCCACGATATTTTGCAGCGTCTGGCGGAACTGGCCCACCATATCGGTTTCTATCCATTCCTGGTTTTCGTTCCATCCGACGAGTCCGCCGGTGAAAATCAATCGGCCCTCCGCTAGAACGCCATTGGCATAACCTTTGGCCGGAACCCAGCCGTCGGGTTGAAGAAACATGTGCGGGGTCAGGGTTGTCATACGTCGGACTCTTTCTGTTGTGCAGTGGCGGGGGGCTGGAACGCGACCATTCGGGCGCGGGCCTCTGGGGGCCAAGGGGCTGACTTGCCGCCTCCGGTGTGGGCGTGAATGATCGTGGTCCGGCAATCAAAGCGGGCTTCATCCTTGCTGCTGCATCGGATGTCGAAGGTGGCCGAGGCGGTGCCGAGACGGGCCAGCGTCAGGTCCAGATCCAGCCATTCGCCCAGATAGGACGGGTTTGCAAAGCGAACCTCGATCTGTCCCATCGGCGTTCCCATGCCCTTCTCCGCTACGCCCATGGAGGACCATCCGTAGCCGATGGCATCGGACAGAAACCGTTCGATGGTGGCTGAGATCATCTCGAAGTACCGGGGATAGAAGACCATGCCTGCCGGGTCGCAATGGTTGAATTCGACCTGGCGGGACAGACGAAACGTCTCGCTCATGTTTCGCCGCCCGAGACCGATATGGCCTGACCGGTCACCATGTCGGACCCGGGTGAACACAGCCAAAGAACCGCTTCGGCCACATCGGCGGGTGGAACAAGCCGGTGCATGGGGTTCGTTGCCTCGAGCGAGGCGCGGGCCTCCTCTGCGCTGCGGCCCGTCTTTTCGACGATATTCGCGATCGAGCGTTCGGTCATTTCGGTGTCCAGAAAGCCGGGACAGAGGGCGTTTGCCGTAACCCCCTTGCGTGCCAGTTCCAGTGCGACGGATTTCACCATGCCGACCACGCCATGTTTGGCTGCCGCATAGGGCGCGGCATAGGGATATCCCTTGAGTCCGGCAGTCGACGCAATTGCGATAAGCCGCCCCCAGGGTTTGCCCGACATGGCGCGGGCTCCTTCGCGCAACGTCAGGAAGGTGCCGATCAGGTTCACGTCCAACATGCGCCGGAAGTCGGCCAATTCGGTTCGCACAAAGGGGGCGCTTGCCGCTGCCCCGGCATTGGCGATGACGATATCCGGCGCTGCAGTGGCAATGGCCTGTGCAAGTTCGGTTTCGTCGGTGATATCGCAGACAGTGGCGGTGATGCCGGACTGCTCCGCCGCAACGGCAGCAAGCGGAGCCTCGCGCCGGCCACAGATCGTGACCTCCGCACCTGTTTGCGCCAATCGCATCGCAATGACGGCCCCGACACCAGATCCGCCACCGGTCACGAAGGCTGTTTTGCCAGCAAGGTTCATGGTTCCATCGTCCTTGCGCGTTCGGCCAAGGTGTTGGCCTGGCGGCGTCCGCCATCATAGGGCGCGGGCCAGACCTGTTCCTCGTCCCCGAGATCGACCGCCGCGTGCAGCGTCCAATAGGGATCGGCCAGATGTGGACGGGCCAGCAGAACCAGATCGGCGCGCCCGGCCATGAGGATCGAATTGACGTGGTCCGGCTCATAGATATTGCCCGCGACCAGCGTCGGCAGGCCGATCTCGTTGCGGACCCGGTCGGCAAAGGGGACCTGGAACATGCGGCCATAGATCGGCTGTTCCGCCTTGTCCGTCTGGCCCGAGGACACGTTGATGGCGTCGGCTCCGGCCGCCTTGAAGGCGGCACCGATCTGCACGGCCTCATCCGGTGTAACCGCATCGTCGCCCATCCAGTCGTGGGCCGAAATCCGAACCGTCATCGGCTTGCCTTCGGGCCATTCGGCGCGCATGGCGGCAAAGACCTCAAGTGGATAGCGCAGGCGGTTTTCCAGTGAGCCGCCATAGTCGTCGTCCCGTTTGTTGGTGACAGGAGAGATGAAAGAGGCCAGCAGATAGCCATGCGCCGCGTGCATTTCGATCATGTCGAAATTGGCGTCACGAGCGGCGCGCACGGCAGTGACGAACTGTTCGCGCACCCTGTCCATATCGGCGCGGTCCATCGCCTTGGGAATCACATTGCCGTCCATCAGCGGTATGGCAGAGGCCGACAGGAGCGACCAGTTTTCGCCGCCCGCCAGCGGCTGGTCCATCCCGTCCCAGGCCAGTCGTGTCGATCCTTTGCGGCCTGAATGCCCGATCTGGGCACAGATCTTGGCATTGGTTTCGGCATGAACGAAATTGGTCAGACGTGTCCATTCCCGAACCTGTTCGGGGCCGATGCAGGGACAGCCCGGAGTGATCCGGCCTTCCATGCTGACACAGAGCATTTCGGTAAACACCAGCCCGGCGCCGCCCTTGGCGCGTTCGGCATAATGCACGAAATGCCAGTCGGTCGGCATGCCATCCCGCGCCTTATATTGGGCCATCGGAGAAACCACGACCCGGTTCTTCAGTTCCATATCGCGCAACCTGAAGGGTGCGAACATTGGGCTTCGGGTCGAATTGCTGCCGGCCCTGGCCTGAAACCAGGCCTCGGCCGAGGCGAGCCACTCAGGGTCGCGCAGGCGCAGGTTTTCGTGGCTGATGCGTTGCGATCGCGTCAGAAGCGCATAGTTGAACTGCATCATATCGAGTTCGAGATATCGTTCGATGTCTTCGAACCATTCGGTCGAATTGCGTGCGGCGGAGGTGATGCGCAGCACCTGCAACTTACGGTCATCCTGATAAGTCTGAAGTGCTTCGGGAAGAGGTTTGCCAGAGGAGAGTTCGTCGGCAAGCGCGATGGCGCTTTCCATTCCCAGTTTTGATCCGGATCCGATGGAAAAATGCGCCGTGGCCGAAGCGTCGCCAAGCAGAACCACATTGTCGAAATACCAGTTCTCGCAGGTCACCCTGGGGAACTGGATCCAGGCAGAGCCGCGGACATGATTGGCGTTGGTCATGAGCGGGCAACCGCCCAGATGCTTGGCAAAGATCTTCTCGCAGAGCGCGGTGCTTTCCTGTTGGGACAAGGTGCCAAAGCCAAAGGCCTCGAATGTCCTGGGGCCGCATTCCACGATGAACGTCGCGGTGTCGTCGTCGAACTGGTAGGCATGCGCCCAGACCCAGCCGTGTTCGGTTTTTTCGAAAATGAAAGTGAAGGCGTCGTCGAATTTCTGATGCGTGCCCAGCCAGACAAAGTGGTTGGCACGCATGTCGACTTCAGGCTGGAACTGATCTGCATAGATGCCGCGGGTTCTTGAATTCAGCCCGTCGGAGGCGACGACAAGATCGTTGTCGCGGCGCAGCACTTTGATCTTTTCGGGGGTGATGTCGGTTGCGAATTCAAGGACCACGCCAAGGTCACGCGCTCTTTGTTGAAGCAGCAGGAGCATTTGCCTGCGCCCGATACCACAGAATCCATGCCCGCCAGAGGTCATGCTTTCCTCACCTCGGACCACCTTGACGTCGTCCCAATAGGCAAAGTGATCGCGGATCATCTTTTCTGAAATGGGGTCGTTGTCGTCGAAATTTGACATCGTTTCGTCGGACAGGACCACGCCCCAGCCGAACGTATCATCAGGACGATTTCGTTCATACACCGTGATGTCATGACCCGGGTCGCGCAGTTTCATCGAGATGGAGAAATAGAGCCCGGATGGACCGCCGCCGAGAACCGCAATTTTCATAGCCGACTTTCCCTAGTTGTCAGGATCACGTTAGCGGGTCGGTAAACTATTTCAAGTATAAAATATTTAAATATTCCATATGACCGGCCAATCCCTTCGCGGCTCCCGATCTGTCACCTGGCCGCATGCCTTTCGGGCCCGAGCGGATCATGCTCGGGCCCGGAACAAGTCTGGCTAACCGGCCCGGTATGGCGGCGCTGTCGTCAGAAACCGGCCATAGGCAGCGGCATCAGGATAGTTGAAGGTTTCGGTCAGGGGGTTTGGCCGCTTCCATTGGGTCGCCCCCATGTCCTGCATCAACTCGTCAAAGTGGCGAAAGTGGAACGGCGCGGAACACTGCCCACCATAGACCTGAGCCGCTGGCCGCTCCTCGCGGCGCCATTGCAGCATCGCCTCGATGTTCTGTTTCATCTCCTCTTCGGAAGGCTGGCGCGCCAATTGACCGTCCATGTAGCGCACCAGCCAGTTGGCAACCATTTCGGCCGACAGAACCGTGCAGAAAGAGGAATTGAACCCGACAAAGCCCATGTCAGGCAGATCGGGGTTCACTGAAAGACGATAGGTCCGGTACTGCCCATCTGCCTCTATCAGCTTGTCCTGATACGCCTGCGCCAGGTAGGGAACACCCAGTTTCCAGCCGACGGCCAGGATTGACAGATCGCAGGGGATGACATCGTCGGTGGTCAGTTTGACCTTGCCCGGTTCATAGCTGTCGATGCTGCCGATCACGGGCTTGATACGTCCGGCATTCATTTCCTCGAACAGGCCGGGCGTGACGATCGGCAGCGAGCAGGACGCCTCTTTCTCGATCGGTGTCTTGGGGACCATATTGTGCTTTTTCAGGCCAAGTTGCAGCTTCAGAAGTGTCTCAAGCCCTCGGAAATTGGCCCAGACCAGCGGCTTGGTGATCGCCGCCAACGCGCGTTGAAACGGGCCACGGCCCCACCCGTTGAATTGCATCTCTTGCGCCCGCATATAGAGCAGCCGCTTGAAGTTGATGCCGCCCACGAAATAGGGGATGCGCCAGACGTTTTCACGGTACACCAGATGAACCGATGCGGCACCGTTCCGCGCCGCGTTTACCGCAATATCAGTGCCAGATTTCGACGCACCCAGAACGACCACATGCTTGCCCTCGCACAGGGTCGGTTCGGTATAGTCGGAGGAATGCAAGACTTGCCCTCCGGCCTTGGTGAACGCGTCCTGTCCGGGGTGGCTGATGATGTTTTTCTCGGAAAACTGACCAGTCGCTATGGCCACGAAATCAAAATCCTCGGCCCATTCGTTTGATCCTGAACGCAAGCGCAGGGTCCAGCCGGGCTCTCCATCGGCGCGGCGATCCATCGACAAGACGTCGGTATCAAGCTTGAACAACCGCGCCAGCCGATGCTTGGCAGCGTAAGACCGCAGATACGCGTGGACTTGCGGGCCCTTTGGCCATTCAGGATAGTCCGCAGGCATTGGGTGGTCGGAAAAGCAATACAGGTCCTTGGGGGATTGTGTCTGCACATCCGGGTAGGATCGTGACAGCTCCCATACCCCACCGAAATCGTGGCTGCGTTCATACCCGCAAACCCGATGCCCTTTTTCGTCAAAGGCCTTGGCTGCGGCGAGGCCCGAGACCCCGCCGCCGATCACGGCAACTTTTTTGCGATGTGTCATGCTTGACACCTCAATCCGCCGGGGGTGGCAGGAAGTCGACTTCATGTTCGGCCGAAATGCGCACCAGTTCTTCCGGATCGGTCAAACCGTCCAGTTTGCCGAACAAGTCGAACAGCTTGCGCGAAGGGGCGACGCCAAAGACGCAGGTCGCTTGCTTGCCGGAGCGGTTAAAGATGCCATGCGCCACGCCCATGGGCATTCTTATCGTGTCGCCCGGGCCGGCCTTGTGGACATCCGCGCCAAACTCGATTTCGAGATCGCCGGTCAGCATGATGATCCACTCATCCTGAGTCGGATGGATATGCGGCGGTACAAAGGTCCCATCAGGGACGACCGCGTGCCAGATCAACGCGTTTTCGGTGTGCAGCTTGGGTGTGTAGGTGTGTCCGACGACATTCCACTGTTTGCCGTCGACAGAACCCTCCACGAGGGTGACGCCTGGTTCCATGATCGTATTCTCCTGTTGATGCGGGACTCACGCGGCCCCGTCACTCCCACTCTGCCAGAGTTTCGGACACAGGGTTATCCAGATTGCGAATCCGAATTGGGGCAGAGAGCTTCAAGGTTGAAATATTTGTCTCGCTCGCACAGAGTTTGCGCATGGCCCAAACTGATCCCCTTGCTGCCAAGGCGCTGCTCTCCGGATTTCCGATCCTGCGGACCCAGGACCTGTCCGAAGCACGGGCCGTGGTCGGGCGGGCATTTTGCGATCACCGGCTGGATATGCGACGCGGTGCACAACTGCGCGTCAGCCACGATCACGTCTGCGGGGCCGATGTGTCGCTGAACACGCTTGCGTATGGTGCAGAGGTCGAGATCGATCCGGGGCAGCTTCAGAACTTTTACCTGTTGCAGTTTCCGCTTGCCGGGGCTGCGCGGATCGAGCACCGGGGTGAGACGGTTGAGGCCTGCACAGAGACTGCCACAATCCTGAACCCGGACCGGGACACCCGAATGATCTGGGGCGTGGGATGCCGGAAGCTGCTGCTGCAAGTCAATCGCGGCCATCTGGAGCGGGTGGCCGAAGATCTGATCGGCGCGCCACTTCACGGCCCGGTGCGGTTCGATCCTCGGGTCGATTTGACACAGACTGCCGGCCGGCGCCTCTTCCGGCAGGTGATCTCTGCCGCCCGAGCCGCGACCCATGGCAATCTGTGGCGTGATGGCGCGGGCCTGAACGAGGCCTGGATCGAGCGCGAACTGGCCGCCGTGCTATTGGACAGTCAGCCCAGCAATATCAGCCACATGCTATGGCGTGTCGCCCGCGCGCCGACGTCGCGCGAGGTGCGGCGTGGGCTGGACTATCTGCACGCCAATATCAGTGAACCGCTGCGGGTCGAGGATATCGCGCGCGAGGCCGGGCTGAACATCCGGTCGTTGCAACTGGGGTTCAAAGCGGCCTATGGCGTTTCCCCCATGCGGTATCTCCGGGATGTACGGCTGGACGCGGCGCGCTATTTGCTCAGCCGCCGCCAGAACCGCGAAAGCGTGACACAGGTTGCCTATTCGGTTGGCTTTTCCCACCTCGGACGGTTTTCAAAGGATTATCGCGCGAGGTTCGGCACAAGGCCAAGTGCCGGATAACTCTGTACCAGGCTCGATTATTCCTTCAGGCGGAACCGCTGAATCTTGCCCGATTCGGTTTTCGGCAGAGCCTCGATGAACTTGACCGACCGGGGGTATTTATACGGGGCGATCATGGCTTTGACGTGCTCTTGCAGCGCCTTGACCAGTTTTTCGCCCGGTTCGTGGTCATCGGCGACAACCACATGCGCCTCGACGATCGATCCGCGTTCCTCGTCAGGCTGGCCAACCACGGCACACTCCAAGACCGCCGGATGAGACAAGAGCGCCGCTTCCACCTCTGGTCCCGCGATGTTGTAGCCCGAGGAGACGATCATGTCGTCGTTGCGGGCGGCAAAGTGCAGATAGCCGTCGTCATCCATGACAAAGGCATCGCCGGTGATGTTCCAACCGTCCAGCACGTAGGTCTTCTGCCGGTCGTCCGCCATATAGCGACAGCCGATCGGGCCGCGCACGGCGAGCCGGCCAGTGGTGCCTCGCGGCACTTCGTTGCCATTGTCGTCGATCACCTTGGCCTCATAGCCGGTGACGGGCTTGCCGGTGCAGGCGGGGCGGTGGTCGTCAAACCGGTTGGTGACGAAGATATGCAGCATTTCGGTCGCGCCGATCCCGTCCAGCATCGGCTTGCCGGTTTTCTGCATCCATTCCTCATAGACCGGGGCCGGGAGGGTTTCGCCCGCCGACACGGCGGCCCGCAGGGATGACAGGTCAGCCCCTTCATCCATCGCGCGCAGCATGGCGCGATAGGCTGTGGGCGCGGTAAAGCTGACCGTCGCCTTATACTTCTGAATGATCTCGATCATGTTGGGCGGCGAGGCGTTTTCAAGCAGAGTCGCCGCCGCACCGAAGCGCAGGGGGAACACCGCGAGCCCGCCAAGGCCGAAGGTGAAGGCCAAGGGAGGGGAGCCGACAAACACATCCTCGGGCGTGACGCCCAGAACTTCCTTGGCATAGCCATCGGCGATAATCAGGATATCGCGGTGAAAATGCATGGTCGCCTTGGGAGACCCGGTGGTACCCGAGGTGAACCCCAACAGGGCGACGTCATCGCGCCCGGTCTTCACCGCATCGAATTGCACGGGTTTTTCAAGTGCCAGCCGGTCCAGTTCGGCATCGTGGTTCGACGTGCCGTCAAACCCCACCACCTTTTCCAGAAATTCTGATGTCTTGGCACAGGCGGCCATTTCGTCCATCAGCCGCGTATCGCAAAAGGCAAACTGGATCCTGGCCTTGTCGACGATGGCGCTCAGCTCGCGCGCGCGCAGCAGCGGCATGGAGTTCACGACAACCGCGCCTGCCTTGGTCGCAGCCAGCCAGACAGCGACCATTGCCGGGTTGTTGGCGGACCGGATCAGCACACGGTTGCCCGGCTGAACGCCCAGGTTCTCGACCATGACGTGGGCGAGGCGGTTGGTCCAGTCGGCCAGCTCCTTGTAGGTGCGGCGGCGGCCATTGCCGATCAGCGCGGTGTTGTCACCAAAGCCCTTGGCAACCATCGCGTCGGTCAGCTCGACCCCCACGTTCAGCTGTTCGGGATAGGCAAACCCATCCAACAAGAGATCGGGCCATTGATCCGCCGGGGGCAGGTTGTCACGCGTGTAGGTATCGACATGGGCCGAGGGGCTGAGGTTGAGGGTCTTTTTTACCATCGTGTTGAACTCCCTGTTGTCGGTCCAAGCCGTTTCCTGATTTGGTCAGCCGGCCGGCGCGGCATCCAGCGTCTGGCGGGCGATGATCACTTTCTGCACGTCCGAGGCCCCTTCGTAGATGCGCAGCGCGCGGATCTCCCGATAGAGGCGTTCTACCGTCAGGCCCGAACGCACGCCATCACCGCCATGCAGCTGAACGGCGGCGTCGATGACCTTTTGCGCTTCGTCCGTGGCGAAGAGTTTGGCCATCGCGGCCTCCCGGCTGACGCGGGGGGCGCCGCTGTCCTTGGTCCATGCGGCGCGGTAGACCAGCAAGGCGGCGGCATCGACGCGCAGCGCCATATCGGCGATATGCGCCTGCACCATCTGAAGATCAGCCAGTGGTTTGCCCTGAACCTCGCGGGTGGTGACGCGGGCGACCGCTTCGTCCAGCGCACGGCGGGCAAAACCCAAGGCGGCCGAGGCAACGGTGGTCCGAAAGACGTCGAGCACGGACATGGCAATCTTGAACCCCTGCCCGCGCGCGCCGATCAGTGCCGATTTCGGCAGACGCGCGCCGTCAAAGCGCAGAGTTGCCAATGGGTGCGGCGCGATGGTGTCCAGACGCTCGGCAATTTCAAACCCCGGCGTGTTTGCAGGCACGACAAAGGCTGACAGACCGCGAGCGCCCGGACCTTCGCCAGTGCGGGCAAAGAGCGTGTAGACATCGGCGATTCCGCCGTTGGAAATCCACGTTTTTTCGCCGTCCAGCACCCAGGCCTCGCCATCGTCCCGCGCGGTCATGGTGGAATTGGCAACATCGGATCCCGATTGCGGTTCTGTGAGGGCAAAAGCGGAAATCGCCTGACCGGTACGGGTCAGAGGCAGCCATTCGGATTGCTGTTCAGGCGAGCCGAAAAGTGAAATCGCCCCGGTTCCCAGACCCTGCATGGCAAAGGCAAAGTCCGCCAGACCATCATGCCGCGCCAGCGTTTCCCGCGACAGGCACAGTTTGCGCACATCCAGCGGTGCCGGGTTGGCCGGATCGACGGCAGTGGTGTTCAACCAGCCATCCGCGCCCAGCCTGGCCACCAGCATCCGACAGGCATTGTCCGTGTCCTTGTGGTCGATCGTGCCCAGCGCCTCGGCCCAACTGTCCAGCGACAGCGCGTGTTCCTTGTGGGCCGGCGTCAGGAACGGCCAGTCAAGATAACTGCGATCCGCCATCAGTCGCCCTCGAACACGGGTTTGGCCTTGGCGACAAAGGCGTCATAGGCGCGGGTGAAATCCTGTGTTTGCATGCAGATGGCCTGCGCCTGCGCCTCGGCCTCGATGGCCTGATCCAGCGACATCGACCATTCCTGTTGCAGCATGGTCTTGGTCATCATGTGGCCAAAATTGGGGCCCTCTGCGATCTTCCTTGCCCATGCGATGGCCTCGGCTTCCAGTTGATCGGCAGCGATCAGGCGGTTCCAGAACCCCCACCGCTCTCCCTCTTCGGCGCTCATGGCGCGACCAGTATAGAGCAGTTCGTTTGCGCGGCCCTGACCGATGATCCGGGGCAGCATGGCACAGGCGCCCATATCGCAACCGGCCAGACCAACGCGGGTAAAGAGAAAGGCGCATTTGGCCTCTGGCGTCGCGACCCGCAGGTCTGAGGCCATGGTGATAATCGCACCGGCACCGACACAGACGCCATCGACGGCGGTGATAATCGGCTTGCCGCAGTTCAGCATGGATTTGACCAGATCGCCGGTCATGCGGGTAAACGCCAGGAGTTCCTTCATCGACATCTTGGTCAGCGGGCCGATGATGTCGTGCACATCCCCGCCCGACGAGAAATTGCCGCCGTTAGATGCAAAAACCACGGCCTTCACCTCGTCATCATAGTGCAATTCACGGAACCAGTCGCGCAGTTCGGCATAGCTGTCAAAGGACAGCGGGTTCTTTCGGTCCGGCCGGTCCAGCCGGATTGTCGCGATACCGTCCTTGATGTCGCACAGGAAATGCTTTGTATCGGCCCTCATTGACCGCCCTCCTCATCTAGATTGGTGATCGTCTCGAACCGGTCCGAGAAGGATCGCGCCTCTTCCAGCGTGAACCCTCCAAGGAGGTCATCGATCCATCTTTCGTGGGCTTCGGCCTGCGCCGCGAAAACCTCGCGGCCTTTGTCCGTCAGCCGCACAAGCATGGCGCGACGGTCGCCAGGGACCTGCATCCGAACGACCAGGCCTTCTTGGGTCAACCGGTCGACGATGCCCGTGACATTGCCATTGGATACGCGCAAAACGCCCGACAACGCGCTCATCTTCAGACCGTCTTGATAGCGGGCAAGTGCCGCCAACACGTCAAAGCGGGGCAGCGTCGAATTGAATTCGATCCGCAGATTCTCTCTGAGTTGCGATTCCACACGTCGGGTGCTCTTCAGTAAACGGAGCCACAGCCGCAATCGTTCCTTCGATGCTGATGCCTGGGCCGCAGCCGGAATGGTCCGGGCAGCGGTGCCCTTGTCTGTGTCCCTCTGCGCCACCGTGCTCTCCGGTCTGGTTTCTGTCTTGAATGGCGAAAGGCTAGGCAGCGTCAGGATTTATTTCAAGTAAAAAAAGTTTTTGCTTGAAATAAATTTCGACCCGCGTAACGATTGCTGAATATCGAGGTCACTGGCGTGCCAAGATTGGTTTCCGATGCCCACAGCCTGTAAGAACAAGACAAACCGGGGAGTTGTAGATGGTCGCTTTTGCGGTGACGGATTGGAATGATGCCTATGAGAATGGGCGCAATATTCCCCGAGGATCAGACTATCCCGCTGCCTGGGTCGAACCTTCATCCTTGTTTCGCGCAAGTGCCCGCGCTCGCCTCGATATCCCCTATGGCGAGGGCGCGCGTCACCGGTATGACCTGTTCCTGCCGGAGGCAGCGCCCAAGGGACTCTTTGTTTTTGTTCATGGTGGCTATTGGATGGCGCTGGACAAATCCTACTGGTCGCACCTTGCCGCTGGACCGCTGGCGCAGGGATGGGCCGTGTCGATGCCGTCTTACGATCTATGTCCCGAGGTTTCGATTGCCGAGATTTCGGCCCAGACTGGCGCGGCGATCACCCATGCGGCCAACGAGACAGGCGGCCAAATCGTTCTGAGCGGCCACTCCGCCGGAGGCCATCTTGTCACCGCGATGATGTGCGAGGATTCGCCGTTGCCCGTCGGGATCCGCTCGCGGCTGTCGCATGTTCTCTCGATTTCCGGATTGCACGACCTGCGCCCCATGCTCCGGACGGAACGCAACACGGCGTTGAAGCTGGACATGGCGTGTGCCGAAGCGAACAGCCCGGCCCTGAAACGCCCGATGGAACATGTGCGGCTCACGACGTGGGTCGGCGGCGGTGAACGTCAAGAGTTTTTGCGCCAGTCCGCTCTCTTGTCGAACATCTGGCATGGTCTCGGCTGCGTCACGCAAGACGTGGTTGCCCCGAACCGCCACCACTTCAACGTCATCGACGACTTGGCCGATCCCGAAAGTGTCATGCTGTACACCGTACTCGGCGACGCGGCATGAGGTGAATAAGAAATAACTTGCATCTGCAACATGTTACCCCCCTCAATGTGGAGTTAGCGCGTTGCCCAACCGGCCTCGCGCCCAATCAGACGGCAAAAGCCGCAGATATCAACCAGGGAGTTCTGAAATGAACCAGAAGATCAAACTACTTGCCTCAACATTGTTGTCCGTCGGGCTGACTGCCCCGGCCTTTGCGCAGGATGTTCCTGCTGCCGCCAATGACGATGTGCTTAAGATTGGCCTCATCTACACCCTGTCCGGCCCACCCGCGGCCTTGGGTGAACAGGCACGTGACGGGTTCCTGCTGGCTGCTGAAAGCCTTGGGGACATCGGCGGAATGAAAACGGAAATCATTGTTGTCGATGACGAAGGCCGCCCCGATCTGGCCGCCGACAAGGCGCGCGAACTGGTGCAGCGTGACGGTGTTGACTTCGTCGTTGGGCCGATCTTTTCCAATATCCTGATGGCGATTGTACAGCCGGTCACATCGACGGGAACGATCCTGATTTCGACCAATGCGGGCACCTCGACCCTTGCGGGTGAGGCGTGCAACCCGAATTTCTACACGACGTCCTATCAGAACGACCAGAACCACGAGGTGATGGGGGCCTATGCCGAGAGCCAAGGATATCAGAATGTCTTTCTGATGGCCCCGAACTATCAGGCGGGCCAGGACAGTCTGGCGGGCTTCAAGCATTCCTACACCGGTGCCACTGCCGGCGAGGTGTTTACCGAACTGGGACAGCTCGACTTCTCGTCCGAACTGGCGCAGATTGCGGCGTTCCAGCCTGATGCGGTCTTTACCTTCATGCCGGGTGGCATGGGCGTGAACCTCGTCAAACAGTACAGCCAGGCAGGCCTCACCAGCATTCCGTTCCTGTCGGCCTTTACCGTCGACGAAACCACCTTGCCGGCGACCCAGGACGCGGCGGTTGGCATGCTGGGCGGCGCAAACTGGGCTCCCGACCTGGAAACCGAGGCAAACAAGGCCTTTGTCGACGGCTATATCGCCAAGTACAATGCCGTCCCCGGCACCTATGCGATGCAGGCCTATGACGCGGCACAGCTTATTGACAGCGCCGTGAAGAAACTGGGCGGTGACCTGACCGACCGCGACGCCCTGCGCGCGGCGATCCATGAGGCCGATTTCGACAGCCCGCGCGGCGACTTCAGCTTTGGCACCAACAACTTCCCCGTTCAGGATTTTTATCTGGTCGAGGCGGTAAAACGGGAGGACGGCATGTACGGCACCTCGGTCAAGGAGAAGATCTTTGACGACTACGTCGATAACTACGCAGCCCAGTGCAAGATGTGATCTGCTGACGGGCCAGGAGGGTCACGAACATGATGAACCTGTTTGTGCTGCAACTCTTGAACGGATTGCAGCTCGGCGTTCTGCTTTTTCTGATCGCGGCGGGTCTGACGCTGGTGTTCGGGATCATGGACGTGATCAACCTGGCCCACGGTGTCCTGTACATGGTGGGTGCCTATCTGATCGCAACATTTGCGGCCGCAACCGGAAGCTTTTGGTGGGGGCTGCTGTTGATGCTTCCGGCCGCCGTCATTGTCGGGCTGGTGGTGGAATTCGTGGTGATACGGCGATTATACGCCCGGTCCCATCTGGATCAGGTGCTGGCCACTTTCGGGCTGGTGATGATCGCCAACGAGGCGGTCAAGATGATCTGGGGCGCTTCACCGCTATCCGTGCCGATGCCAGATATCCTGTCCGGGTCGGTGCCGCTGATGGGGCCGCTGAAATACCCTGTATATCGTATTGCAATCATCGTGGCGGGCCTCGCCGTGGCGGCGGGACTCTTCGTTATGGTCAACTACACGCGCGTCGGCATGTTGCTGCGGGCGGGAGCGACAAACCGGTCTATCGTTTCGGCATTGGGGGTCGATATCAACCGGCTGTTTGCCATTGTCTTCACTCTGGGTGCGGTGCTGGCCTGTCTGGCCGGAGCCTTGGTCGCGCCGATCCTGTCGGTCGATACCGGCATGGGGGAAAGCGTGCTGATCCTGACGTTTGTTGTCGTGGTAATCGGCGGCATCGGTTCGATCAAGGGGGCGTTTCTGGGTGCCCTTCTGGTCGCCGTCGTCGATACCCTTGGCGGTGTCTTCGGGCCGATCCTGTTGCGCGAGGTGCTCGACCCGGCCGCCGCGGGCCAGATGGGGCGCGTGCTGGCACCGATGCTGGTCTACATCCTGATGGCGGTGATCCTCTTTGCCAAACCCGCCGGGTTGTTCGGGAGACCCGCATGACCGACGCGACTGCCGCCATCACACCCGTGCGCCGTCCGCTGGCAGGCCGCCTGAAGGCCGCGCTGGTCCTGTTTGCCGTCTTTGCGCTGATGCCGCCACTGGCATCCGCCCTGAATGATCCGTTCTATGTGCTGATCGGCACCCGCATCCTTGCCTATGCCATTGCCGCCATGGCACTGGATCTGATCCTTGGGTACGGTGCCATGGTCAGTTTCGGCCATGCCGCCTATCTGGGGTTCGGGGCCTATGCGGTTGCGATCCTGTCGCGCCACGGGGTGAACGATCTGATGCTGCAGATTCTGTTTGCGGCCGGCATCTCGGCGGTTTTTGCCTTTATCACGGGTGCGATTTCACTGCGCACAAAAGGTGTCTATTTTATCATGATTACCCTTGCCTTCGGGCAGATGGCCTTTTTCTTCTTCATCTCGCTTTCGGCGTATGGGGGCGATGACGGGGTGGGGCTTGCGCAGCGGTCGACTGTTTTTGGTATGGATCTGCTGAAATCGGATTTCGGACAATATTATGTCACGCTTGCGCTGCTGATCGCGCTGTTCTTCTTCTGCCACCGCGTTGTCGGATCGCGCTTTGGTCGGGTGTTGAGCGGCATTCGCGAAAACTCCACGCGGATGGAGGCCATCGGCTATTCGCCTTTTCGCTATCAACTGACGGCCTTCATCATCTCGGGCTGCATCACTTCTGTTGCCGGGGTGATCCTGGCAAACCAGGCGCAATTCGTGTCGCCCGCCTTTATGTCCTGGCACCGCTCGGGTGAGTTGATCGTGATGGTCGTCCTGGGCGGAGTCGGAACGCTGGCCGGCCCAATCGCCGGGGCCGTCGCTGCTCTGATGCTCGAGGAATGGCTCGGGGCCTTGTCCAAACACTGGAAACTGTTCTTTGGAATTTTCCTAGTGCTGATGGTCCTGTTTTCACCCCGCGGGATCACCGGCCTTCTGCAACAGCTCGGCATCGCGAGGAAGCAGGAATGACCTCTCTCACTGTCCGCAACCTGACCAAGTCTTTCGGGGCGCTGAAGGTCACGGATGATGTCTCGCTCGATTTCGCATCGGGTGAAATTCATGCCATTATCGGTCCCAACGGTGCGGGCAAGACCACGCTGATTTCACAGCTTTCCGGGCAACTCCGATCCGACAGCGGGGCGGTGGCGATCGGAGGGCGCGACGTGACCCGGCTGTCGATGCCGGACCGGGTGAAACTGGGTTTGGCGCGGTCGTTTCAGATCACATCGGTCCTGCCCGGTTTCACCACGCTGGAGAACGTGGCGCTGGCCGTTCAGGCGCGGCATGGATCATCGTTCCGGTTCTTCCGGACCGTCGCGAATGAGACTGCATTGAATGAGGCGGCGCTTGCGGCGTTGCGCGAGGCGGGGCTGGATCATCGCGCCGAAATCCGGGCCAAATCGCTGAGCCACGGAGAGCATCGACGGCTGGAGCTGGCCATCGCGCTGGCCACCGAACCCAAGATTCTATTGCTGGACGAGCCTCTGGCCGGGGTCGGTGGCGAAGATGCCGACACCTTTGTCGCGAACCTGCAAAAGCTCAAGGGTAAGTTCACCATCGTTCTGATCGAGCATGACATGGATGCAGTGTTTGCGCTCGCCGACCAGGTTTCGGTTCTGGTCTACGGCCGGATCATCGCAACTGGCAGTCCCGAGGCGGTCCGCTCGGACCCCGAAGTGCGGACGGCGTACCTCGGCGACGAAGTCGGAGAGGTTGCCTGATGCTGGACGTCAGCGGACTCGAGGCGGGTTACGGAGAGAGCCAGATCCTGTTCGGTATCGACCTGCATGTGCAAGCCGGCGAGGTCGTGACGCTTTTGGGGCGCAACGGCATGGGCAAGACGACGACGATCAAGTCGATCTTCGGCCTCGTCAAACCCCGGGCCGGACGCATCATGATCGGCGGCAAGGATCTGACCGGGGTCGAACCGCACCGAATTGCGATGGCCGGTCTGGGGTATGTCCCCGAAGGCCGCCAGATCTTTCCCACCCTGAATGTCGAAGAAAACCTGCGCGCCACCGCGCGGCCGGGCAAATGGACGATCGCGCGGATATATGACCTATTCCCGCGCCTTGAAGAGCGTCGCCGCAACATGGGCGATCAGTTGTCGGGTGGAGAACAGCAGATGCTCGCCATTGGTCGCGCCCTGATGATCAACCCGCAGCTTGTTGTGCTCGACGAAGCGACCGAAGGGCTGGCACCGCTGATCCGGGCCGACATCTGGGCCTGTCTAAAGCGGCTCAAGGACGAAGGGGAGGCAATCCTTGTCATCGACAAGAATGTCGATGCCCTGACAAGAATTGCCGATCATCACGTTGTCATCGAAAAGGGCTGCGTTGTCTGGTCGGGCACAACCAGGGAAATCCTCGCCACCCCCGAGGTCAAGGACCGTTTCCTGCATGTCTGAAGTCCAAGGAGAAAATCGATCATGATACCCGGCGTCACCAAATCCAATACCGGCATCGACGAAATCAGCTGGAACATCCTGGGCCAGACCTATGTGCCCAAGCAGAAATCCGAAGCGTCTATGGCCTGGCATGCGACCCTGCCCAAAGGCACCTTTGTTCCACCGCACATCCATCCGACTCAGGATGAATTTATCTATGTGCTCGAAGGGCGGTTCGACGTGCTGCTGAACGGCGTGGAAGCTTATGCAGAGCCGAGCGACCTGATCCGCCTGCCCAAGGGCATCCCGCATGGCATCTTCAACAAGACCGACCAGACCATCAAATGCCTGTTCTGGGTTGCGCCGACGCGAAAGCTCTATGATCTGTTCTGGGCCCTGCACAATCTCGGACCGGAGCCGAACCCGGCGGATGTGGTTGCGATCTCGGCCAAGCACGAAGTCGATTTCCTGCCGCCCGAGGTAGAATAGCCCATGACCGTCATCATCGCAGGCGCAGGCATCGGCGGGCTGACCACGGCCCTGATGCTGCAGGCGCGGGGCATTCCGGTTCAGCTCTACGAGGCGGCCCGCGAGGTGCGCGAGGTCGGCGTCGGCATCAACGTGCTGCCCCATGCCATCCGGGAACTGGCCAATCTCGGGCTGCTTGATGCGCTCGACAAGGTGGGTGTCCGAACACGCAAATTGACTTATCTGACGAAACAGGGGCAGGAAGTCTGGTCCGAACTGCGCGGCCTCCATGCAGGTCACGAGGTGCCCCAGTTTTCAATTCATCGCGGGCGGCTGCAAAAGGTGATCCACGACGCGGTGATCGAGCGGCTAGGCCCGGATGCGATCCGCACGGGTCGCCGTTTGGCGGGGTTCATCCAGGACGAGGCCGGGGTGACCGCACATTTCACCGACAGTGTTCAGGGCGATGCGGCCATGTCGCAGCGGGCAGAGGTGTTGATCTGTGCAGACGGAATCCATTCGGCCGGACGTCGCCATTTCTATCCGAACGAAGGCGCGCCATCATGGCAGGGTGTCGTGATGTGGCGGGGCGCCGCCGAGTGGCCCGTCTGGGAAGACGGCGAGAGCATGGCCATCGGTGGCGGTTTGGGCGGCAAGTTTGTACTCTACCCGATTGCTCCGGCGGTGAAGGGCAAACAGTTGATGAACTGGGTGGTCAACGTGCGGATAAAGGATCCGGCTGTTTCGACCCCACCTCCCGACAATTGGTCACGCCAGGCCCCATTGGCCGAGGTGCTGCCCCATGCGGTGCGATTCCACGTGCCGGGGATGGATATCGGCGGGCTGGTCAAGGCGTCACCTTCGATTTTCGAGTATCCGATGGCCGACCGGGACCCTCTGACTCGATGGACCTTTGGCTGGGTAACGCTGTTGGGCGATGCGGCACATCCGATGTACCCTGTCGGCTCCAACGGCGCGTCACAGGCGATCCTCGATGCGCGAAGCCTGGCCGATGCGCTTCAGTCGGCAGAACATCCCCGTGCCGCACTGTGGCAATATGAAAAGGATCGTCTGCCCAAGACCGCCGAAGTCGTGCGCACCAATCGCGTCGGGGGCCCGGAACGTGTGATCGACGAAGTAGAGAAGCTTGCGCCTGCGGGATTCAAGTCGGTCGACGAGGTACTGAGCTACGAGGATCGCAAGGCAATCGTCGGCGGATATGCCAATTTGGCTGGATTTTCTCGTGTGAGGGCATCGCGTAGCGTTTCCTGAGATTTCAAAGGGGGGTACTGCCCATCGATCTACCTCTGTCCGATGACAGCCATGAGGCCCTAAATCACTATCCCGGAGGCACAAACGCGTTGCCGAAAAACCGGGAAAGCTCCGAAAAATTGTCCAGCGGCAAGATTTGGGCCACATATTGATCCGGTCTGACGATGATCATGCCGCCATGGGTCCGATCGATCCCGCGCATATCGTAGATATCTGCGCCGAGCTTGTGGTCCACGCAGAACACCTTTTCAAAGTCCCGCAGACCAAATCGACCTTTGGCGGGTCGCAACAATGCAGGCATGTCTTCGAACTTCAACACTCTGAAATCCTGTTGGAAAATGGCGCGAACGTCGATCAACCTGTCGATGTCTTCATCTGCACGTGTGTATCGCCGGATTGCCGAAGCTGGATCGCATTCAAGGTGCGCGCATAGCCCTTGGATCGCGCCGCCCGTTGTACCCACGTCATCCTGCCCGGCAAACGCGTAGATCCGCCAACGTCCGTTAGCTTCTGCCACATGTCCCAACTGCATCGGTTTGGCATCCGCAATCCGCAGAACTGGCGCTGAATGAAACCGCTTTCCAATACTCAAACCCTTTGCCAGATGTTGGTGGGTGGCATTTGCGATCAGTACAGAGGGTTCGTATTGGACAGCAAGCCCGCCCGTAAATTCCAGATTCTCGATGAATTGCTTCTGAAATCGTGGCATCTCCGTACCGTCGAGCTCGGACTTGCCTGGAGGTGCGCTCATTATGCGCGCCCATTTGTGGTCCGTCTCGACGAGTCGCTTTGCTTCTTTCAGACGTTCTTCAGAGTAGGTGTGAAGGAGGCTCGGATCGGAGCGACCGGTCAAGACATGCGCGAGTTTCCAGCCCAGATTGAACGTATCACCCATCGACACGTTCATGCCCTGCCCTGCCTTGGGGCTGTGGGTGTGGCACGCATCGCCGGCGGTAAAGACACGCGGGTTTCGCGTCGAGTTTTCGCCCTGCGGCACATCATCGAACTTGTCGGTCAAACGGTGGCCGATTTCATATATCGACCACCAGACCACCTCTTTGACGTCGATCGAATACGGGCGCATGATCCGGTTCGCGGCGGCAATGATGTGGTCGGCGGTCAGGTTGCGGTTTGAGACACGCTCGTCCGCATTGAGCTTGTCGAGTTCCACGTACATCCGAAAGAGATAGCCGCCCTCACGCGGGATGATCAGGACATTGCCCTCTTTCGCGGATTGGATCAGGCATTTGCGCCGCAGATCGGGGAAATCCGAATTGGCGAGAATATCCATGACGCCCCAGGCCTGATGCGCGGCGTCGCCATGCAGCTTGCCTCCGATGGCCTTGCGGACGTTGCTCCGCGCGCCGTCGCATCCGACGACATAGTTGGCCCGAACCGTGACGATGTCTCCGGCACGTCCATCTTCGAGCACGCGTTCAAGCGTGACAGTGACGGGGTGCTCGTCCGTGCAAGTGTCGATGGACAGGTTGCTGACGCGAAACCCGTAGTGCGGCTCAAGTCTGTTCGGGGCGTTCTTCATCACGTCCAGAAAGAGCTGATGGATCCTTGCCTGATTGACGATGGTGTGCGGCATCTCGGACTGGTCGTCGGCAACATCCTGGGCGATTCCGACACGATGAATATCGTCGGGGTTTCGAGGATCAGGTTTCCAGAATGTGGTCTGGTTCACCCAATAGGCTTCCCGCTTCACCTTGTCGGCAAATCCGAAAGCCTGAAACATCTCCATGGAACGGACATTGATGCCGTCTGCCTGTCCTTTCTCCATCGGGCCCTGTTTCTGCTCCACGATCATCGTGGAGATGTCCGGACAACCCGCCAACTGCGCCGCGAGACAAAGCCCCGCCGGCCCGCACCCTGCGATCAGCACATCCACCTTCGTTGGGACATCAGAGTCCTGAACATGCGACCGACCGTGTGCCTCAGATTTGACATCGGGATCGCCCGGCCTGAATCCGTCAAGGTAGTACTGCATGGGGGCTCCCTAGATAATCAACTTCAAGGCAAGGTAATATCTATACTTACTATATTGCCTGAAAAATGATATGTATACAAATCGTTTCGCGAGACATAGTCTTTTGATAACGGGCACAACGAACAAGGAAGGTATGGACAGGTGGACGTGCAGGGAATGGCAGGGCACTTGATCCGTCGCCTCAACCAGATTTCGACGCATGTCTTCCTCAGACGCACTCAAGAGGCCGGCTTTGATCTGACCCCGGTGCAGTTTGCCGCCCTTGCCGCCATTCGGGCTCAACCCGGATTGGATCAGGCCGGCATTGCCGCAAAAATCGCCTTTGATCGAGCCACGATAGGCGGAGTTGTCGAGCGGCTGCTGAAAAAGGGTTATGTCAAACGAACGATCAGCAGGCACGATCGACGCGCCCGCGAAATCCGACTCACGAGCGAGGGGCGCTCTGTATATGATCAGATTCTGCCAATCGCAGCATCCTTGCAGGCAGAGATTCTTGCAGGTCTTGATCCAGACGAACGCAGAGAGTTCTTGCGCTTGGCCAGAAAGGCCATGCAGTCAACGGCCACGGCCGACGGAAAGATCGGCTGAGAGTGCCTCCAACGCTCGATGAAGTCTGTTCTGTGTCGCCTTCCTCTGACACTCGCCCAAGCACGGACCTTTGGAAGGCCAAAGAGCAGGCGATGGCCATACCATGCCGCGAGCCTCGAATTTGGCGGACGCCTTGCCGCCCCTGCCGTGCAGAGCAATTGCGTCGAGGAGGTGGTGGTGTCGTTCCCTGAAGGCTTGCTGCCAAACCGGCCCGAGATGAACGCGCCCCTCAAAAATGACGGGTGCGCTGCCAGTTACTTCTGATATTTGAAACACATGGATATCGTTCTGGTCACCACCATCATCGCTTCGCTTTTCCTCGTTATCGGCGCGGCAGAACCGCTCGCGGCCCGGCTGCGCCTGCCCTATAGCGTGATCCTCGCCGTGATAGGCGTCTTGATTGGCGCGGGTGCGATCTTTTTCCTGCGGACGGATCTGACCGATGCGCTGAACCCGGTGGCCGAGGCAATTCTCGGACTTCCTATTCGATCTAATGTCTTTCTCTATGTCTTTCTGCCGACGCTGCTCTTTCAGGCGACGCTGGGCATGAACCTCCGACGAATGCTCGACGACTGGGTTCCGATCCTGGTGCTGGCCGTGGTGGCGGTCGTGGTAGCCACGCTCAGTGTCGGATACGCCCTGTCCTGGGCAAGCACGCTCCCACTGGCAGCCTGCCTGCTGATCGGCGCCATCGTATCAACGACCGATCCTTCGGCAGTGGTCTCGATCTTCCGCTCCATATCCGCACCGCGTCGGCTCGCGCGGATCATTGAGGGCGAGAGCCTGTTGAATGACGCCGCCGCCATCGCGCTGTTCGGCCTGTTCATGGGATTCGTGATGCTGGGCGTACCGGATCCGAGCCTCGGCGACGCGTTGGGCCGCTTTCCGATGTTGATCGTGGGCGGTGCCTTCACGGGTTGGCTCGGGGCGAGGATCGCAGTCTGGATCATGGCCCTGTTCAGCCGACATGAGCTGGCGCAGACCTCCATCTCGGTCGCCTTGCCTTATCTCGTCTATATCGGGGCAGAGCAGAGCGTCGGGGCATCCGGCGTGATTGCCGTGGTCGCCGCCGGGCTGACGATGAACCTGACTGCGCCTGGCCGTCTGCCACCGCAGGCCTGGACAAACCTACGCGAACTCTGGGATGTGCTCGCGCATTGGGCTGGTGCGTTGATCTTTATCCTCGCCGCGCTGCTGATCCCACGACTTCTCGAAGAGGTGGTGATCGCGGATTTTCTCCTCGTCGGTGTGGTCATCATTGCGGCAATCGCCGCGCGGGCTTTGATCCTGTTCGGGCTGTTGCCGCTTCTGACGCGACTCAAACTGTCGCCGCCGGTTGATCGGCCGTATCGTGTCGCGATCCTATGGGGCGGGCTAAGGGGGGCGGTGACACTTGCTCTGGCGCTTGCCGTGACCGAGAGTTTCCGTGTGCCTGACGGTATCCAGCGCGTGGTCGGCATCCTCGCCACGGGCTTCACGCTGTTCACGCTCCTTGCACAGGGGACGACGCTTCGCTGGGTCATTGGTCGACTTGGCCTCGACCGGCTGTCGGCGATTGACGAAGCGCTGTCGCGACAGGTCGTCGCCGTGGCGCTTCAGACCGTGCGCGAAGATGTGGCAAGCACGACCGAAAACTACGAGCTGAACCACGACACCGTGCGATCCGAGGCCAAGAGCTTTGGGGAACGGCTGGAAACGGCCGTAAAGATGGCAGAGGAAAGCGCGGATATCCTCGACCGGGACCGGATCACGCTGGGTCTGATCGCGCTTGCCGGTCGTGAGCGCGACACCATCCTCTTTCGCGTCCGGGAACGGACGATTTCGGCGCGAATGGCCGAACGGGTGTTGTCGGATGCCGACCGAATGATCGAGGGCGCACGCACCCAGGGCCGCAGCGGATACCAGCGCGCGGCACGTCGAAGCACCGCCTATGGCAGGGCATTCCGCATCGCTGTCGTTCTGCACCGCAGGCTTGGGCTGTCTGCGCCCCTCGCCCGGATGACCGCCGACCGGTTCGAACTCTTGCTTTCGCAACATCTGATCCTGCGCGATCTCGGCGCCTTCATCGACGGTCGTATCCGCCGCATTCACGGGCGACGCGTGGCAGAGCTGTTGCACGAACTGCTGTCGCGCCGGATCGAGGCCGGTGAAACAGCGCTGGAGGGGTTGCGGCTGCAGTATCCCGGTTACGCCGAAAAACTGGAACGCCGCTTCATCCGGCGCACGGCGCTGAGGATTGAGGAGCGGGAATACACGGTGATGCGAGAGGACGGATTGATCGGCGCGGAGGTCTACATGTCACTGATGCAGGACCTCAACGCGCGCCGCGCTGCCGCAGAGACCAGACCGCGGCTTGATATCGCGCTTCAAAGGGTGGCTCTTGTCCGGCAATTTCCATTGTTTGCCGATATCGAGGGGCGCGCATTGAAGCGCCTCGGGCGGGTGCTCGAGACCCGATATGTCAATGTCGGTGAAATTGTTCTCCGCAAGGACGCCCCTGCCAAGAGCGTGTTCTTCATTGCTTCGGGCGCTGTCGAACTGGAGACCGCTGGTCAGACCTGGCGCTTGGGGCGGGGCGAGATGTTCGGACAGATGGCTGTGCTGATGCAAAAGTCACCCCGCGTCGAGGTCCGGGCCATCGCACCCACGACGCTATTGGTGTTGGGTGAAGACCGTTTCCGGCGTTTACTTGGGCGCAGCAAGGCTCTCCGCAAGGCGGTCCAAGCCAGCGCTGAAAAACGTGGCATCGAACCGTCGGGGCTCTTTCCCGTAGCCAAAGAACGCGGGTAGTTGCCCGAGGGCTCGCCGCTACCCGAATCGTGGCTCAACCAAGGCATCCGGATCGAGAAACCAGCGCCTGGAGCCGCCGTTTCGACTTTGCGACGGATGCCGCCGTGATTGGATCGACTGGCCTTATTATCGCTTTGGGCGGATCAAGGGGTCCGCCAACGAACTGCGCGGCAGCCCGCAGAACACGACTGTCGGGGTGACGATGCCTGGGTGTATGATCCCTCGGTTTGATGGTGCGATCCTTTCTCAGGAATGGAAAGGAAACCTTGAGCTATGCCACCTCTGGACCAATGGCCAGGTCGAACGACTGAAGCGAACGATCAACGAGGCGACTGCCGAACGCCTTCACTACGACAACCAGTTGCGAACACACGTCGCCGACTTCAAGGCAGCCTACAACCTCGCCCGCAGACTCAAGACCCCAAGAAGGGCTCAAGACGGGCTATCTGCTCGTCAGTCAACCAGAAAGGACCGTTCATATCACCGCTCCGTTTTGGGAGGCGTGAATCAGAGCCGAAATAAGTCAGTGGGACCTGACCCAGGGTCCGGTCAAATCCATTGACCGAAGCCTATTCCGATCTGAATTTGCTCGAGTACTGGATCGAAGACTACAATCACCAGCGTCCGCACTTCGCACTTGGCAGCAGGACGCCCGCCCCAGAAACCATCGTTCACATGGACCAGCTGCCGGTCATGCGCTAACACTCAAACTGGACCGCTCAGGCGGCGTTGATCAGTTGGATTACCCTGCTGCAAATTCAATTCGAAAGCCTCGCCTATGCGTGTTTTGATATTCTGTCTCATGACTCTGTTTCCCGCCACTTCGATGGCACAGACTGATCAGCCGACCGGAACCATCGAGATTGAAGACAGCGCCTCACAGGATGCGGCCATCGCGAATCGTATCCGCGACATTCTATCAGAGTTGGATGGTTTCGAAGACGTTACGGTGACCGTCACTTCGGGTATCGTCACCCTGCGCGGGCATACGATCGACAGCGACACGGCGCGTCGCCTCACCGCACTGATCAACAGGATCGAAGGTGTGGTGGCAATCGAGAACGAGGTCACGGAAACAACCGATGTTGTCGAGCGCCTGAATCCTGCAATTCTGCGCTTTCAAGAGCGGATGAAACAGGCGATCGCCTTCCTTCCCTTGCTGACAATTGCCGTCGCGGCTTTCGGGTTGGTGGTCTTGATTGGCCTATTCATCGCGCGTCTGCGTCAACCTTGGGACCGGCTTGCACCGAATGCCTTCATCGCCGATATCTATCGGCAGATTCTGCGGCTGGTCTTCGTCGTTGCAGGGATCGTTGTCGCATTGGATATCCTCGGCGCGACGGCCCTCTTGTCGACGATCATGGGGGCTGCAGGGATCGTCGGCCTCGCCATTGGTTTCGCAGTACGCGATACGGTTGAGAATTTTATCGCATCGATTCTTCTGTCTATCCGCCAGCCATTTCGCCCGAATGATACGATTGAGATAGGAGGCGACACAGGCAAGGTGATCCGCCTCACTAGCCGCGCCACGATCTTGCTGAGCTTTGATGGCAACCACATCCGAATTCCGAATTCCACGGTGTTCAAGAGTCGAATTGTGAACTTTACGCGCAACGACGAACGGCGGTTTCTCTTTGAGTTGGGGGTGGCACCGGACACTGACTTGGCTCATGCCCGTCAAATTGCGTTGGAGACCGTGCAGGCGCTGCCATTTGTTCTTGAGAGCCCTGTTGCATCGGTGTGGATTGAAGCCGTGGGTGACAGTACGATCACTCTGCAGATGGCCGCGTGGATCGCCCAACACGAAACGTCTGTGGTGCTCGCCCGGGGCGAAGCCATCCGCAACACCATATTGGCCTTTGAGGCCGCTGGAATAATGATGCCGGAACCGGGCCTGCGCGTGCTCCTGCCCGGAGCCAGCGGCGATTCGCGCAATGATGAAACACGCAATGTCGTTCCCCCTCCGCCCACCCATCCGCCACAGGATGTCGCGGCCACTGCAGACGACGAACTCGAGCAAATCGTTGCCGAGGAACGCCTTGCACAGCAAGGAGACGACCTGCTGACCCACGAAGCACCCGAAGAATAGGGCGCATTTTGGCAAATCGGGTCTTGCACCGCCTGCCATGGCGGCTTAATTAGCCGCTCACTGTTGGGGTGTAGCCAAGCGGTAAGGCATCGGTTTTTGGTACCGTGTATCGTAGGTTCGAATCCTACCACCCCAGCCAGTGAGCTTTCAGTCAACTAACCAAGAGTCCGGTGCCGTAAGGGTCCCGAAAATGCCCCTGTTTATGCCCCAGTCGAAGTCTCGCCACCCGTGGCACCCGGACACACCTATGACGGGTGCTTCGGGGGTGCCCCTCCCGAGTTGCGGGAGAGGCGGGTTAGTGACCCTGAAGCCGCGAAGTGAGCATGGCCACAGGTCGCTAGAGCAGGTTGAAGTCTACCCCGTTCGCTTGCCGGTCCCACTCATCGCGCAAGTTATCGGCCCGCGTTCCGATGACCAGATGCTCCGGGTTGACGCACCGCCGGTTATGGCAGCGATGACGGACGACTTGGTGGGGAGCGGTTGCAATTTCGGATAAACGATGACACAAGGGGCTTCCGAAGTGGCAGTTTATGAAAGCGAAACACAACTGATGCGATGATTTCTACGATTAGATTCTAGAGCAACGCACCCACTTCCCCACACTGATTCCATGTTTTTTTTGCTCGCAGCGCAACTGCGGGCGTTTTGGCGTTGGTGTGTTCTCCCCTTCTTGAAACCAAATCAGCACCCCCGTTTCGCGGGGGGCGATAACTCACTTGTAGAGAGAATATATGACAGAACAGATCCCTGACGTGCAGGTTTCGCAACCGCAAAACCCACAGCCAACGGAGAATTCAAACCTCCCGATAGTATTGGAGGATTATGACGTTGAGGCCCCAAAACCGAGCGGACTGTCTTCATTTCAAAGGTCCAAAATGCAAAACCAACCAACGGAAAGACAAGTAAGAAAAGCCCCAAGAAAGCTTGGCTTGCGACGCAATGGGCGCTCGATTGCCCATCACGAGAACCCGACACAGAAAACCGAAGTCAGCAATATGACTTCCACCGATCTTACGACCTTTCTTTCCAAGCAGGTCTCCACTTGGTTCGTCCGGTCCCAGAACCACTTTTTTGACGTGGATCGCATAAACTCGGGCTTGCCTCAACCGCACCTGCAAAAGATCTGTGTTCAGCGTATGGCTCGGAAATTTCCTGAACTGGAGGTCACGAATGAGGTTCTGAAAGCGGTGTTCCAACGCGTCATCATCGAAACCCATAACGATCCGGAACAGTCCATTCCTATCTGGGACGGAACCACCCGCTGCTGTCCAGGCCGCGAAGCCCGCGTCATTCGAGACGGTGAAATGGTATCGATCAACACTTGGCGGGTGCCGGAGTATCGCAAGTTAGGTCTTCGGGACGCCGACAGCACTTGGTTTGATGCCTTTATTGAGCGGGTATTCCCGCAAGCAATAGATCGCGCCGTGTTCAAGGACTGGCTGTCTTGGTGCCTTCAGAACGAGAACGACAAGCCGGGCTGGGCCCCGTTCCTGTACTCTCGCAAGAAGGGAACCGGCAAGAGCACACTGTGCCGGTTGGCCGAGGTGCTATTCGGTGCAGAAAACACAATAACGCAGAACAGCGTCTCCAAGCTGACAGGCCGCTTCAACAAGCCCTTGCTGGATAGCAAGCTGATCATATCGGAGGAACTGCAGTTGAAGCCGGACTCCAGTCAGGGCAACACGCTGAAGACCTACATTACCGAGAAGGTGACGACGTCGGAAGTGAAAGGCCGGGAAGTGGAGAAGGTGAAGCAGTTCTGCTGTTTCCTGTTCACCACCAATCACCTGCCGCTTTGGATCGAGGCGGACGAGCGGCGCTATTACGTGATAGAGGTTGATCACTCCGGGCACGCATCCGGGCCAGATGCTGAAGACTTTGGTGACGCCGTTGCAGAGTTCTGTACGATCATGGACGACCCGCAAGCGATCGCCCGGCTGTATAATGCTCTCATGCAGCACAAGCAGTCGAACAGCTTCAATTCTCGGTCGCTGAATCTGTCCGCAATTAATACCCCCGTCATGAAGCAGATCATGGGTGCATCCAAGGAGGTTCAATTGCAGCAGCTTGATGAACTGTTGGCCGAGAAAGGTGTCTTCGCAATTGGTCAGGGCGAACTGGCGCAGGTGTTCACAGAAGACCTGAAGATGAACGCCAATCGCATCAAGTATATGATGCCTGACTTGGGGTGGCGTTCCGAAACCGTAAAGTGGGGAGGCGTCGACTACGCGAGAGCGATCTGGGTGCATCGTGACTATCAAGTCGCTGGTGGCCGTGTGCATGGTCCCGATGGATATGATGTTGCGGTCAATCACGACTCCGGTGGCGTAGAAATCATTGAGCCCGTTACGACTGCGTTGACCCCGGACGAGACTGAGGCCGTGGATCAAGCAATACTGGAGGGCGACTATTGAGGGCCCCGAGATTGATCCGTTTCGTTGACCCGTCGACGGCATGGTACGAAGACATCCTCGCCAATCACGCGGAGGCTGCTCAGGCTTTGGTTGATGATGTCTTGGCGGACACTGAGCGGGACGGGAATGGCTGTCTTGTTACTGCTACTGTTGAACCCCGCAAGGTTCGGTTTCGCGGCAGCCAGGATCGTGCATATCGGTTCGTTCACTGTGTCACTGAGGGCCTCGCCGCAACTCCCCACCAAGTCGTCCGTCATCGCTGCCATAACCGGCGGTGCGTCAACCCGGAGCATCTGGTCATCGGAACGCGGGCCGATAACTTGCGCGATGAGTGGGACCGGCAAGCGAACGGGGTAGACTTCAACCTGCTCTAGCGACCTGTGGCCATGCTCACTTCGCGGCTTCAGGGTCACTAACCCGCCTCTCCCGCAACTCGGGAGGGGCACCCCCGAAGCACCCGCCTCGGGTGTGGGGCATTTCTAGGGGCATTTCCCGGGCCCCTTACGGCACCGGTCGCTTAGTTGAATCACTGAAAGTCGGCTGGCTGGGGTGGTAGGAGACCTTGTCGTTCCTTACAGACCATCGGCTTACCGTCGGCCAGTGACCAACTGGGGCATCCTTGGGGGCAGTTTGGGGCGTCGGGCAGGACGAGTGGCTCCTAAAGAGGGGTGATTGTTGGTGATGGGCCGGGGGCGATCAGATGTCGATGCCTTGTATCATAGCAGCCCCTGCGCCGGGGTCCGCCACCCAGCCCAACCAGAGCGCGAGGCTCTCCACCACCCACAGAACCGCTAGCCCGGCAGGTTCAAGGTAAGCCGTTATAAAAACCCACATTAGCCATAGTCCGCAGGCCACAAATGCGGCCCAGAGCGCGCCGAGCGTGGCGGCGGCCGCGCTACCGCCCAGTGTGGCCAGGTCGCCGGTATCTTGGTCTTCAATTCCGCGCGCGATCCAGATCTTGAAACGCTGCGGCACCCAGGTAAAGGCCGACAAAAAGACCAGCACCAGATGCACCAAAGTGGGCACCAGCGTGGAGAGCAAGGTCAGTGTGAGCCAAGTGTAGCCCACGCGCCCCTCTGGTGTCTTGAGGTCGTCAAAGATCGAGCGCAAGGCGACAAATTCCTGCCCGGCCAGAAGGTTGATCAGCGCGATGGTCCCGCTCAGGACAAGCCCCAGCCCGATCAACAACAGCACCGCGACCACCCCGTCAAAGACCCAGACCAGCCCGGTCAGCAGATTGCGCTGACCCCGTCCATAGCGGATCAGTCCCAGCGTGATGCCATAGGAGAGATAGTCGAATACCGCGTTGAGCAGAGGGAGCAATCCGAGGGCGAAGACGAAAGCCCGGCGGTCTGTTTCCAGAGCGTTGGCAGAAAGGCCGAAGGCAACGACAAGACTGGCCCACACCGCGACAACAAAGACTAAATAGGCCCGCCCGCCTTTTCCTTGGGAGCAGCCATAGCCGACTGCGACTGCGAGTGCGCCTGCGACTGCGACTGCGAGTGCGCCTGCGACTGCGAGTGCGACTGCGACTGCGAGTGCGCCTGCGCCTGCGAGTGCGCCTGCGAGTGCGCCTGCGCCTGCGACTGCGCCTGCGACTGCGCCTGCGACTGCGACTGCGACTGCGACTGCGCCTGCGAATGCGATTACGAATGCGCCTGCGAGTGCGAGTGCGCCTGCGACTGCGACTGCGCCTGCGACTGCGACTGCGCCTGCGAATGCGATTACGAATGCGCCTGCGAGTGCGAGTGCGAGTGCGAGTGCGACTGCGCCTGCGACTGCGAGATAAAACAGCCAGTCAGAAGCCTTTTCAAAGACACGCTTCTGACTGGCTGACGCCAGAATACTCGTGGCCATCAGCGCGACAACAGGGCATACCAGCGCGGCCCTCAGCCATGCACGCTCTTCCGCGACAAGGATCGCGACTGCGCCAATGCCCGTATCCTTCCCTTTAATCCCCCATTGGCAGAGGAGAAGCAGCAACGGATAGATCGCCGCGATCTTGAGCGCGGCATCCATCACCGGCCAAGAAAAGGTGCTGGCCTGCAGATGTTTCAAGTCATCCGGGTCTCGTGCCCGCGGACTCAATAACCAAACAAACTGCGCAATCCGACCTTTGACAGGTTTCGGGTCGTTTTCCGCATCTTTGGGCGACAGCATTCGTCGCAGACCGCCCAGCATCACGTCGACCAGCTTGGTATAGACCAGCGCATTGTCGCGCCGTTTCAAACCGTTCAGGATCGACACCCGGTCGCGGCGATGGTCGTAGTTCAACAGACCAAACAGGAAAACCCACAGCAGGCTCAACGCCCAAACCCATCCGGGAGGCTGGAGCACCCCGAGAACCGCAACCACGGACGCGATGATCGCGCCGACAAAACCCAGATGCACCGCTCTGCCTCTCTTACACCCGAAGCAGCATGAACAATGCGCCACAATCGTTCAAGCGAAAATCCGTCTTTCTCCGCCGCAGGATACAATCAAACGGATACTTCATCACGTTCTCACGGGTACGCCACAACGTCCCAACTCAACGATTTTGCAGCAAAGGTGAGCTGATGTAATTTCGGGTTAAGGGCTGCGTGGCCACTTTGGTCTGCTAGCGGTCGTAAGCATCATAGACCATGATAAGCCCGTCGGGCTTGTACAACCTGTACTTACTACGCCGAAGTCTTTCAGACTCTGAGCATGTAGCACCCTGACTGCCCCCCCGGAAACTGAGGAACCTCCTGTATCTAAATAAAGAAAAACACAGGAGTTAGACCAATGCGTTATCTTTCAGCCCTCGGCGTTATCGCCGGGGGTTTTCTTTTGACCCCACCTCCCAAGGCCGTCCTGACCACCGTGATCTGGGTCGTCGTCCGCTCTCACCCCCTCGTCTCGGCGCTGGTGGTCGTCGCCGTCGTGTCAGCGTGGAGGGTCGACCATGATTGAACCGGACCTTCAACCCGGTGTCACCGTCGTGATCCGGGCCTTTGACGATGTCCCTCAACATTGTTTTCGGGTCGATGAGGTCCATGAAGACTGCGTCACCGGGACTGCGACTACCGGACCACTGGCGGGTCACTACGGCGAACCGTCAATCGGGTTGATCCTCCGGGTCGTCGACCCTGCCTGACGGCTCCCTTCCAAACAACAAATCAAGAAAGGAGACAACAGCATGTCTGCTCAAATTCAGTACGCCTATCGCAAAGGCAACACGTGGCTGTTTCGCCGCAACTATCCCAAGGACATCGCGGCTGTCCTCGGCTCCGCCGCCCTGAAACAGTCGCTGAAGACCAGTGATGTCAGGACTGCGCGGGTTCGGGCTGCGGCAGTCAACGCCCGGTACGAGGCGCAGGTCCAACAGGTCGTCTCTGGTGCAGAGGCAATCGCTCTGGCGGCCTCTGAGCCAACTGCATGGGAGGGGGCATCCAGTCATGCTCTCGCTCGTCTCCGGGCCACTCTGGAGCACTCTCAACATGTGCCCTTCGAGCGGGTCGCACCGAAGCCGCCGGTTCGGGTTGCCGAAGTTGGCCGTCGCTACCTGCTGCGGCGTCAGTGCGAGTTACGTCCCGGTGGGTTCAAGAGCGTCCGGTACTCGGTCGAACTGTTCCTCAGCCGCTACGGTGACCGGGCAGTCACGGAGGTCAACCGGGAGGACGGGCGGGAGTTCCTTGGCCTGATCGCCCAACTGTCGCCTGTGATCGGAAAGTCAGAGGCGTCCAGGGGTCTTGGCTTGGACCAACTGGTTGCCTTCTCATCGACCAAGACCACCCGGATCACGGTCAGAACCCAGAAGCGTATCTGGTCTCAGGTGAACCATTTTCTCGATTGGGTGGTCTACGAGGGTCAACTGCCGACCAACCCGTTCAAGACGGTGCTGTTCGATCAGAAGGTCCGGCCTCAGCCGTATGCCGTCCCGACTGACGAGGAGGTCGCCCGGTTACTGGGGGCCAGAGATCGCCAGTTGCATCCTGTGCTTCTGACTTGTTTGCTGACGGGTATGCGAGCCGGAGAGGCGGTTGGCTTGCTGCGGGAAGACCTCGTCGCCAAGGGCAATCTTGGTTGCTTCGTTCATGTCCGACCTAATGACCTGCGGTTACTAAAGACCGATGCGGCGGAGCGGCTGGTTCCGGTTCATCGACGGCTATCGGACCTGTTCTCTGAGCTACCTGCGTCCGGCCCGCTGTTTCCTGATCTGACGGTCAACGAGGTCACCAAGGGGTTTGCTCGGTTGCGGTCGCGGCTGTCACTTGAGCGACCGGGGTTGGTGTTTCACTCAACACGGAAGTGGTTCATCACCCAGTGCGAACGAACCGGCGTCCCTGAGCACTGGACCGCGTCTCTGGTTGGCCATAAGTCCGCCCGGTCAGAGAACGGGATTACCTACGGGATATACTCGGCGGGTATCAGTGATCAACAGAAGCGGTCGATCGTTGATCAGATTCAACTGCCATGCTGATCCCTGATATCGATTGGTTCGAGGAACGGGCCGCGATCGCTGAGTTCGATGGCGGGTTGTCTCGTCAGGGGGCTGAAGACCTTGCTGCCCGTCAACAGGGCTTCGTCAACGCTGACGCCTACTGGCAGTGGCTGGCGGACTACGTCGTCCATCGCAGACCACCATAAAGCTACCCTCGGTGAACCCTTAGCGGGTTTGCCGGGGGTGTTCCGCTTTGTTTTTTTCATTGTGTTTCGTGTCGCGCAGACCTTCGCTGCAGAGCGTGCGGACGTCCGGGCAGCGGAGTTCTATTGCCGATGCCTAGATATTCTCGTTTTCCCGACCAATTTGCGCCTTTTTACCTGACTATTGGTTAACAATATAAGGTGTATCTAGGGAAACAGAACGGTGCTTGATTGGACTAAAACGAACGCTTCAAGGGATCGCAATTCCTACGCTCATCGCAACCACAACTTGAAGAAACAGTAACCGAACTGCGCTGTCCCGCGCCGAAGCACCCCCACAATAACAAGAAAAGAGGGCAATGTGTCATGCTAAATCAACCTGAGGACCAAAAATGAAGATAATACTGGTTGCAACTTTGGTGTTCGGGACCGCGACGGCAGTTCGCGCGGGTGAAGTCGAAAACACTGTGTCCGGTGAGGAGTGGAGCCCGAATCTTGACGCATGTGTCACTTCTGTGGACGACAGGCTATTCGAGTTATCTTACAATCCAGATGATGACGAGACCTTTCAAAACTCTTCACTACGGGAGATTCTAATCGCCGGGTGGGGTGCAATTACTTGCCCGGGCGAGATGACGCTTCGCTCCCTTGCTCCCGATCTTCTCCCCAATGAACGTGAGAACTACTGCTTGGTATATAGCAAGGAACGAAAGACTTATCTGGGTTATGCTCAGGGCCGGAAAGACACCTATTGGCGGTGCAAAGATTCTGTCGATTTTCAGAAAGCCGACATCGCACCACTTGCTTCCTTTGTATTTCCAGACAGCCAAACTGCTAGCAGCAACTCGATAGCCCGCTGTACGACGCTTGTTAGCGGTAAGAGCTACCGCCTAACTTATGATCTTGATGATGAGGAACTATTCAGCAACATGACGTTCCGCGACGCTCTGATCGGCGGAGATTGCCCTGGTCAAGCGGTTCTTTCTGCTTTGCTGCCGGAGTTGTCACCTTCGGAACGATCTGCGTTCTGTCTCGTGTACGACGACGAGGCGGAAGAATATGTGGGGTATGCTGAAGGTGAGAGAGACGCATATCTGAGGTGCAAAGAACCTTCCGTTCCTATCTGTGAACGCGTCAATGCAACCAAGGAAGAAGCACTGGCAATCGTCGGATTGGGGGCAGGAGCAACTGCCGGCGCCTCTGCTGCAGCAAGCGCGGCCGGCGTCGCGGCCGTGGGACACAGTTCCGGAGCAGTAATTCTCACGGGCAGTTCTGGTTACATTGCGGGGACTATTGGCACAGTTGGCACAAGCCTCTTAGCGATACTAACAGCACCCGCGACACTTACCGCTGCTGCTGTATCTGTGGTCGCCGTTGGTGGCGCAGTGTATGTCTGCCAATCTGACAGCGACGACCAAAAATGATCCCCCCCGCTTGGGCATCCTTCTTGGGTGTCTGGGCGGCGACTATTCCCCACTTCTTTTTTCTCAGCATCACCAACAATCACCCCTCTTTAGGAGCCACCCGCCCCGCCCGTCCTGCCCAACGCCCCCAACTGCCCCCAAGGATGCCCCAGTTCGTCACCCGCCGACGGTAAGCCGATGGACTGCAACGGTCGACAAGGTCTCCTACCACCCCAGCCAGTGAGCTTTCAGTCATTCAACTAAGCGACCGGTGCCGTAAGGGTCCCGAAAATGCCCCTGTTTATGCCCCAGTCGAAGTCTCGCCACCCGTGGCACCCGGACACACCTATGACGGGTGCTTCGGGGGTGCCCCTCCCGAGTTGCGGGAGAGGCGGGTTGGTGGCCCTGTAGCCGCGAAGTGAGCATGGCCACAGGTCGTCAGAGCAGGTTGAAGTCTACCCCGTTCGCTTGCCGGTCCCACTCATCGCGCAAGTTATCCTGCCGCGTTCCGATGACCAGATGCTCCGGGTTGACGCACCGCCGGTTATGGCAGCGATGACGGACGACTTGGTGGGGAGTCGCGGCGAGGCCCTCAGTGACACAGTGAACGAACCGATATGCACGATCCTGACCGCCGCGAAACCGAACCTTGCGGGGTTGGGTACCCTATCATGCCACATCTCAGGCAGTTGCTCTTTCTCGAGTTGACGCAGACGCGGTCCTGAAGCTAGACACAACACCGGCAACGTTGCCTGAATTGGATTCCCTAGCGAACGCAAAACTACTCGATCAGGCATTGGTGGCGGGAAGCCCGACGACTGGACCCAAGCCTAGTTCATGGACAAGGGAAGCAAGCCGGGATGTGGAGAGGGAGGCCTTCACGTACGCCTTCCGGTTCGGTTCATCCGACATTTGGAAGATTGGGCACACAGTTGATGTCAGCAAACGGCTCAAGCAGGTGAACTGCCACATTCCCACCGAGGTAATCCTTGAAGCTTGGAACGCTGAGTATCGGCAACGGTGGGAAAGCGAAACCGATGCCTACGCGATGGAACAAAGAGTTCTCAAGGCCCTTGATCACCTTCGAACAGAGGGCGAGAGGGTCAGGTGCTCCGAGGAGCAGCTATGGTCAGCTTGGCTGAATGGAATAGGGGCCTGATCTTCGAAACGATGGAGGGACCCTGCAAGCGGGCAATGACGATGACGCCAAATGACAACAGACCGAAATATCGACCTTTCAGGCACTGATTTCTGTACTTATTCGGTGTTTGAGACAAGCACTGTGCGATCTCACATCGCCTAAGTGCTTGATTTCAGTGGTGAGCCGTGCAGGATTCGAACCTGCGACCCACTGATTAAAAGTCAGTTGCTCTACCAACTGAGCTAACGGCCCACACTATTTTGGATCGAGTCCCGATCCGTGATGCTCTCTATGCCAATCCAGCCGACAGGATCAACCGCATATTTCGCAATTTTGCGCCCGGAACTGCGATTCCAGCGTTCGGGCACGGCGGCCTACCTAGAAAAACCGCAGTCTGCGGTCAAGCCCTGATAGGCAGTTTCGTATCGGTGCACTGGATTCTCTGTCATCGGGTGGATATATGCGGCCCATGCACGACTATCTGGACACCGGTTTTCCTTTCATGAAAATGCACGGGCTTGGCAACGACTTTGTCGTTGTGGATGCGCGTGCGCAGGATTGGCGGATCACCCCTGGCCTGGCAAAGGCCATTGCCGATCGCCATTTCGGCGTGGGATTTGACCAGCTTGCGCTGATTGGCAACGGAGACGGCGATGCGCACCTGACATTTTACAATGCGGATGGATCGACATCTGCGGCATGTGGCAACGCGACACGATGTATCGCCCGCTACCTGATGGAGGAAACCGGCAAGACAGGGCTTTGCCTCTCGACGGAACGGGGCGTGTTGCTGGCGCAGGATCTTGGCGCGGGACAAACCTCGGTCAACATGGGACAACCCCAGCTCGATTGGCAGGAAATACCGCTGGCCGAAGCGATGGATACGCTGGAGCTTCCGATCGAGGGAGGGCCGACTGCAACCGGAATGGGCAACCCGCACTGCACGTTCTTCGTAGCCGATGCGGCCGCGATTCCGTTGACCGAATTTGGCGCGCGCTATGAACATCATCCGCTTTATCCCGAGCGTACCAATGTTCAGGTTGCCCAGATCATTGGGACCGATCACATTCGGATGCGGGTTTGGGAACGTGGCGTGGGCGTGACGCTTGCGTCCGGGTCATCCTCTTGCGCAACGGCGGTCGCGGCGGCGCGGCGTGGTCTGACAGGCCGGTCGGTGCGGATTGATCTGGATGGCGGGAGCCTGTTGGTCGACTGGCGTGACGATGGTGTCTGGATGACCGGGACGACCATGCAAGTATTTTCGGGTAGGCTCACAACCGAGTTTCTGGACAGCATCCGATGAACGGCCCGAAATTTACCACATTGGGATGCCGTCTGAACGCCTATGAGACCGAGGCGATGAAGGACCTGTCCGCGCAAGCGGGGCTCGACAATGCGGTGGTCGTCAACACCTGTGCCGTGACCGCAGAGGCAGTGCGCAAGGCTCGCCAGGAGATCCGAAAACTAAGGCGTGAAAATCCGACTGCTCGGGTGATCGTGACGGGGTGCGCCGCGCAGATTGATCCCGAATCTTTTGCCAAGATGAACGAGGTCGACGCGGTCATCGGCAACAGCGAAAAGATGCAGGCCGACACCTGGGCCGGTCTTGCCGGGGATTTTGGCACCGAACCCGTGCAGGTCGACGATATCATGTCAGTGACCGAAACTGCGGGCCACCTGATCGACGGATTTGGGACCCGCTCGCGTGCTTATGTGCAGGTTCAGAATGGCTGCGATCATCGTTGTACGTTTTGCATCATCCCATATGGCCGGGGCAATTCGCGCAGCGTTCCGGCTGGCGTGGTTGTGGATCAGATCAAGCGGCTGGTGGATCGGGGTTACAACGAGGTCGTTCTGACCGGTGTCGATCTGACCAGTTGGGGTGCCGATCTGCCATCACAACCGCGGCTGGGTGATCTGGTGATGCGCATTCTGAAACTGGTGCCGGACTTGCCCCGGCTGCGGATCAGTTCCATCGACAGTATTGAAGTAGATGAAAACCTGATGTCTGCCATCGCGACCGAGACCCGTCTCATGCCGCACCTGCACCTGTCGCTGCAACATGGTGACGACCTGATCCTCAAGCGGATGAAACGCAGGCACCTGCGCGATGACGCTATCCGTTTTGCACAAGAGGCACGCGCATTGCGCCCCGACATGACGTTCGGAGCAGATATCATCGCCGGCTTCCCGACCGAAACCGAGGCGCATTTCGAGAACTCGCTGACGCTGGTGCAGGAGTGTGACCTGACGTGGCTTCATGTGTTCCCCTATTCCCGGCGCGAAGGCACCCCTGCCGCACGCATTCCGACCCAGGTGAATGGCAAGATCATCCGGGATCGTGCCGCGCGTCTGCGCGCCGCGGGGGATGGTCAGATCAGGCGTCACCTCGCGGCGCAGATCGGCAGGACACATCAGGTTCTGATGGAAAACGCCCAAATGGGACGCACGGAACAATTCACAGAGGTCCGCTTTGCCACGCCACAGTCCGAAGGGCAGATCGTAGTGGCGACGATCACCGGAAGCGAAAAGGGCCAGCTTGTGGCGTGATCAGCCGTCAGGGCCTGGTGCTGGCCGTTACGTAATTCACGCTGAGATCGCGTGCCGACAGGCTCCAGCCCCAGGTGACCGGATTGAAGACAAAACCCTTGCGATCCACCGGGGTCAGGCCCGCCCGACGCAGCAAGTCAAACAGCTCGTCCGGGGTGATGAATTTTGACCATTCGTGGGTGCCGCGCGGCAACCAGCGCATCACGACCTCGGCCCCGACGATCGCCACCATGTAGGACTTGGAATTCCGGTTGATTGTCGAGCAGATGTGCAGCCCGCCCGGTTTCAACAGCGACTTGCAGGCCGACAGATAGGCCAGCGGGTCGGCGACATGCTCGACCACTTCCATGTTCAGAACCGCGTCAAATTGCTCGCCCGCATCGGCGAGCGCTTCTGCCGTGGTGTGGCGGTAATCAATGTCCAACCCCGATTGGGACGCGTGCACCCGGGCCACTGGAATGTTGCCTTCCGCCGCATCCGCCCCGACGACATCCGCGCCAAGGCGGGCCATCGGCTCAGACAGCAAACCGCCGCCACATCCGATATCCAGTATGCGAAGCCCTTCAAATGGTCTGTCAGCGGTCAGATCACGGTCGAACTCCCCGGCGATCTGTGCGGTGATATAGTCAAGCCGGCAGGGATTCAGCATATGAAGCGGCTTGAATTTCCCTGCGGGATCCCACCATTCGGCCGCCATGGCCTCGAACTTGGCGACTTCCGCCGGGTCAACAGTATTTGGCGACGCTTGCATTCCTGTCTCCATGTGCTCTTTTATCTTCCACGCATTATATAGGGCATGCATGGACAAATACCCGGACCAAAAGCGCGCAGTGCAGTATCTCTATCCGCCGATAGACGCGTATGACCAGCGGATGCTGGAGACCGGCGATGGTCACACGATTTATGTCGAGCAATGTGGCAATCCCGCAGGAACGCCCGTGATCATTATGCATGGCGGGCCCGGAGGCGGCTGCAGCCCGGCCATGAGACGGTATTTCGACCCGAGTTTCTATCGCATTATCTTGTTTGATCAGCGGGGATGTGGGCGGTCGCGACCCCATGCGTCGGTCGTGAACAACACGACCTGGCATCTCGTGGCCGACGCGGAACTGATTCGCCAAACGCTCGACATTGAGTCGTGGCTGGTCTTTGGTGGCAGTTGGGGCGCGACATTGTCGCTGATCTATGCACAAACACACCCGGATCGGGTGCGCCATCTGATCCTGCGCGGCGTCTTTCTGATGACACAGGCCGAGCTTGACTGGTTCTATGGAGGCGGCGCGGGCAAGTTCTGGCCCGAAGCCTGGGCGCGCTTTTCTGCCCTGATCCCCGAAGACGAACGCGACGACATGATCGGCGCCTATCACCGGCGCCTCTTCTCCGGCGAACTGCCGATGGAAATCCGCTACGGACGCGCTTGGTCGGCATGGGAAAACTCTCTCGCCTCGATACACTCAAACGGTACGTCGGGTGAAGGACCGGGAGACTACGCGCGTGCCTTTGCGCGGCTCGAAAACCACTATTTCATCAACCACGGGTTCCTCGAAAGTGATGGACAGATCCTTGCCCAGGTTGATCGGATCGCCCATATTCCGGGTGTAATTGTGCAGGGGAGATATGACATGATCTGTCCACCGACATCCGCTTGGAACCTGGCCGAGGCCTGGCCGGCGGCAGAATTGAAACTGATCCGAAACGCGGGCCACGCCTTGTCAGAACCGGGTATCAGCGCTGAACTGGTGCGGGTGATGGACCGGATAGCCGAGGCAATGGCGTGACATGACGAGACTTGATCGCCGCGCCCTTTTCTCCTCCGGTGCTGCCGCAGCACTGCTCGCGGCAACGGGCGTCTCGCTTGAAGCTTCACCGCGCCAGGGTGGGCGCTTGCGAATTGCACTCCCGCGCAGCGACGACAATCTGGCGCGACTGGCCCACGGCGCTGCGTTCGATACTCTAACCGAGATTGCACCAAACGGAGGGCTCAAGGGTGAGCTTGCGACCGGATGGCGCGCCGAGGCGCTGGGCCGTATCTGGGTCATTGACCTGCGCGAGGGCGTCACGTTTCACGACGGAACGACGATGCGGGCCACAGATGTGGTCGAGTCCCTGACCGGGACACTTGATCTGGCGAGACGCATAGAGGCGACGGGCGAAATGCAGGTGCAAATCGAACTGGCAGAAGCGCGGCCCGACCTGCCCTTTGTCCTTGCTGCCCCCGATCTTGCGATTGCGCGCTCCGGGCAAGTCGGAACCGGCTGCTACCGGACCGAGCGCCTGGTGCCGGACCGGCAGTATCTGGGGCGAAAGGTTCAGGATCACTACAAATTCGGGCGCGCCGGGTGGGTGGATACGGTTGAAGCCGTGGTCATTCCCGATGCCACGGTTCGCGCCGAGGCCCTGCGCGACGGGTTCGTCGATATCGCTGCGGTCCCCGGGGGAGAAACCCTGCGTGGATACGCGGACCTGGTCTTTTATCCATCGTCCGATAACATGGCCCTGGCGATGCGCAAGAGCGTCGGAAGACCGCGCGAGATTGGCGCGGGCCTGCTGGATGACGGGCGATTGGCCGAGCGGTGGTGGCTCACCTGAAACGCCTTTAGGCAGCCGATGTCTTGCCGCGATACCTGTCGGGGGTTGCAGATTCGGAAAGCCGGGCGTATATGGCTTTTCAACAGCGGCGCGTCGGGCTCTGGACCCGAGGCTCCACCGGATAATTTGACGGGCCGCGGGCCCGTTTTTTTGTGCCCGCGCCCTGCATAGAAAGACACGATGAACGATCTGATTGCAAAAGCTGCGATTGACCGGCGACTGGCCGAAATCATCACCCCGGTTATCGAAGACCTGGGGTTCGAGCTTGTGCGCGTACGCCTGATGAGCGGCAAGCAGACGACGCTGCAGATCATGGTCGACCGTCCGGGCGGCGGGATCGAAGTGGACGATTGCGCCGAGGTTTCCAACGCGGTCAGCGCGACGCTGGATGTCGAAGACCCGATTCTGGATACCTATGCGCTTGAAGTATCGAGTCCCGGCATTGACCGCCCGCTGACGCGGCTGAAGGATTTTGACACCTACGAAGGCTATGAGGCCAAGATCGAAACCACCGAGTTGATCGATGGCCGCCGCCGCTTCAAGGGTGAACTGGCTGGCATCGAAGGCGATGAGGTATTGATCAACATTTCGGAGGGCACCATCGGGCTGCAATTCGATTGGCTGAGTGACGCCAAGCTGGTGCTGACCGACGACCTGATCAAGGAAATGCTGCGCCAACGCAAGGCGGCGGGCGCACTGAACGAAGACCATTTTGACGAGATTGAGACCGAAGAGTCTGCTCAGGAGGACAACTGATGGCCATTACATCCGCCAACCAGCTCGAGTTGCTGCAAACGGCCGAGGCCGTGGCGCGTGAAAAGATGATCGACCCCGGACTGGTGGTCGAAGCGATGGAAGAATCGCTCGCCCGCGCCGCCAAGAGCCGCTATGGCGCGGAAATGGACATTCGTGTGTCCATCGACCGCAAAACCGGCAAGGCGACGTTTACCCGCGTGCGCACGGTGGTCGAGGAAGAAGAGCTTGAGAACTATCAGGCTGAATTCACCATTGATCAGGCAAAACAGTACCTCGCAGAGCCCAAGGTCGGCGATATGTACGTCGAAGAGGTTCCGCCGGTCGAAATGGGCCGGATCGCAGCGCAGAGCGCAAAGCAGGTGATCCTTCAGCGTGTCCGCGAAGCCGAACGTGACCGCCAGTTCGAAGAATTCAAGGATCGTGCCGGCAGCATCATCAACGGTGTTGTCAAGCGCGAGGAATACGGCAACGTTGTGGTTGATGTAGGCACTGGCGAAGCCATCCTGCGCCGCAACGAAAAGATTGGCCGCGAAAGCTATCGCCCGAACGACCGCATCCGGTGCTACATCAAGGACGTGCGCCGCGAGCCCCGCGGCCCGCAGATATTCCTGAGCCGTACCGCGCCGGAATTCATGGCCGCGCTGTTCAAGATGGAAGTGCCGGAAATCTACGACGGTATCATCGAGATCAAGGCCGTTGCCCGTGATCCCGGAAGCCGCGCCAAGATTGCCGTAATTTCCTATGACAACAGCATCGACCCCGTCGGTGCCTGTGTCGGTATGCGCGGCAGCCGGGTGCAGGCCGTGGTGAACGAGCTTCAGGGCGAAAAGATCGACATCATTCCATGGAATGAAGATCAGCCGACCTTCCTTGTGAACGCTCTCCAGCCTGCCGAAGTGACCAAGGTGGTTCTGGACGAAGAAGCCGAGCGCATCGAAGTTGTCGTGCCGGAAGAACAGTTGAGCCTGGCCATCGGCCGTCGGGGTCAGAACGTGCGTCTGGCCAGCCAATTGACCGGTCTGGATATCGACATCATGACCGAGGAAGAGGAAAGCGCGCGTCGCCAGAAAGAGTTCGAAGTCCGCACCCAGCTGTTCATGGACGCGCTGGATCTCGACGAGTTCTTTGCCCAGTTGCTGGTCTCCGAAGGCTTTACCAATCTCGAAGAGGTTGCCTATGTCGAGCTCGATGAACTGCTGGTGATTGATGGAGTCGACGGAGACACCGCCAAGGAGCTGCAGACCCGTGCCCGCGAAAACCTCGAAGCACAGGCCAAAGCGGCGCTCGACAATGCCCGCGCGTTAGGTGTCGAGGATAGCCTGGTTGATTTTGAAGGCCTGACGCCACAGATGATCGAGGCTCTTGCCAAGGACGACGTCAAGACGCTGGAAGACTTTGCAACCTGCGCGGATTGGGAACTGGCCGGTGGCTGGACCACGAGCGATGGCGAGCGGGTCAAGGATGATGGTATCCTGGAGCCATTCGACATGTCGCTGGAAGAGGCGCAGAACCTCGTGATGACGGCGCGTATCCTGTTGGGCTGGGTTGACCCTGCCGATCTGGAAACCGAGGAAAAAGAGGAAGACGAGGACGCGGCACTACAGGATGGCGAAGAACAGACTTCGGAGGTCGGGGCCTGATCTCAGGCCCCGGTAGGGACAGCATGAGTCGCGGTGGCGTCGTCAAGGAACGGTCGGATGGGCCGGATCGCAAGTGCATAGCCACGGGCGAAGTGCAGCCCAAATTCGGGTTGATCCGGTTTGTTCTGGGCCCGGATGGGCAGGTGGTCCCGGATATTCTGGGCAAGTTGCCCGGGCGGGGCGTCTATGTTTCCGCGGATCGTGCGGCCTTGGACAAGGCAGTTGCCAAGAAACTGTTCGCCCGCAGTCTGAAGACACAGGTTCAGATCCCCGAGGGGCTGACCGACGAAGTGGAACGGCAACTGGCGCGCAGGGTTGTGGACCTGATCAGCCTGGCCCGCAAATCCGGCGCTGCTGTTGCCGGTTACGAAAAAGTAAAGGACTGGCTGTCCAAGGAAGAGGCATTGATTCTGCTTCAGGCCGTGGACGGTTCAGGACGTGGAAAATCGAAACTAAGCACACCCCATTTTGGCCACTACATCGGCTGGTTGACCGCCGATGAGCTAGGATTGGCCTTTGGGCGCGAAACTGTGATACATGCGGCGCTCGCCTCTGGCGGACTCGCCCAACGTGTTGTAGAGGAAGCGCAGCGGTTGCGCGGTGTACGCAAAACGGAAGGCGGCAAGGGCCGCCTGGAAGGATAAAGAGCTTTATGAGCGATACTGACGGCAAAAAGACTTTGGGCCTGCGTGGTGGTTCCCGTCCGGGGAACGTGAAACAGAGTTTCAGTCACGGTCGGACCAAGAATGTTGTGGTCGAAACCAAGCGCAAGCGCGTTGTGGTTCCCAAGCCGGGTGCAGGCAAGTCCGGTTCTCCAATGTCCACGCCAGCTGGTGACCCATCACGGCGTCCCGCTGGTATTACCGATGCTGAAATGGACCGACGTCTGAAGGCAGTTCAGGCAGCGAAATCGCGCGAAGTCGAAGAAGCGGCGGCCCGGAAGGCAGAAGAACGCGAACGTGCCGAAGACCGCGAACGTCGCCGTGCCGAAATCGAGGCCAAGGAGCGCGAAGAGCGCGAGCGCGAAGAAGCGCTGAAAGCCAAGGTCGCCGAGGAAGAGCGCCAGCGTCTGGAAGCGGAGCAAGCTGCGAAGCGTGCCGCTGCCCCGGCCGCGTCCGAGCCGGAAGCGGCTGCGGCGCCACGAACAGCGAACAAGCCGGCAGCCACGGCCCCCCGCAAGACGGACCGCGAGCGCGAACAGCGCAACACGCGCGGCAAAGGCCGAGAAGATGATGGACGCCGGTCCGGCAAGTTGACGCTAAACCAGGCGTTGCGCGGCGGCGAAGGCGGACGGCAACGGTCGATGGCCGCGATGAAGCGCAAGCAGGAACGTGCGCGCCAGAAGGCGATGGGCGGCAGCGTCGAGCGCGAAAAGGTTGTGCGCAACGTGAATCTGCCCGAAGCGATCGTGGTGTCCGAACTGGCGAACCGCATGGCGGAACGCGTGGGTGAGGTCGTCAAATCGCTGATGAACATGGGCATGATGGTCACGCAGAACCAGACCATCGATGCGGACACCGCGGAACTGATCATCGAGGAATTCGGCCATAAGGTGGTGCGTGTCTCTGACGCTGACGTCGAGGATGTCATCGCCCAGATCGACGATGATGAAGCAGATCTGGTGCCGCGTCCGCCGGTCGTTACCGTGATGGGCCATGTGGACCACGGCAAGACTTCTCTGCTCGATGCGATTCGAAAGGCGAAAGTGGTTTCGGGTGAAGCCGGCGGTATTACGCAGCATATCGGCGCCTATCAGGTCAAAACCGAAGACGGACAGCTGTTGTCCTTCCTCGACACGCCCGGACACGCGGCGTTTACCTCGATGCGGTCGCGTGGTGCACAGGTCACCGATATCGTTGTTCTGGTTGTTGCCGCGGACGATGCGGTGATGCCGCAGACCATCGAGGCGATCAACCATGCCAAGGCTGCCAAGGTTCCGATGATCGTGGCAATCAACAAGATCGACCGCCCCGATGCCAATCCCGACAAGGTGCGCACCGACCTGCTTCAGCACGAAGTTGTCGTTGAAAAGATGTCGGGCGACGTTCAGGACGTCGAAGTGTCGGCAATCAATGGCACGGGTCTGGACCAATTGCTCGAAGCAATCGCGCTTCAGGCAGAGATTCTTGAGCTGCACGCCAACCCGAACCGCGCGGCTCAGGGTGCCGTTATCGAAGCCAAGCTCGATGTGGGTCGTGGCCCGGTGGCGACGGTACTGGTGCAGAATGGTACATTGCGTCAGGGCGATATCTTTGTCGTCGGTGAACAATGGGGCAAGGTTCGCGCCATGGAGAACGACAAGGGTGAGCGGGTCAATGACGCCGGCCCGTCGGTTCCTGTCGAGGTTCTCGGCCTGAACGGCACACCCGAAGCGGGCGACGTGCTGAACGTTGTCGATACCGAAGCGCAAGCTCGCGAGATCGCGGATTACCGTGCCAACCTCGCCAAGGAAAAACGTGCCGCTGCCGGCGCCGCCACGACGCTCGAACAGTTGATGGCGAACGCCAAGGCGGACGAGAACGTCAGCGAGTTGCCCATTCTGGTCAAGGCCGATGTGCAGGGCTCTGCAGAAGCGATCGTTCAGGCGATGGAGAAGATCGGCAACGATGAAGTACGCGTGCGCGTCCTGCATTCGGGGGTTGGTGCCATCACCGAAACCGACGTCGGCCTGGCCGAGGCAAGCGGTGCGCCGATCATGGGCTTCAACGTTCGTGCCAATGCGAGTGCGCGGAACACGGCGAACCAGAAGAGTGTCGAGATCCGGTACTATTCGGTGATCTATGATCTCGTTGACGACGTCAAAGCCGCCGCGAGCGGACTTCTGAGCGCTGAAATTCGCGAAAAGTTCATCGGTTATGCCGAGATCAAGGAAGTGTTCAAGGTGACAGGCGTTGGCAAGGTTGCCGGTTGCCTGGTGACCGAGGGTATCGCCCGCCGCAGCGCTGGTGTACGCCTTCTGCGCGACAACGTGGTAATCCACGAAGGAACGCTGAAAACGCTCAAGCGGTTCAAGGACGAAGTTGCCGAGGTTCAATCGGGTCAGGAATGCGGGATGGCGTTCGAAAACTACGACGATATCCGTCCGGCAGATGTGATCGAGATCTTTGAGCGCGAAGAAGTGACGCGGACACTGGATTGACCGATAAAGCTGAACAGTGATTTTGAAGGGCGCGCTTGATCCGGGCGTGCCCTTTGTCTTTTTTGGGTCCAGAAGCGTTTCGCGTTATTCCTGTGTCACCTGACCCATGTCAAACGCGGTATGTTCCGGAACGGATCAGACGGACGGAGTGACGGGCTTGCCCATGAATTCGTTTGACCCGACGCGGACCGCAATGCGGCCATCCGGCAGGGCGCGAACAAAGGTACCCTGAATCAAAATACATGTTCCAATGAGAATAGTGCGAAGCATACCGTTCCTCCCAAAACAATGTTATTAACAGTATGCATAATTACGCAGCAAATCACCCAATTTTTTTTGATTAGTTCCCATCCGCAGAAAAACTGTTGCAAAAAGTTCGTAAAGCAGGCGAATTTGTCAAGAAACTTGCGCCAGACTCAATCTCTGATTTCAAGCTGCATTCGAAGATCTCGCAAAACGGGTAAAACAGCACGTACGTTTTCCGTCCCCAACTCGCCCACCACCTGATTGATCACCGGTGTCAGTGCCGAAATTGCTTGTTCGCGCGCCTGGCGTCCGGCGGGGCTGATCGCGACAAGTTTGCGACGGGCGTCATCCCAATCCGGGCGAATATGCACATAACCGGCGAGCTCCAGCTTGCCTAGGGTGTTTGTCATTGCACCACGGGTTACGTGAAACGTGTCGGCCAGCTGCGCAGGGGTTCGCTCGTTCCCGATGACCGCAAGATGATTGAGCACCGAAAAATGCGAGATCTCCATTCCCTTGGGCAATACCTTGCTCAACCGGTTTCTTAGCAGCTGATCCGCCGCAAGAATCTCGCTGAAAAGTGTCACCGCAAGGGCATTGGTATCATCGCTCATAAGTGCAGCATCGTCATGGGCCCTCGAACGGGCGGCTATGGGTGAGTGACGGCACCTTGCGACGCGCCTCTGCCACGGCTGATTGGTCCATATCGAAGATGAACACCCCCGTGTCCATACCCGCGTCGAGCAAGACCTCTCCCCACGGCGAAACAGCAAGGCTGTGCCCGAAGGTCCGCCGGGGCTTTCCGATATTGCTCGCATGTTCTCCGGTTTGTGCAGGAGCGAGAACGAAACATCCGGTTTCGATTGCACGAGCGCGCAACAGGCTATGCCAGTGCGCGGCGCCGGTGACATATGAAAACGCGGCGGGAATCGTCAGGATTTGTGCGCCCGCCTGCGCCAAGGCCCGATAGAGATGCGGAAAACGGATATCATAGCAGATACTCATCCCGATCCTTCCGAAGGGCGTATCAGCAACAACCGCACGGTTTCCCGGCCGATAGCCATCGGATTCACGATAGGTCTCTTCGGGCGTGACCTGCACATCGAACATGTGAATCTTGTCGTACCGCGCGCGGATCTCTCCATTCGGTGCAATCAGAAAGGACCGGTTGGCAAACCGTCCGTCCACATCCTGGGTCTTGAGCCCAAGCGAGCCGATCAAGAGCCATATGTTCTGTTCCGCTGCCCGCGCCCGCAGCGCGGCGAGGGTCGCATCCTCGGCCTCTTCCCTGAGGACATCGTTCTGATGACGTCGGCTTGTCGATACACAATTGGATACTTCCGGCGTCAGGACAAGACGTGCCCCTGCGCTGGCCGCTTCTACCACAAAACCTTGAATACGACCGAGATTGTCGTCCGGATCGTCGGAAGAATTGAGCTGCACCAGTGCGGTTTTCATGAGATTGCCAGCAGCCCATCGAGTTTGCCCGACCGCTCAAGTGCAAAAAGATCGTCACAACCACCAACATGCAGATCGCCCACAAAGATCTGCGGAACGGTTCGCCCACCCTGCGCACGCTGGATCATCTCCGGCTTGCGTTCGGGGTTGGCAAGAACGTCGATTTCAGAGAAATCCACGCCTTTCTGATCCAACAAGCGCTTGGCTGCGTGACAATAGCCACAAAGTGGCGATGTATAGATTTCGACCGGTTGCATTCGCTTACCTCTGATACGTGAGCATGTTGTCGGTGATCTAAGCATCCTTTGCAACTCGTGCCAGTGTCAGTACACGCACATCTTTCGCCCCATTCGCCCGGCAAGCCAAGGTACAGGCGCTCAACGTCGCGCCCGTGGTCATGACATCATCGATCAGCAACGCTGTGCGCCCCTGCAGTTTCTCCTTGCGATCTGGATTGACCTGGATTGCGCCCTCCAACGTGGCAAACCGCTGTTCCGGAGTCTTTCCCTCGAGCATTGCGGTGCGTTTTGTGCGTCGCAACAGGTCGGGGCAGACGTCGATGCGCAATTCCTGCGCCAGTGACTGCGCCAGCAAGGCCGATTGGTTGTAACGCCGTTTCAGAAAGCGCGACCAATGCAACGGCACAGGCACAACAACCGTTTCCGGCACCAGGATTGACCGCGCCGCATGCGCCATCCAGCGGCCCGCGGGACGGGCGATCTCGGGCCGATCCCCGTGTTTCAGCGCCAGAACCATCTGGCGCGCACGACCTTCATAAACAAGCGTTGCACGGCCATGAGACCAGGGATGCGGGTGCGCCATACAATCATCGCATTCAAGCCGGTGCCCGTCACCCGTGCCTGGCAATGGAACGCCGCAGGACTCGCATACGGTTCCGCCGACAAAGGCAGTTTCGCGCCAGCAGGTGCCACACAGGCCGAAGTCGCTCTCCACCATGTCCCCACAGCCCAGACAGCGCGGGGGATATAAAAGTGATACCGCCGTTTGAATCCTTGCCAGCATCCGCCTAGTTTCCGTCCATGACCCATGTACCCCGGATATTTGACCGCAATGCCCTGCTGCGCCACCGCAGCCGCGCCCGTGCCGACGATCTCTTCCTGCAGCAACTCGCTGTGGACGAGATCAAGGATCGCCTTTCGATGGTTAACAGGACCTTTAATTCCTTGGCCGTCGTGACCGCATTTCCTGATTTCTGGCAGGATCATTTCCCCGACGCCACTCTGGAATTGGACAATGATACGCTGGATCTGGAGGCGGGACGATATGATCTGGTGGTCCATGCAATGTGCCTGCATTGGTCAAACGATCCTGTTGGACAGATCATTCAATGCCGTCGTGCCCTGATTCCCGACGGCCTGTTTCTGGGGGTGTTGCTTGGTGGCCGTACGCTTCACGAATTGCGCAGCGCGCTGACCGATGCGGAAAGCCGCGCGTCAGGGGGGCTTTCTCCGCGGATTTCACCAATGGCGGAAATCCGAGAAGTCGGAGCGTTGCTTCAGCGCGCCGGGCTGAGCCTTCCCGTTGCGGACGGCCACGCGTCGATTGCCAGGTATCGCGATTTGGGCCACCTCATGCACGATCTGCGAGACATGGGCGAAACCAATGCCCTGACGTCACGCCTGCGTCGACCGACACGTCGGGCGGTGTTCGAGATGGCACAGGCCTTCTATCGCGAGAGATACGCCACGTCTGGCGGATACCTGCCCGCAACGTTCGAAATGATTTGCCTGACGGGCTGGTCGCCCGATGACAGCCAGCCAAAGCCACTGCGACCGGGTTCGGCACAGGCCCGTCTGGCAGATGCCCTCATGACCCGGGAAACCAAACTGTCCGATTGACCCGCCCGTAAAAGCGGTTATCTGCACTGAAACACCCTGAGATCAGGATACCCTATGCTCGACACATCCACCGCCGCGCCGCGCCCCACGCATGCTCCATCCGAGCACCCCGAGGTGCCCACCGAGAAAGTGGGTGTGTTGCTGGCCAATCTCGGGACACCCGACAACTACGACTACTGGTCCATGCGGCGGTATCTTGGCGAGTTCCTCTCGGACAAACGCGTCATCGATTACCCGTCATGGAAGTGGCAGCCATTGCTGCAACTGATCATCCTGTCAAAACGCCCGTTTTCAAGTGGCGCGGCATACAAGTCGATCTGGAACGAAGAGGCCGGGGAAAGCCCGCTCATGACCATCACCAAGGATCAGACCGCCAAGATCACCAAGGCGATGGCTGACCGTTATGGTGACCGGGTCATGGTTGATTTCTGCATGCGGTATGGCAACCCGTCCACCAAGTCACGGGTCCGCGCGATGGTTGGGGCAGGGTGCAGAAAGATCCTGTTCGTCCCGCTTTACCCTCAGTACGCGGGTGCCACCTCGGCGACGGCCAATGACGCGTTCTTTCGCGCGCTGATGGAGGAAAAGTGGCAACCTGCGGCGCGTACGGTCGCCCCCTATTTCGACCAGCCAACCTATATCGACGCCCTTGCCCAGTCTGTCGAGCGCGCCTACGCGGATCTGGATCGCCGGCCTGATGTTCTGGTCTGTTCCTATCATGGGGTTCCGGTACGCTATCTGACCGAAGGCGATCCGTATCACTGTCAGTGCCAGAAGACCACGCGGCTGCTGCGAGAGCGGCTGGGATGGGACGGTGACGACATCACGACCACCTTCCAGTCCCGCTTTGGCCCTGAGGAATGGCTTCAGCCCTATACCGTTGAAGAAGTCGCCCGACTGGCCGAAGGTGGAAAGAAGAACATAGCTATCTGCGCGCCGGCCTTTTCGGCGGATTGCATAGAGACGCTTGAAGAAATCAATGAAGAGATCAAAGAGAGCTTTATCGAGGCTGGCGGAGAAACGTTTACCTACATTCCCTGCCTGAACGATGACGATGCCCACATTGCCGCGCTCGCAACCGTGATCGAGCAAAACCTCAGCGGCTGGATTGACTGACTTTCAGACCGGTTCAGTCAATGAAAAAAGGCGATGGAAATCCACCGCCTTTTTCCCAGTTTAGTAGTAGTGATTAGCTTGATGCAACAGCAGCGCCAACCAGAACCAGCAGCAGCAACGGCAGCCAGATGCCGTTGGAAGAGCTGGTTGTTTCTTCAACGATAACCGGCGCTTCCACGACGGGCTCTGCCAAGTTGCCGGCAGTTGCGGTCGAAGCAGCAGCAGCCAGTGCAGCGGCGAGAACGAGTTTCTTCATATTAACCTCCAGAGTTAGCACGGTTCAGTCAAACGAACCGCGCACCATGACTTACCTCGTGTTTTTTTCTATGCAGCAATGTGCAGCGATTGCAAACTGTTGTTTGACGCATGCGCACCACGAACACGCCGATGTCGTCAAATTAGCAACACTTGCGTGCCCACCTTGGTCATCCCGAACAGTTCTTCGATGTGATTGTTATAGAGGCCAATACATCCGTTCGACGATTGGCGCCCGATTTTGCGCGTATCGTGTGTGCCGTGGATTCGGTAGTACTTCCATCCCAGGTACAAGGCGTGCGTTCCCAAGGGGTTGTCCGGTCCAGGGGGGATGTAGGCCGGCCATTCGGGGTTTCGCTTTAGCATCGATGGTGTCGGGCTCCAGCTTGGGCCGACAACTTTGCGGATCACGCTGGTTCGACCCCGGCGTGTCATCTCTTCGGTCAGCGGAACGCTGGACGGGAAGAGTTTGTAGGTCGTCTGGTCTTCTGACCAGAAATGCAGCGCCCGTGAACGGGTGTCGACAAGAATTGCCCCGTTCCGCAGCGAGCTGAAATGCGGCCGCCAGTCGATTGACCGAAAGCTCGAGATGTTATGCCGAACCGGCGCTTCGGGTTGCGGCGGTGGCCGCAGCGGGTCAACTGACACATCCTGAGCAAAAAGTGGCGCACCGGCAAAGGCAACGCCGCTGGCCAGAAAACTGCGGCGGGTCTGTTTCGAATTTGGCTTATGTTTCATCTTGATCACCTGCGTTTCGTCGGCGTACCGAATCGTACGAATCATATGGCCAGAATGCCGCAGTCGCAAATCAATCGGATGCGATGAGCCACAAGTGGGCAAGTGTCAGTTTGCGCATCGCCCCTCTTCGGGGTATTTGCTATCGGAACTCATACGTCGGGATATGCCATGATACGCATCATTTCTCTCTTGCTGACCGCCCTGTTTGTGCTTTCGGCATGTGGCGCGCCCACATCGGGTGGCATCGGCGCCGATGGCCAGCCCCTACCCAAGGTCTACAAGATACGAAACAGTCAAAAAGCCGACATCCAGTTTCGCGTTCTTGATTCGGTCAATTCCCTCCGCTCGGCTGCGGGTGCCGGGCCGGTCCAGTTGAACTCTGAGCTCAACGCCGCCGCCGCCACGCATTCGCGCGACATGTCGGTACAGAATCGGCCCTGGCATTTTGGCTCTGACGGATCATCGCCCATCGACCGCGCGCAACGCGCCGGGTATCAGGGCGCAATGCTCGGCGAGAACATTTCTGAGACCTACGAAACCGAACTGGAAACCCTGGCTGCATGGATGGATGCAACCGGTACGCGCGAAGTGATCATGGATCGGCGTGCCAGAGACATGGGTTTCTCGTGGTACCAGGATTCCAGCGGCAAGATCTGGTGGACAATGTTGATGGGAGGCTGAGATCTTTCCAGTCAACCCGCATCAACAGCAAGTCTCAGACGCAAGTCGTCGGGAGCCCCGCCCACAGCCTCATCATGATTGGCGATCAGCCCCTGCTGCGCCGCGTCCCCGTGCAATGCGCGGGTCAACCCATCGCTTTCCCCCAAAGCTCTTTGACGCGCGCATCGCGGCCACAGGCATCGCGATAGAATTTGTAAGCCGTGGCCTGTGACTTGGGCCCGGCCCGGGTCAGCACCAGCGATCGCCCCTTGTAGTAGTCCTGGTGATAATCCTCAGCGAGATAGAAGGGCGATGCGGGCAGGACCGGTGTCACGATCGTTTGACCCAAATCGGCCTGTGCATTGGCGACAGCCTTCTTGGCCAGGGCCTTTTCGCTTTGGTTGGAGACGAATATCGCAGTTCTGTAGCTGTTGCCGCGGTCGCAGAATTGTCCGCCGGAATCAGTGGGGTCGACCGATCGCAGGAACATCTTCAGCAGTGTCGCCCGGCTGACCACATCCGGGTCAAACATGATCTGAACAGCCTCGTAGTGGCCAGTTCCGCCGCGTGTCACCTGTTTATAGGTCGGGTTCTTGGTCGTTCCACCCGTATAGCCTGAAACGGCGCCAATGACGCCGTTCACCTTTTCGAAATCTGCTTCGACGCACCAGAAACAGCCACCCGCAACTGTCAGTGTTTCTGCCTCCGCGGCGCTGGCGTCGTGAGCCTTGATCCAGCATGCGGTCGCAATCAGGATTGTCAGAAAAATCGGCTTGAACGTGTTCAGTGTTTTCATTTTGCTCTCCATCAACGCACAGGTTGTCTTGTCGCCCGAGACCGGGCAAGACGATGACATGAAATGTCACGCCGAGGTGACGGCATGTGACCGGGACGTGCTGCGCGAGAATCGACGGGGAGAGGGCCATGACGGAAAAGATGTCGACACATCAGGCCGAAGAGGACGTCAGAAACGAAGGTATCCGCATTTATGTGGACGGCCGAGTCGTACCCAAGGCCGACGCGATGGTCAGCGTCTATGACAGTGGTTTCATGTTGGGTGACGGGGTTTGGGAGGGGCTGCGTCTCTACAACGGGGCATGGGCATTTTTGGACGAGCATATGGACCGGTTGTTCGAAGCGGCCAAGGCGATCGATCTGGACATCGGCATGGATCGGCCCAGCGTGATCGCGGCCCTGCGAGACACACAGGCGGCCAACGACATGCACACCGACGCCCACGCGCGGCTGATGGTGACACGCGGCGTCAAGATGCGGCCGTTTCAACATCCCTCCCTCAGCAAATCGGGACCAACCATGGTGATCATCATGGAGCATTCGCGGCCCCGACTGCCCCGGCCAATTCAACTGGCAACGGTTCCGCATTTGCGGGGGCTGCCGATGACACAGGACCCCAAGCTGAACAGCCACTCAAAGCTGAATTGCATCCTCGCCTGTATCGCGGCGGAAAAGGCGGGCGCGGACGAGGCGCTGATGCTGGATGTGAACGGCTTCGTGAACACCACCAACGCCTGCAATTTCTTTGTCGTGCGCAAGGGTGAGGTTTGGACCAGCACCGGGGACTACTGCATGAACGGGATCACGCGGCAAAAGGTGATCAACCTTTGCCGCGAAAATGACATCCCTGTGCACGAGCGCAACTATAGCCTCGTCGATACCTATGGTGCGGATGAGGCCTTTTTGACCGGCACGTTCGGCGCACAAACGCCGGTCGGGTCAATCGACGGGCGGCGCATTGGCAGCGGTGAGCTTGGTCCGATGACGGAACGCATTCGCGCGCTCTACAAGGACCTAATCGAAAGGGAATGCGCCTGATGCGGATTGCGATGTGGTCCGGGCCGAGAAACCTGTCGACGGCGATGATGTACTCGTTCGGTGCGCGCGGTGATTGCGCCGTGGTGGATGAACCGTTTTATGCCGCCTACCTTGCGGCAACCGGGTTGGATCACCCGATGCGCGACGCGATCCTCAAGGCACAATCGACCGATGCCGACGAAGTTGTGGCAAAGATTACCGGTGCGGTGCCGGGTGGGTTCGATCACTATTATCAGAAGCACATGACCCAGCACATGGTGCCGGGCGTGTCGCGGACCTGGATGCGGGACATGGTCAACGTATTCCTGATCCGCCACCCCGCGCGGGTGATTGCCAGCTACGCGGCCAAGCGCGAGGACCCGACACTGGAGGACATTGGGTTTGCCCAGCAAGCCGAACTGTTTGACGACGTGAACAGCTGGCAGGGCAGCCCGGTGGTAATCGACAGCACGGATATCCGCAAGGATCCCGACAAGATGCTGCGGCGCCTGTGCAAGGCGATCGGCCTTCCGTTCACCCCCAAGATGTTGTCCTGGCCGCGCGGAGGGCATCCCGAAGACGGCCCATGGGCTCCGCACTGGTACGGGTCTGTCTGGAAAAGCACCGGGTTTGCCGCTGCCGAGGGACCATTGCCACACGTGCCGGAACATCTGCAAGACGTGCATGACATCGCGATGAAGCACTATAACCGATTGAAAACCGTGGCGCTTTAGGCGCGAAGCTCCTTATCGGTCACTGCGCAACGTTCGCCGTTGTAAAAGGTCTCAAGCACCCCTGTGAACACGGCGGGTGCATCGGGAACAGCAGAAAACAAGGTCATGGACGACCGCAGTTTCTGCGCGTCCGTCGGCCCCAGGATCGTTTCCGCTTGCTTGCCCGAATGGCTCAGCAGGAGGCGGCAAACCTCGACGAGCCGTTCGCGCAAGACCGGGTCACTCAGATAGGCGCGCGCTTCGGCCAGATTGTGAATGCCGTATAGCTGGGCCATATGCGACTGGCCCAGCGACGCCAATTGTGGAAATACGAACCACATCCAGTGGCTCTGTTTCTTGCCCTCTGTCAGTTCCGAAATCACCGTCGCCCACACTGTATCCTGTGCTTCGACAAAAAGTTCGGCGTCGGTTTCATCAGTCATGTCAGGCGGCGGTTCCGCATTGCAATCAGCCGCAGGCGCAGCGCATTGAGCTTGATGAACCCGGCAGCGTCCTTTTGATCATAGGCCCCGGCGTCGTCCTCGAAGGTGACGTGCTCTTCGGAATAGAGCGACATGTCCGACCAACGGCCAACCGTACGCGCGAGGCCCTTGTAGAGTTTCAGGCGGACCGTGCCGGTGACGTGCTCCTGACTCTTGTCGATCAATGCCTGCAACATCTCACGTTCCGGGCTGAACCAGAAGCCGTTGTAGATCAACTCCGCATATTGCGGCATGATCTGATCCTTGAGATGCGCGGCCCCGCGGTCGAGCGTGATCTGTTCGATGCCGCGATGCGCCTCGATCAGGATGGTGCCGCCCGGCGTTTCATAGATGCCGCGTGATTTCATCCCGACAAAGCGTCCTTCGACAAGGTCCAGTCGGCCGATACCGTGCCTGCCGCCAAGCTCATTCAGCCGCGTCAGGACGGTGGCGGGGCTCATCGCCTCGCCATTGATGCTGACTGCGTCGCCTTTGTCGAACCCGATTTCGATGAATTCCGGCTCGTTCGGCGCATCTTCTGGGTGCACGGTACGCTGGTAGACGTAGTCGGGAGCCTCTTCGGCCGGATCCTCGAGCACCTTGCCCTCGGACGAGGTGTGCAGCAGATTTGCATCCACCGAAAACGGCGCTTCGCCGCGTTTGTCCTTGGCGATTGGAATCTGGTTCTTTTCCGCAAAGTCGATCAGCTTGGTCCGGCTCGACAGGTCCCACTCCCGCCAAGGCGCAATGACCTTGATATCCGGGTTCAGGGCATATGCGGCCAGCTCGAATCGAACCTGATCGTTGCCTTTGCCGGTTGCCCCATGGGCCACGGCGTCGGCACCGGTTTCGGCGGCAATCTCGACCAGACGCTTGGAAATCAGCGGGCGCGCGATGGAGGTGCCCAGCAGGTAGAGCCCTTCATAAAGGGCATTTGCGCGGAACATCGGAAACACGAAATCGCGCACGAATTCTTCGCGGAGATCTTCGATATAGATTTCCTTGGCACCCATCATTTCGGCTTTGCTGCGCGCGGGTTCAAGCTCTTCACCCTGACCGAGGTCGGCGGTAAAGGTAACCACCTCGCAGCCATATTCCGTTTGCAGCCATTTCAGAATGATCGACGTATCCAGACCGCCGGAATAGGCCAGCACGACTTTCTTGGGCGCAGACATTTGGAATTCCTCTTCACTTGGATCCGCAGCGGGTTACCGGGTTTTTTGCAGAGGGGCAAGCTGTGGTTGCGTGTGGCGGCAAGCTGGGTCAGAGAGAGATATGAGTGATTTCCAAGACAAGGCCCGGCTTGCTGAAATGGCAATGCGCGCGGTGTTCCCGCAAACTCCGTTGCAACGAAACATCCATTTGTCGGATCGGTTCGGCGCGGATATCTGGCTCAAGCGCGAGGACCTGAGCCCGGTACGGTCCTACAAGCTGCGCGGAGCGTTCAATGCCATGCGCAAATTGCCGGACCAGAAGCTGTTCGTGTGCGCGAGCGCGGGAAACCATGCGCAAGGCGTGGCCTTCATGTGCATGCATATGGGTGTCAGAGGCGTGATTTTCATGCCTGTCACCACGCCGCAGCAGAAAATTCAAAAGACCCGTATGTTTGGGGGCGGCCATGTCGAAATTCATCTGGTCGGGGATTATTTCGACGTCACGCTGGCAGAGGCGCAAAAGTGGTGCGAACGCGAGGGGGGCTATTTTCTGTCGCCGTTTGACGATGCAGATGTGATCGAGGGGCAGGCTTCGGTTGCCGTTGAAATCGCGGATCAACTGGGACAGGCACCAGACATTATCCTTTTGCCGGTGGGTGGCGGCGGCATGTCATCGGGCGTCTCGACCTATTTTGGCAAGGATGCACGCGCGATCTTTGTTGAGCCGACAGGCGGCGCCTGCCTGAAGGCCGCGTTGGCGGCGGGACACCCGGTGACCTTGCCGCATGTCGACACGTTCGTGGACGGCGCGGCGGTGGGGCGGATCGGAAAAAAGACGTTTGAATTGTTGCAAAACGTTCCCTTGTCGGATGTGATCGTTCTGAACGAGGACCGGATCTGTGCCACGATGATCGAAATGCTGAACGTCGAAGGCATCGTTCTGGAGCCCGCCGGAGCCCTGTCGGTTGAAGCGCTTGGCGATGTGCAGACCGAGATTCGCGGCAAGACGGTTGTTTGTGTCACGTCGGGCGGCAATTTCGATTTTGAACGTCTGCCCGAAGTGAAAGAACGCGCGCTTCGGTATTCAGGCGTCAAGAAATACCTGATCTTGCGCTTGCCACAGCGCCCCGGCGCGTTGCGCGATTTCCTCGAAATACTGGGGCCAGACGATGACATTGCACGCTTTGAATACCTAAAGAAATCGGCACGGAATTTCGGCTCGGTTCTGATCGGGATTGAAACCAAGCATTCAGACAGCTTTGTCAGGCTATTTGCGCATCTCGACGAGGCCGGGTTCTCCTATCGCGATATCACGAATGACGACACCTTGGCGCAGTTTCTGATCTGATGCATGCAAAAAGACACTGACATTCGCCCGTTGGACTCGCGGTTGCGCGCGTTGGATCAGTTTGCGGTTTGCCTGCATTGATTGCCATCACGCGGCAACCCGCTCTGGTAACTCGGCAATAAACGCAGCCTTGGATCGCTCGAATTCGGCGACGATTTCCGCGAGGTTCACCGAGTCTGCCTGACCATCTGCAGAGACCCGCTCTCCATCCTGGCAGAGGTTGGAAAACGTGGTGAACCCCAGGCTCAATGCGCTGCCTTTGAGGAAATGCAAATCCTGTTCAAGTTGCAACGGGTCTGGTGCCGTGCGCAGTCTGGCGATGACCTCTTCGACTTCTTCCAGAAAGAGTTCGACAACCTCGTCAAAGTCTTCGGACCCAACTTCATCGCACAGTTCATTTACCCGAGACCAGTCAATCATGCCTCATCCATCGTTATGCCCTTTAGGTGATATTAGGCGATCATGCCGCGTTAACGCCGGGTTAATGGATATGGGTCTTTCACAGACAATTTTAGCCTTCATTCGGGATTAAGATGTGCCGCGCAAGATGATGCGAGATTAGGTAACAAAGCGCGGATCCACCATGTCTACTGCCGTTCCGGCAAGCCGGATACAAATCGCGGGCCAGGCCGATTTCAGATCGATTCGTCAGGTTCTTCTGGTCGATGACAGCCGCCTGCAGCGGCGCATCATCGCATCATCGCTCAAGAAATGGGGATTTGAGGTCATCGAAGCCGAAAGTGGTGATACGGCGATTGAGCTGTGCCGCAATTTTCGTCCGGACCTTGTTCTAAGCGATTGGATGATGCCGGGGATGTCGGGTTTGGAATTCTGCCGGAACTTTCGGGACATGTCGGGCGCTGACTATGCCTATTTCATCTTGCTTACGTCCAAGAGCGAAAAGAACGAGGTCGCGCAGGGTCTGGATGCCGGGGCGGACGATTTTCTGACCAAACCAGTCAATGCCGACGAGTTGCGCGCGCGCATCTCGGCGGGCGGGCGAATTCTTGATATGCAGCGCGAATTGTCGGACAAGAACAAATTGATATCCGACACGCTGGACCAGCTTCGCGTTGCTTATGATACCATCGACAAGGATTTGATTCAGGCCAAGAAAATCCAGCAGTCCCTCGTGCCCGAGTTCTCCCGTAGTTTTGGCGAATCGCAGGTCAGCTTGCTTTTGAAGCCCTGTGGTCATATCGGCGGGGATTTGGTGGGCATGTTCTCGCCAAACGATGATGAGGTTGCCTTCTACTCGATTGATGTTTCCGGTCACGGCATCACATCCGCGATGATGACCGCAAAATTGGGAGGTTTGCTGAGCAGTGCCTATCCGGATCAGAACCTTGGCATGGAGCGGCAAGCCAACGGAAGCTATACCCTTCGCGAGCCCGCAACGGTTGCCGAGATGCTGAACGAACGGCTACTGGCGGATTCCGGGATCGAAGAATATTTCACGATGATTTACGCCGTGGCGGACCTGAAGACCGGCGTTCTGAAGCTGGTGCAATCGGGGCATCCCTATCCATTGGTTCTGCATGCGGATGGGCGTTCGGAGTTTGTAGGCGAAGGCGGCGTGCCGATAGGGTTGCTGCCGAAAATTCGATGCTCGCAGTTCAAGGTCGAACTGACGCCGGGCGATCGTTTGCTGCTGTATTCCGATGGCTTTACGGAAAGCCGACTGACCAGCGGCGAAATGTTGGAGGAACAGGGATTGGTGGACCTGATTGGTGGGTGCCAGGCCAAGCGCGCGGGAAAGGAATTTCTTGACGATCTGTTCTGGGGATTGACCCAGAAAATGTCTGCGGAATTTGGAATGGAAGACGATGTGTCCGCCACTCTATTTGAATTCAAGGCGTTATGAAGGCGCGGGCCAGCATCTCCGCAAAATGCCTGTCGCCGGCGTTTCCCAGCAGTTTGGCCGCGACAGAAGGCTCGGTCCAGATCGCCTGATGCAGGGGTTCCGTGGGGAGACCGATCCGCAACGTTGGTTTGGCAACATAGATCAGGCAGATCTTTTCCGCCCAGAGATCGTACTCGGGCAGGTAGGCAAAGCGGCGAAAGGCACCAATGCGCCGCGGGTTCGCGACATGCCATCCGGTTTCCTCATATACTTCACGATGCAATGCAGCGACAGGGGATTCGCCGGGATCCACACCGCCGCCGGGCAGTTGGAGATCGGGGTCGGGGTCGGACTGACAGGTCAGAAGCAAGTGACGTCCCCTGGGCAGGAGCGCATAGGCCCCGACCCGGCGCACATAGGTCTCGCCCCTTACAGGCGGAGCGCCAAAGCGTCGTATCATCGGTCTTTTGCCCTTACATCGCGGGTTGCGGCCCCTATATAGCCCCGGTATGCCAATCTGCGGCGCGTAAGGAAACCCCATGACTATCGGATCAAAACTCGCGTGGGACGACACGGTTCTGCCTTTTCAACTGGACGCATCGGACATGCGTGGCCGGGTCGCCCGGCTGGATGGTGTTCTGGGCGGCATCCTTGGACAGCATGATTATCCCCCTGAAGTCGAGGCATTGGTCGCGGAGATGGCCTTGCTGACCGCGCTGATCGGCCAGACGGTCAAGCTGCGCTGGAAGCTGTCGTTGCAGGTCCAGTCAAAGGGTGCGGTGCGGATGATCGCGACTGATTACTATGCCCCCACGACCGAAGGGGAGCCGGCACGTATTCGCGCCTATGCGAGCTTTGACGCGGATCGGTTGACCAATGAGGCACCGTTTTCGCAAGTTGGCGAAGGCTATTTCGCGATCCTGATAGACCAGGGCAAAGGCGCGGCACCGTATCAGGGTATCACGCCCTTGTCCGGCGAGTCGCTGAGTGCCTGTGCAGAAGCATATTTTGCTCAATCGGAGCAACTGCCGACTCGTTTCTCGCTGAGTTTTGGAAAATCCTTCGAACCCGGCATTGCCGAACATTGGCGAGCGGGGGGGATCATGTTGCAACATATGCCCAAAGCCTCGCCTTTCGTCGCGAGCGAACAGGGCAGCGGCGAGGTATTGAGTGCGACTGATCTCGTTGAAGGTGAAGAGGGTGAAAACTGGAACCGTGTGAATGTCCTCTTGAACACGGTCGAGGACATGGAACTGATTGGCCCTGTCGTGCCGCCCACCGACTTGCTGGTTCGTCTGTTTCACGAGGAACGGCCCCGGGTCTTTGATGCGCAGGCGGTCCGGTTCGGATGCACCTGTTCAGAGGACCGGGTGCGGCAGAGCCTATCGATTTATTCCGCCCGGGACATCGAAACGATGACCACGGAAGATGGGCTGGTCACCGCAGATTGCCAGTTCTGCAGCGCGCATTACGAGCTGGACCCTGCGACAGTCGGCTTTGATGCCAAGGATGCAGATGGCACCTGACACGGTTTCTCGGCTGAAGGCCGCGCTGGAACGATCGGGGCCTGCTTCGTCCGATTTTGATCTGAACCCGGGAACGGTTCTCCCGCCGGGGCGAAAGCTGCGCCCGGCGGGCGTGCTGGTGGCGATTTCGCTGGCGCAGGCGGAACCGCGCGTGATCCTGACCAAGCGATCATCGTTTCTTAAGCACCATCCGGGGCAGATCGCGTTTCCGGGTGGCAAGCAGGACCAGGGCGACGCGGACGTGACCGCCGCCGCTCTGCGCGAGGCGCGCGAGGAAATCGGCCTGCCTGACGGGCTGGCCGAGGTTCTGGGGCATATGCCGGAACATGAAACGGTCACGTCGTTCAGGGTGACGCCGGTAATTGCCATACTGCGGCAGGATTTTCCCATCGTGCCCGAACCCGGCGAAGTCGACGAAGTGTTTTCCGTACCGCTTGACCATCTGATGCGACCGGAAAACTACCTGATCGAGTCTCGGCGCTGGCGTCGGCAGCGTAGGTATTACTTTACGGTTCCCTACGGTCCTTATTACATCTGGGGGGCCACCGCGCGCATGCTGCGGGCATTGGCCGACCGGATGCAAAAATGACGAGACTCACTGCCGACTGGATTTCAAACGCGTCCACCCGCGTCGTCTGTGACGCTTTGGGCCGCGATGGCGCGCAGGTTCTGTTTGTCGGTGGTTGCGTTCGCAATACGCTGTTGTATGTCGATGTCAGCGATATCGACATTGCCACCGATGCAACGCCGGATCAGGTCATGGCCCTTGCCAAGGCGGCCGGGATCAAGGTCGTGCCGACGGGTATCGATCATGGCACCCTAACGCTGCTGAAGGATGGTCTGCCACACGAGGTGACGACCTTTCGCCGTGATGTCTCGACTGATGGTCGGCGTGCAACCGTGGCGTTTTCGACCGATGTGGCCGAGGATGCCGCGCGACGGGATTTCACGATGAACGCGATCTATGCGCGTTCGGACGGCACGGTGGTTGACCCGTTGCACGGACTGCCGGATCTGCGCGCGCGACGGGTCAGGTTCATCGGCAATGCAGAAGAGCGAATTCGCGAAGACTACCTTCGCTCGCTCCGGTACTTCCGTTTTCACGCCTGGTATGGCGATCAGAATGCGGGGTTTGACTCCGATGCGCTGGCTGCGATCGCCGCCAATCTGGAGGGTCTTGGCCGCCTGTCCCGCGAGCGTATTGGGTCCGAGATGCAAAAGCTCCTGGCTGCACCAGACCCGGCGCCTTCGGTCGCGGCAATGCGGACGACCGGTGCGCTCGCATGGTTTGTTCCGGGCGCTGACGACAGGGCGCTGGCACCGCTGGCGCATGTTGAATCTTTGGCCGGTGCGCGCCCCAATGCAATTCGCCGGTTGGCGGTCCTGGGCGGTACCGAAACGGCAGATGCGTTGCGTCTCAGCCGCGCGGGGTCGGCGTCACTCGACCGGTTGCGCAATGCGGCGTTCGCGACGACAGATGCCGCTGAACTTGGGTATCGCCTTGGTGCAAGTGACGCGCGGGATGCACTTCTGATCCGCTGTGCGGTCCTTGAACAACCGTGGGTCGCGGAGTTGGAGGATCAGGTCACTCAGGGGGCCGTGGCGCAATTTCCGGTGCGTGCCAAGGACCTGATGCCACGCTTTCAAGGGCCGGAACTGGGCGCAGAACTGGCCCGGTTGGAGGCGCTCTGGATCGGCTCTGGCTTCGATCTGGACCGAGATGTGCTGCTCACCCTTTGACTTTTGGCGTGACAAGTTGTCGATCATCGCCTATCCAATGAACTGAAACATTCGGAGGGTACGAAATGTATTACGGGATTTGGTTCAGCTTACGCTGATACGCCACCCGTTCTGGTGGCTGAGAGACGTCACCCCCTGCATTTCATATTCGGCTCGTCAGGAGCGCCCGCCATGTTTCGTTACTTTGAGAATCTCGTTGATCCCTATTGCGACTACCCGGAAGTAGATCGACCACCCACCCGGTTATGGCCATTCATGATGGCCTATGCCCAGCCGTTCAAGAGGGTGTTCTGGTGGACAGGGCTGTTGTCTATCGTGGTTGCCGCGGTGGAAGTCTGGCTGATCTACTACATGGGCCGGATCGTCGACATGCTGGGCGGAGAACCGGGGCAGGTGCTGTCCGAGCACGGCTTTGAATTGGCGCTGGTCGCGGTTGGCATCGTTTTTTTGCGGCCAATTCTGCATATGTTTGACGTCGCGATGCTGAACAATGCGATCCTGCCGAATTTTGGCACGCTGATCCGCTGGCGCGCTCACAAACATGTCCTGCGCCAGTCGGTCGGCTGGTTCGAGAACGACTTTGCCGGACGCATCGCCAGTCGCATCGTACAGACCCCGCCCGCCGCAGGTGAGGTCGTGTTCCAGGTCTTTGACGCGATCTCGTTTTCGCTCGCCTACATGATCGGTGCGGCGGTGCTGTTGATGGCGGCGGACAGCCGGTTGATCATTCCGTTGCTGATCTGGTTTGTCCTCTACGGCGCACTGATCCGATGGACAGTGACCCGTGTCGGCCCGGCGTCGCAGGCCGCATCGGATGCACGGTCCACGGTCACGGGGCGTGTGGTTGACAGCTATACCAATATTCATTCGGTCAAGATGTTCGCCCATCACGACCACGAACTGTCCTATGCCAAGGAAGCGATCGAAAATACGCGCCGCACGTTTCAGGTCGAGATGCGGATATTTACCATCATGGACATGACGTTGGTGGCGCTGAATGGCTTGTTGATTGTCGGGGTTGTCGGCTGGGCGATCTACCTCTGGGCGGTTGGCGAGTCGAGCGTGGGTGTCGTAGCCGCGGCAACAGCGCTGACGCTGCGGTTGAACGCGATGACCGGCTGGATCATGTGGGCCCTGACCAGCTTTTTCCGCGAGCTGGGCGTTGTGTCCGAAGGGATGCAGACCATCGCACAGCCGATCGACCTGGTCGATGCGAAGGACGCAAGGCCGCTGAACCTGCGCCAAGGCAAGATCGAGATTCGCGACCTGTCGCACCATTACGGGCGTGAAACCGGCGGACTGGACAATATCAGCCTGACCATCCAGCCCGGAGAGAAGGTCGGTCTGATCGGGCGTTCCGGTGCGGGCAAATCGACTTTGGTCAAGCTGTTGTTGCGGTTCTACGACGTCGAGACGGGGCAGATTCTGATCGACGGGCAGAACATTGCGGCGGTGTCGCAGGACAGTCTGCGCAGCAATATCGGCATGGTGCAGCAGGACAGTGCATTGTTGCACCGCTCTGTCAGGGACAACATCCTGTATGGACGGCCCGATGCGAGCGAGGCGGATATGATCGCGGCCGCGAAACAGGCCGAAGCGCACGACTTCATTCTTGATCTGGCCGACATGGAGGGACGTACCGGATATGATGCGCAGGTTGGTGAGCGAGGTGTCAAGTTGTCGGGTGGACAGCGCCAGCGGGTGACGCTGGCGCGGGTGATCCTCAAGAACGCGCCGATCCTGTTGCTTGACGAAGCGACGAGCGCGCTGGATTCCGAGGTCGAGGCAGCGATTCAGGATACGCTCTATGGCATGATGCAGGGCAAGACAGTGATTGCCATTGCGCACAGGCTTTCTACCATTGCACAGATGGATCGCATTCTTGTCATGGATCAGGGCCGTATTGTCGAACAAGGCAGCCATTCCGAGCTCCTGGACCTGCAAGGGCAATACGCCGGATTCTGGGCGCATCAGTCTGGCGGCTTTCTGACTACCGAGGCTGCTGAATGAAACTTGCCAACCTGATCGAGCCCTTTCGCCGAATTGATACGCCTCCTCCACAAATGCTGGGGGCGTTCATCCGCTGGTGCCTGACCGGGGCCTGGCCAATGCTATTTGTAGCGGCGGCTTTTTCCGGCTTGGCCGGTGCGATGGAGGCGGGGACGGCCTGGATGCTTGGCATTGTGATCGACACGGCGGTGTCCGGCGGGCCCGAGGGTGTGTTTGACGGGTCAAACATGCTGCGGATCCTCGCGGCGGTCGGGTTTTTCATGTTGATCCGCCCCGTGCTGTTTGGCCTGTCCTCGGTGGCCAACAACTATATCGTCATGCCCAATATCACGCCATTGGTCCTGTCGCGGCTCAACCGCTGGACGCTGGGCCAATCGGTGACGTTCTTTGACGATGATTTCGCCGGGCGCATTGCGCAGAAACAGATGCAGACCGCAAATGCGCTGACGTCCATCGTGTCCGAGGTGATCAGCGCAATCGTCTTTGCATTGGCGTCGATGTTTGGCTCTCTGTTGTTGCTGGGGTCTATTCATCCCGGTGTGATGTTGCCGTTTGCGGCATGGCTGGTGGTCTATTTCCTGTTGATCCGCTGGTATCTACCGCGCATCCGCGAACGCTCTGCGGCACGCGCCGGGGCGCGGGCAATGGTTACTGGGCAGGTTGTGGATACGATTACCAATATCAAGACGGTCAAGTTGTTTGCGCATGCGGCGCATGAAGACGACGCCGCGCGCGGGGCAATGGCGGTGCTGCGGGATCGGTCGTTGGAGTTCGGCTGGCTCTCGGCCAGCTTCCGCTTCTTCCTGATGACATTGGCCGGTGTTCTGCCGGTCATGTTGATCGGCGCGACCTTGATGCTGTGGCGCACGGGTGGCGCGTCGGCGGGCGATATCGTGGCGGCCGGTGCGATCTCGATCCGCATCGCACAGATGACAGGTTGGGTCAGCTTCACGCTGATGGGAATCTATGCGCATGTGGGTGAGGTCGAAAATGGCATGCAAACGCTGGCCACCCGCAACCGGGTCGAAGACGGCCCGAATGCCGACGAGCTTGTCGTTGATCGCGGTGAAATCGTATTTGACGGGGTCGAGTTTGCCTATGGGCGGGATATTGGTGGTATTCAGCGGGTCGACCTGACGGTGCGTCCAGGCGAAAAGTTGGGGATTGTGGGCGCATCAGGTGCCGGGAAATCGACACTCGTATCGCTCTTGCTGCGGCTCTACGACGCCGAAGGCGGTACGATCCGGATTGATGATCAGGACATCGCGGCGGTGACGCAGGACAGCCTGCGGCGGCAGATTGGCATGGTCACGCAGGAAACGGCGATGTTCAATCGCTCGGCACGCGACAACATCTTGTACGGACGCCCGGATGCGACGGAGGCAGACGTCATCGCCGCCGCAGAGCACGCAGAGGCAGACGAGTTCATCGGCGATCTTCAGGACTCGCGGAATCGCAGCGGGTATGACGCGCATCTGGGCGAGCGTGGGGTCAAGCTCTCGGGCGGGCAACGCCAGCGGATCGCCCTGGCCCGCGCAATCCTCAAGGATGCACCGATCCTGGTCCTGGATGAGGCGACGAGCGCGCTTGATTCCGAGGTCGAGGCGTCGATTCAGGAGGCCCTGCACCGCGTGATGGAGGGCAAGACCGTGCTGGCGATCGCACACCGGCTGTCTACCCTGTCGGAAATGGACCGCATCATCGTCATGGATGCCGGTTGCATCGTGGAATCCGGCACTCATGCCGATCTGCTGGCCCGGGGCGGGCTGTATGCCCAGTTCTGGAACCGGCAGTCCGGCGGGTTTATCCACACCGAAGCCGCCGAATAAGGGCTTTTGTGCAGGCACTCCGCCGGGTATCAGGCGGCATGGTCACACAACATGAAATCCTGCGCCTTGGGCATCAGGGCGATGGCGTCGCAACGGGGCCGGTCTATGCACCCGCCACATTGCCCGGTGAAACAGTCAGCGGAACCCTGAACGGGACACAGTTGACGGAGGTTCGGATTGAAACCCCGTCGCCCGAACGGGTGCGGCCGCCTTGCCGACATGCAAGAACCTGCGGTGGTTGCCAGTTGCAACATGCGTCAGATGCGTTCGCGGCGACCTGGAAACAAGAGATCGTTGCAGCCGCCCTTGAGGGGCAGGGGCTCGCAGCCCCGATGCGCGGCGTCGTCACGTCGCCCGCCCGGACGCGCCGGCGTGCGGTTGTGTCGGCTCGGCGGACGAAAAAAGGGGCCATGGCGGGCTTTCACGCGCGTGGCTCTGATGTGATCATCCAGATACCGGACTGTCAGTTGGTTGATCCCAAACTGCTGAAGGGACTGCCAGTTGCCGAGGCGCTTGCGGTGGTGGGTGGCAGTCGCAAGGGCGAATTGTCAGTTACCCTGACCGTGACCGAAAACGGGCTGGATGTTGCGGCGAGAGGCGGGAAGCCCACCGACGGACCGCTGGAAATCGCGCTGGCACAGGTTGCGGAACGGTTCGATTTGGCGCGGCTTGCGTGGGATGATGAGGTTATCGCCATGCGGCAGCAACCCGTTCAGAGATTCGGCGCGGCGCAGGTGGTGCCGCCACCCGGTGCGTTCCTGCAGGCAACGCCAGAAGGTGAAGCGACATTGCTTGCCGGCGTTCGCGAAATCGTGGGTGATGCTGCGCAGGTTGTCGATCTCTTTGCCGGATGCGGCACGTTCAGCCTGCCGCTCGCGGCTTCTGCCGAAGTCTTCGCGGTGGAGGGTGACGCCGAAATGGTTCGGGCGCTGGACCAGGGCTGGCGACAGGCGCAGGGCCTGAAAAAGATCACCGGCACCGCACGCGATCTTTTTCGCAGGCCGCTAGTGCCGGACGAATTCAAGACTTTCGAGGCGGCTGTCATCGACCCGCCGCGTGCAGGCGCCGAAGCGCAGGTTGCAGCGATTGCGGAATCCCGGCTGGACCGGGTTGCCTATGTGTCCTGCAACCCGGTGACCTTTGCACGGGATGCGCGGGTTCTTGTATCGTCCGGCTATCATCTGGCATGGGTTCAGGTGGTTGATCAGTTTCGCTGGTCTTCGCATATTGAACTTGTGGCCGCCTTTTCACGCTAAGAACCTCAAGAATCCGGTCATTCCCCATAAAAGTGATTTTGCGTTTGTCGCAACAAACGCTATTCGATGGATTGAGGCAGAAAACAAAGAGAGCAGCAAATGAAGCGGCGTATTTTCGGGTTCGGGGCCTTGGCGTCCCTGGCGGTGGCAGGATGTTCGACCAGGTCCAAGTTTCTGACGTATAACGGCCCCGAAGTGACATCGGTTGTCGTGAACAAGGGTCAGCGGCGTTTGTATCTGCTGAACAACGAGGAGATTTTGAAAGCCTACGATTTTGACCTCGGATTCACGCCGACCGGGCACAAACAGTTCGAAGGTGACGGAAAGACCCCGGAAGGCACCTATCTGATCGACCGGCGCAACCCCCGCAGCAAGTATCATCTGTCGGTTGGGATCTCCTATCCGAATTCCAAGGATATCGCGACCGCGATTGCGGCGGGCAGAAGGCCCGGTGGTGAAATCTTTATTCATGGTCAGCCAAACACCAAAAAAGCCAAGGGCCGCGACTGGACCGCTGGATGTATCGCCGTCAAGAATGACGAAATCGAAGAGATCTACGCGATGGTCAAGGACGGCACCGTGATAACGCTGCGACCATAGGGCAGGCAATGACCCCAGGGTGTTCAGTTCGCCAGTTCCCGCGCATTGACGCGCCACAGATCGACGACGGAATGTGGCCCCTAGCCAAGGGTTTCCAGCCGCCACTTGATGACGTTCCGTAGGCAGGCCACCAGATCTACGTATCGGCGCATCTGGGTCGTAAGAAATGACCCCAAGAATATGGAAATCAGCTCTGGGGGTCAGAGCCAGACAAGGATCCGCGATAACCTCTCGTCAGGACCGCCAGCTGTTCAGCCAGCGGCGAAAACGCCCGCGTTTCTCGGTGATGCTGTCACCTGCTGCATCCATGCTGTCACCGATGTCGTCGAGCACCGGGTCGATCCGTGCCTCGCGGAATCGGCGCCATCGGACCCAGATCGCCCAGAAGATCGCTGCCAGAAGCGTGAGGAAGACGATATTGAACCAGTTGATGACTCGGTGGTCCGGGCCTTCGACCGGCTTGATGGAAATCGCATTGGGGAAGGTCGACAGGAATTCGTTGCGCCAGCCGTAGTGCAGGATCGACACCCATTCGGGGTTGCCCTTGGTCGAAATTGCATCGTTGGCTTCGGTATAGAGATTTGCGGTGTCAAATTTGAAATAGAACGGCCAGCCCCAGCCGGTATCTTCGTTGCGATAGACGATGGGTTTGCCGTTTTCGCGCACACCCTGGATAAACTGCACATCGCGACCGGCCAGACTGGCGGATTGATCGTCGGGGCTGGACCAGAAGATGCGGGTCCAGTCATTGAGGTCCTGACGTTCTTCATAGGTGTTGACGATCCGCACGATGTCATACTGGGGCAGCGTGTAGTGCAGCAATCCGCCCAGGAGCAGCCAGAAGGTCAGGATGAACGCCCATTTGATATAGGCCATCTGTCAGGTCCTCACATGAAATTCACAACATAGATCAGTACCGAGATGGCGATCCAGGGCACGATGTAAACCCCCAGAATCAGCTTTCGCCGGAGCGAGTTGTCATAACGCGTCAATCCGCGCCGCACAAAGGTTTCCTGATCGACCGGCAGTGCCTTTTCTGACCAGCGCAACTCGAGCTTGCGGCGGCGGAGGCTGCGGGAATAGAACGACAGCCCGATGTAGGCGATCGTCTGCACGACGAACAGGATCAGAACAAGGCGCAGAAGTCCCAGCATGTCAGATCCGTCCCACCGCGCCCCAGGGGCCGACCCTTAGAATCAGGTCGGGCATCGGGTCGGCAGGGACGGTGCCGGTCATGTCGGGTTCGTGGCCGAACAACGCCGCGCGCGCGCCCGCCTTGTCGATTTGGTACTCGCGGCTGAGAAAGTCGGCGACATAGTCCTTTTTGGCATCGGGCCAACTCTGGTAGCGGCGATAGAACACGGGCTTGTTGCAGATGAACAGCTGGCGAATATCAAGCAGCGTCAGCTCTGCCAGCATCCGGTTCACCAGATCACGGTCCGGCGTATCCGCAGCCCGCAGGGTGTAGAAATAGGCCGGGTGATCGGAGGTTATGCGCGGCCAGGATCCACCGTTTTCGGCCCAGTTCAGCAAGGCCGCCAACCCGTCATATTCCTGCGGCAAAACGCTGTGGTGCTGCCGCGCCAGCCGGCGCAGGTCGGCACGGGTCAGCCCTGTCAGGTCCATGCCACCTTCGCTGGCCGTGTCGATCACGATGAAATCCATCTTCTGCTGCAGAATTGCGGCGGCATCCAGTCCAGGTGCCTTGATGATGGGTTCGACCAGATCGTTATAAGCGAGAAACTTGGCGATGCGGTTGCGATCGCTGAAATCGAACACGTATTTTATGGGCAACTCACCCAGAACGGATTTGTCCCCGGCCGAGATCAGGGCGGGATGATCGACGTCCTGAAACACGTAGAGACCGCCAAAATGGCTGGTCCAGAAGTTCTTCTGTTCAAACTCGGTATCGGTCAGTTTGACGGCGTTGCGGGTGATATCGCCTGATTTTTCCGCAAGGCTGATCATGCGCGCGATCAGAACATCGTCAAACCAGGCGTCCTCTTCGGCCCGAAACCGGTCGACGAGGCTGGTCAGCTCACCTGCATGTTTGAGGGTTCCGCCGGTGGTGTCTGCCTCGATCCGGATGGTGCGAATATCGAACAATGCCTGCGGATCACGTGCGTGGATGACCGAGTTCACCAACTCACCAGCGACAGCGTCCACAGCGGTCAGCGCAAAGAGCTGCGCCTCGTTGGTATCAATAAAGCGACGCAGAATGTCATGGCTGGTGGAAAAGGTTGCATTCAGCAGGGGCGCGCGTTTCTGATCGGTTGTCAGCAGGATGAACTGGCGGTTGACCCCGTTCTGGTTGAGATATTGATGATCGCCCAATTCATCGCCGATCTCCGGTGAGTATCCCGAGATATCGACGTGAAAATCGGTCAGGGCCGTGTGTTTTCCGGTCAGGTGCTCCAACGCCCGATCATAGCGTTCGACAAGCGCTGGCGTAGCCACGTGAATGAGATTTCCGAACATCAATCCGCGTTCGATCAGTCGCTTCATTGCCGCACCCTCGCGCGGCGCAGGCGGTTGAACAGGGACAGGTACATAGGCAGCCAGAGAAAAGCCGCCAACCCGGTGATCGGAAGTGTTCGCATCAGCCGGGGCAAGGCCGCATCAAGACCCGAAACCGGATCCGGGTCCAGGATGAACAACAGCGTTGCCGCCAGCGTGAAACATACGGTCAGGCCCAGAAGGCCAGTGGAAAACGGGCCCAGAGTGGACAGAAATGACGGCTGCACCACGATCTCGGCAGCGACAATGGCGCTGATGACAGAAACCAGTACGATGGCTGAAAAGAAAAAGAAAACCGTCACACCACAGCCTCCGAAACCCTTGTCACGTCGCACCCTTCCCGGCGGAATGTCCTTTGTGAACAGCGCGCATCGCGGACTTTAGCAGGTGTATCGAGATTTCCCATAGCAAATAGATCGGCGCGGCGATGGATTGAAACAAGGTCTGCGCGGTGATTTGCGGCCTTGGTTGGAGGTAAGGTCCGTCAGAGGGGTTGGATTCAGCTGAATTTGGTTTCATGTGTGGTCACACTTCGCAGACCACAGGACAAGGACCTTCGCGATGACGCAAACCGATGCTGCCGACCTGACCGCCCGCCTGATCCGCTGTCCGTCCGTGACACCGCAAGAAGGTGGCGCGTTGGTCCTGCTGGAGCAGGAACTGTCCGCTGCGGGGTTTCACTGCACCCGCGCGGACCGGGGCGGGATCAGCAATCTGTTTGCCCGTTGGGGCGACAAGGGACACCCGCGAAGCTTTGGGTTCAACGGGCACACGGATGTTGTGCCGCTGGGCGACGAATCCGCGTGGACGATGCCGCCATTTGGGGCCGAGGTGAAAGACGGGGTGATGTACGGGCGGGGGGCGACCGACATGAAATCGGGCGTGGCTGCCTTTGCGGCTGCGGCCATCGACCTCGTGCGCGACGCGCCTCCGGACGGGGCAATCATCATCGCGATCACGGGTGACGAGGAGGCAGATGCGGTCGATGGCACCACCGCGTTGCTCGACCACATGGAACGAACCGGCGAAGCGATGAGCGTTTGCCTTGTTGGCGAGCCGACCTGCCCCGAGAAGATGGGCGAAATGATCAAGGTTGGCCGGCGCGGCTCGCTGAGCGCGTGGTTCACTGTGACCGGGGCCCAGGGCCATTCCGCCTATCCCCATCGTGCAAGAAACCCGTTACCGGCGATGGCGCGTCTGATGGACCGGCTTGCCAGTCATGCGCTGGATGAGGGGACCGAGCATTTTGACCCTTCGACGCTTGCCGTGGTCTCCATCGATACTGGCAACCCGGCGACCAACGTGATCCCGGCAGAGTGCCGAAGCACCGTCAATATCCGGTTCAACGACAGCCACAGCGGCGCGTCCCTGACCGAATGGCTGCGCTCTAAAGCGGATGATGTCGCGGCCGAATTCGGAGTCGCGATTGATATGAAAGTCAGTGTTTCCGGCGAGAGTTTCCTGACCCCGCCGGGGCCCCTGTCGGAGCTTGTATCCAAGGCCGTAGAGGCCGAAACAGGTGTGGTTCCGGTGCTGTCCACCAGCGGCGGCACCTCGGATGCGCGCTTCGTCAAGGATCATTGTCCGGTGGTTGAATTTGGCCTTGTTGGCCAAACCATGCACCAGGTGGATGAGCGCGTCGAAGTGGCCCAGATTCATCAACTCAAGCGCATCTACTCCCGGATCTTGCGCGACTTCTTCAGCTGACCCGCAATGTCCAGAACCGTTGTAGTCATGCTGAAAGAACCACGTCCGGGGCGGGTCAAGACGCGGCTGGGGTGCGAGATCGGAATGGGCCCGGCGGCCCGGTGGTTTCGGTTGCAGGCCCTGTCTCTGCTGCGCCGCATCCGCGATCCGCGCTGGAATGTCGTGCTCGCCGTCACCCCGGATCGCGAAGGATTGCAGAGCCGGCTCTGGCCGGTTGACCTGCCTCGGATACCGCAGGGCTATGGAGACCTTGGCGCACGAATGACGCGCGCGCTCCGTGCCGCTGCGCCGGGGCCGGTTAGCGTGATCGGCGCGGATGTTCCGGGGCTTGGCACGCCGCAGATTGCGGCGGCGTTCGCGGCTCTTGGCAATCATCATGCGGTGTTTGGGCCAGCGTCTGATGGCGGCTTCTGGCTGGTCGGCCTGAAACATCCGCTGCAGGCACCAAAAGGGCTGTTCAGGGGGGTGCGCTGGTCCACCGAGCACGCGCTGACCGATAGCCGGGCGACACTTGGCAGCCTGACCGTTGCGCAGATTGAGACCCTGCACGACGTGGACACCGCCGCCGATCTGCGCCGGATCGGTTAGCATCGCCTTTTACCGATGACTGCAACGATATGTCGTGCTAGGGCGAAGCCATGACGCGCATTCCAAACAAGGCCGAGATTCTCGACTGGATTTCTGCCAACCCGACCCAGAGTTCCAAACGTGACATTGCCAAGGCCTTTGGGATCAAGGGCGCGGACCGGATTGATCTGAAACGGACCCTGAAAGAGCTGGAGGCCGAAGGGCATCTGGAGCGGCGCAAGCGGTCCTATGGTGACCCTGAGCGCTTGCCCCCTGTCAGCGTCTTGCAGGTCAAGGCGCCCGATGCAGATGGCGATCTGTTCGCGCGGCCACTGGAATGGCACGGTGAAGGAATCGAGCCGATCGTTCTGGTATTACCGCGGGCAAGTGACCCTGCACTAGGCGAGGGTGACCGAATCCTGGCGCGGCTGACCGTTGTCACCGAAAGCGACCACAACTACGAGGCCCGGCTGATCCGGCGGATCGGGACCAATCCGAAACGGATTCTGGGCGTGTTCCGCAAGGGTGCGGAAGGCGGTCGGATTGTCCCGATCGAAAAGGCGCAAGGCACGGAATGGACTGTTCCCGAAGCGAACCGGTTTGGCGCCAAGGATGGCGAACTGGTCGAGGCGGAACAGGCGGGGCCGAAATCGCGCGTGGGCCTGCCGCGCGCGCGGATCGTGGCCAGGCTTGGCGATCCGTCATCGCCGCGCGCCGTGTCACTGATTGCGATTCACCAGCATGGGATTCCTGATGCGTTCCCCGATGCGGTGATCGCCGAGGCGGATGACAAGACGCCACTGGGGCTTTCGGGGCGCCAAGATTTGCGCGACATGCCGTTGATCACAATCGATCCGGCGGATGCACGCGACCATGACGATGCCTGTTATGCGCATGCCGATGACGATCCCAAGAACCCCGGTGGGCATGTGGTCTGGGTCGCGATTGCCGATGTTGCCGCCTATGTGCGGCCCGGAAGCGCGTTGGACAACGAGGCGCGCAAGCGTGGCAATTCGAGCTATTTTCCCGACCGGGTCGTGCCGATGTTGCCGGATCGTCTGTCCGGCGATCTGTGTTCCCTGCACGAGGGTGTGCCGCGCGCCTGTATCGCGGTCAGGATGCAACTCGACACGGACGGCAGGAAGATCGGCCACAAGTTCGTGCGGGGGCTGATGCGATCCGCGGCCTCATTGCACTATGCCGAGGTGCAGGCGGCAGTGGATGGCGACCCAAACGACCGCACGGGCCCGTTGTTGGAGCCTGTCATTGAACCGCTTTACGCAGCCTACCGCGCGCTGGTGACGGCCCGCGAAGATCGGCAACCGCTGGATCTGGATCTGCCGGAACGAAAGATCGAACTGGCCGACGACGGCACCGTGACCTCGGTCAACTTTCGCGAGCGGCTGGATGCGCATCGACTGATCGAGGAATTCATGGTGCTGGCGAATGTCGCTGCTGCGGAAACGCTGATCGCAAAACGCTCGCCCTTGTTGTTCCGGGTGCATGAAGAACCGTCGCCTGAAAAGCTCGACACCCTGCGCGAAGTGGCGCAGGCGGCAGGGTACAACCTGGCCAAGGGGCAGGTGTTGCAGACCCGGCATCTGAACCAGTTGTTGCGCGCTGCCGAAGGCAGCGACAATGACGAATTGATCAACATGTCGACCCTGCGTTCGATGACGCAGGCCTATTATTCGCCACAGAATTTCGGCCATTTCGGCCTCGCCCTGCAGCATTATGCGCATTTCACCTCGCCGATCCGCCGCTATGCGGATCTGATCGTGCATCGGGCGCTGATTTCGGCGCATGGCTGGGGCAAGGACGGTTTGTCGCCCGAAGAGATCGAGCGGCTGGACCAGACAGCCACCCATATTTCCGATACCGAGCGGCGCTCGATGATGGCCGAACGTGACACCACCGACCGCTATCTGGCGGCGTTCCTGTCCGAACGGATCGGCAATGAATTCAGTGGCCGGATCAGTGGCATTGCCCGGTTCGGAGCTTTTGTGAAACTCGATGAAACCGGTGCAGACGGGTTGATCCCGGTGAGGTCATTGGGGCGCGAATACTTTCAGTTCGACCGTGAGGCGGGCACATTGATGGGGTCCGACACCGGGTTTACCATCGCAATCGGCCAGCGGGTCACCGTGCGGCTGGCGCAGGCGACGCCGGTTACAGGTGGGCTGGAACTGGTACTGCTGACAGTCGAGGACAAGGCGCTGCCCAAAGGGCAGAGCCCTGCCGGTCGCAGCCCGCGTCGCAAGGCAGTGCGTGGCAAGCGCAAGTCAGACAAGGTCAAGCGCAAGGTGGCGCGCAAGCGGCGCTAGAGGTGGTAGGTCAAAGCCCGGCTGATTAGCCAGCCATGGCGCATGGGGTCGATCTCTGACGGATCACCAAACAGCACCGCGCGTTTCCCGTCGATCCGGTCACGCCCCGGAAATTCGGCGGTATAGTCCGACATCAGGGTCGTCTGGCAATGCACATACAGCGCAAAACTCGCCGATTTATGTGGCGCAATGCGCAGGGTCGTCCCGGATTTCGTTACCGGTGTCAGATAGGCAGGCTGCCCCCAACGGAGCGCCTCGGTGACTTCGCCAACCCGATTGTCGGATGCCGCAGTATCAAGGATCAGGTCACGCAGCCCCATTAGACCGGGCCGCGCGGTATCATCGAACGCGTCAAAAACACCTTCGACCTGAGTATCTGCAAAGGGTCGGGTCATGGTAGCTGCACCGTGTCTTCCAGCCTGGCGATATAGTCGGACAATTGCGCATCCGCCGCAACCCGCCGTGACAGCGGGGTTTGCACCGGTGTGGACCGGATCGCGGCGAGCATAGGACCAACGCTGAGGTCTGCGGATGTTGGTCGGTTGCCCATCAGGAACGGGCTTTGCCAGAGACAGGATTGGATCGCCTGCAGGTCCTGTTCGACGCGCGCGAGCCGGTCCTTGTCGGAAAACCGGGCAATGCCATGCGTTGCGAGGCCCTGCATCAGTTTGCGGCGAAGACCGTTGGCAACGGGCCGGCGCAAGAGGGCAGGGACATTGGCGAAATAGCGGTCGCGTATGGTCGGCCAGACGGCATCATTGCCCCATCGGTCCAGCACCAGATTGAAGTAGAGATGTTCTTCGGCCATCCGGGTCAGCGCGTGAGACTGTGCACGCTGCATGTCAGAGAGATCGGGGTCGAATATGGCCCCTTCATTTTCCAGGTAGCGACGAATGTTGTTGCTGTCCGGGATCAGCCGTTCATCGGTATGCAGAACCGGCAGCTTGGCTTGCGGCATCTTGCGGGGATCGTCGAAATCGCGGCGCGACCAGTTCAGACCAGACAACTGCAGGAATGCCGCCGCCTTGACGCAAAAGGGGCTGAGGCTGAATTGTCCGAACCCGCGCGGATAGGTGTAGAGCAAGAGCATGTGATGTTCCTTTGGATGTATGTTGTCCTGACTGTATCCAAGGCTGATGACAGTTTCTGGCATCAGGGCTATGCTAAATAGCATCATGTCCCGAACCGCCCGCCTCTTTCAGTTGATGCAATGCCTGCGCAGCGCCGCGCCGCCGCATACGGCGCAGGGGCTGGCTCAGGATCTCGACGTGTCGCCGCGAACCGTGCATCGCGACATCGACACATTGCGCGGTTTGGGGGCGGTGATCGACGGAGCCGCCGGGTTCGGCTTTACCCTGATCGAAGACGCGACCTTGCCGCCGCTTGGTTTCGAGAATGAAGAACTCGAGGCACTGGTGCTGGGCCTGCGCGAGGTGGAGCAGATCGGCGATCCGGATTTGGCCGGCGCGGCGCGGTCCGCACTCAACAAGCTGCAGGCGCGTTTGCCCGCGCGACAATCCCATCGGCTGGCCCACGCGGTCCTCACTGCGCGCCGCTTTTCCCGCCCGGAAGTACCGACGATTGCTGTCGCGGAATTGCGGCAGGCCACATGGGATGAAACGGCGATCGAGTTTGCCTATTCGGATGCGCAGGGTGCGCAGACCCGGCGGCGCGTCGATCCGTTGGGCATATCGTATCTGGATCGGTCAACCGTGCTGGTGGCCTGGTGTCACCTGCGGCAGGACTTTCGGGTGTTCCGGTTGGATCGGATGAGCGATCTCGTGGTCACGGATCAGAGCTTTCGCCCCAGACGGGTGCCAATGCTGCGCGCGGCGCTGGCGCAGTTCCAGACGCAGAACAAGACCCCTGCGGCGGCTGAAACCCGCAAGGAAAAGGATTGACCCCTATTCCGACGTCCGGTTTCGCGGTATAATCTGCACAGAGCAGAGCAAGAAAATCGGGATAACAACGATGTGCAACTGGAGAATTGCCGGGGTTCTTTCCCTGGCTATGACAGGCGGTGTTCAGGCAGAAACACAGGGCGAGTCCGTTCGCCCGGAGGTGCGGCCACAGGTCGAAGTGATGCGGATGGCAACCGCGAGCCTGACCTATTCGCTGCGCCCGACGGCGCGCCCCAAGACAATCAGTGTAAAGGAAAGCCCGGTGCAGAAAGACGCATCAAGCGAGGATTTTCGGACCTGGCTGCACGGGTTCCGTGCGCGTGCAGTGGCGCAAGGGATCAAGCCCGGCGTGCTGGACGCGGCCTTTGACGGTGTAACCTATGACGCGGATATTATCCGTCGCGACCGCAACCAGTCGGAGTTTTCCAAGACAATCTGGGAATACCTGGACAGCGCGGTTTCGGACGCACGATTGCGCAATGGCAAATCTGCCCTGAAGCAGCATCGTGTGACGTTGGAGGCAATCGAGGCGCAGTATGGCGTCGAGAAAGAAGTGGTGGTGGCCGTCTGGGGGCTTGAGAGTGCCTATGGCAGCTATCGCGGCAGCACCGATATCATCGGCGCGCTGGCGACCCTCGCCCATGACGCGCGTCGCAGCGCATTCTTCGAAGAGCAGCTGGTCGCGGCCCTGAAGATCCTGCAATCGGGGGATACCACGGCCCGCAACATGACCGGCAGCTGGGCTGGTGCGATGGGGCATACGCAGTTCATGCCGACATCATACCTCGACTATGCGGTGGATTTCACAGGCGACGGCAAGCGAGACATCTGGTCGGACGATCCCACGGACGCACTGGCCTCGACTGCCGCCTACCTGGCCCACTTCGGCTGGACCAAGGGGCAGCCATGGGGTGTCGAGGTCACGGTGCCGGAGGGTTTCGATTTCCGGCTTGCGGATCGCAAGATCAGGAAATCCGCTGCGGATTGGGCGCGTTTGGGTGTGACCGGCGTGAATGGTGCGGTTTCGGATCATGGACCGGCCGCAGTGCTTTTGCCAGCGGGCGGCGAGGGAGCAGCGTTTCTGATATTCGACAACTTTGCGGTGATCGAACGCTATAACACGGCGGATGCCTATGTGATCGGGGTCGGCCACCTGTCTGACCGCATTGCCGGCGGCCCGCCGATCAAGGCCCAGTGGCCGCGCAACGACCGTGCGCTGACCCTGAGTGAGCGCAAGGAGATGCAGGAACGGCTGACGGCCAAAGGGTTTGACACCCAAGGCATTGATGGCCGGATTGGCCCGCTGACGATCGATGCGGTTCGGGCCTATCAGGTTGCCTCGGGGCTGACGCCGGATGGCTACGCGTCGATGACCCTTCTGAATCGATTGCGCTGAAAACAACGCGGGTGTCGGACCGCACTGCCGATTGGCGATTCCATGAACCATGAATTGTCGGGCCGTCATATCTGGCCTGATGGTATTGCCTGTTGATCAAAACAGTTCAGGCCAAAAGCCGGTCGGGGTATTCGCCTTAGCCCGGGCTCATTCCGCGCAGGCGTTCAGAGCGGCGGCGCAGCAGTTCGACCACTGTCAGCAGGATGACGGATACCACCACGAGGATTGTCGCAACCGCGAGAATCGTCGGGCTGATCTGTTCACGCAATCCGGTGAACATTTGCCAGGGCAGCGTCTTTTGCCCAGCCGAGCCGACAAAGAGCACGACCACGACCTCGTCGAACGACGTGATAAAGGCAAACAGGGCACCCGAAATGACACCGGGCAAAATCAGCGGCATCTGCACCCGGAAGAACGTTGTGACCGGGTTCGCTCCCATATTCGCGGCGGCTCGCGTCAGTGACCGGTCAAATCCGACCAGCGTGGCCGTTACAGTGATAATGACAAACGGAATTCCAAGCGCCGCGTGCGCGAGAACCACGCCGATATAGGTGCCCTGGAGGCCGATCCGGGAGTAAAAGAAGTACATGCCCGCAGCAGAGATGATGAGCGGAACAATCATCGGTGAGATCAGGATGGCCATTATGGCCCGGCGGAACGGCACATGCGGCTGGCTCAGACCGATGGCCGCGAGCGTGCCAAAACTGACCGAAAGAATCGTCGCAACCGGCGCGATCATAAGCGAATTGCGCAGCGCATTCTGCCAGTCGGAACTGGTCAGGAAATCCTTGTAGTGCTTGAGCGAATAGCCAGCAGGATCAAAACGCAGCATCTCGGGTGTGAAGGTAAAGAAGTTCTCGGCGTTGAAGCTGAGCGGCATCACCACGAGGATCGGCGTGATCAGAAACACGAATATCGTGCCGCAGATAACCCGGAAGGTGAAATGCCAAAGCACCTGCCCCGGAGTCAGATAGGGGGCGACCTTGGCGCGATAGCGCCCTTCGTACAGCCAGAAGGTGAACCAGCCGAAGAACCAGCCAAATAGTCCGCCGACCACGGCACCCGGAATTCCGCTCATGGCAAAGCCCGCGACGGCCACCAGTGTCGTCAACCCCCATCGCACCAACTTTTCATTGCTCAGCACTTGGGTCGCGATATAGGCAATTGCCGCCATGATCGCCGCACCAACCAGAATGCCGATGAGAAGACTGTCTTTCGCGTTTCCGACGAGCATTCCGGCAAACGCGCCTGCGGCTGCGACGACGGGCAGGTAGAAGGAAACAGGCGTGCGCGAAATCGGGGTCAGAGCAGCCATGATCTCAGCCTCCCAGCTTGACGTTGTCGATGCCGACGATCTTGTCGTAGGCGTAGTAGAGCAGCAGAACCACCGCCAGCAGGATCGCACCGAGCGCCGCAGCAAGGCCCCAGTTCAGCGAACTGGAGATGTGATAGGCAATCCGGTTCGAGATGAATGTACCGGTGTTGCCGCCAACGATCTCGGGCGTGATATAATAGCCGATGGACAGGATGAAGACGAGGATCGAACCCGCGCCGATGCCGGGCACCGATTGCGGGAAATAGACCCGCCAGAACGCGGTCCAGTTGGTCGCGCCCATGGACTTGGCGGCGCGCAGATAGGTCGGTTGGATCGTCTGCATCACCGAATACATCGGCAGGATCATGAACGGCAGCAGGATATGCGTCATGGCAACGATCGTGCCGAACTGGTTGTTGATCATCACAAGTCGCGCATCGTCGGCCACCAGGCCCAACCAGACCAGCGTGTCGTTGATCACGCCCTGCTGTTGCAGCATCACCTTCCACGCCGAGGTGCGCACAAGCAGGGATGTCCAGAATGGAAGCAGCACGAGAATCATCAACAGGTTCGATGTCCGCGTCGGCAGGTTGGCCAGAATCCATGCGACCGGATACCCGAGCACGATGCAGGACATCGTGATCACCACGCTCATGAACAAGGTGCGGCCGAACAGGATCATGTAGATTTGCTGATTTTCCGGGCGTGCCTCGGGGCCATCGGGGCCCTTCTGCATATCAACGGCATTCAGGAAATAGCCATTCGTGTAGCTGGGTGAATATGTCTTGATGGTTTTCCAGATCGGAGTTTCACCCCAATCCTTGTCAATGGCGACGAATTCGTCCTTCAAGGACGTCTCGCCTTCGATCTCCATCCGCTTGACCTTGCGGCCGGTTTTTCGGAACAGCGAAGATGCGCCGGTCATCTCATAGTTCAGACGTGAGCCCAGTTTTGTATGACTCTTGGCCTCCACCGCGACTTTCAGATCGGCGGCAAGCGCCCTGAATACAGGCTCGCCGGGAATCTCGCCCGAGTCGGGGTCCCAGTCGGCAAGCGCCGAAACGGTCTGGGGCAGTGTTTCGGAGACAATCTGGTTTTCGACCGAGCGGAACAACATATCCGCGATCGGCGCGATGAAGGTAATGAGGACAAAGAGCAACAACGGAGCGACCAGCGCCAATGCTCGCAATTTCTGGAGTCTCAGCGCGCGTGCGAGGCTGCGCTTGAGCGGTGTGCCGTCTGCGGCAAGTACCGGACCGGAAGTCGTTTGATCGCTCATGATCTTGTTCCTTGCTGGGCAACAGTCGGGCTTGTGTACGGGTCCGTCCGTATCGATCCAGAGGCGGCGCACCGCCTCTGGAAATGTCTCAGGTCAACAGCTTACTTGGCCAGCCATGCCTGGAACTTGGCGCTGATATCGTCGCGATAGTCAGCCCAGAACTCGTAGTTGTAGAGAAAGGTGTTCTTGGCGTTGTTGGGATCGGTCGGCATGTGCGGTGCCATGTCGATCCCCAGATCCGCGTGCTGGCCAACCAGCGGTGCCGAAGACGCGCGCGCCGGGCCATAGCTGATGTACTTGGCCTGATCTGCCAGACGCTGCGTGTCGGTCGCGAACATGATGTAGTCCAGCGCACGGGCTGTACGTTCCTCGGAAAGACCTGTCGGGATGATCCAGCCGTCCAGATCGAACACCTGTGCGTCCCAGAGCATCGCAACCGGCTGATTCTGCTCTTCGATCACACTGAAGAGACGGCCATTGTAGGTTGACCCCATCACGACTTCGCCATCGGCCAGAAGCTGTGGCGTGTCGGCACCAGCGGACCACCAGATGACCTGATCCTTGATGGTATCGAGCTTGGCAAGTGCCTGCTCCTGGCCTTCTTCGGTCGCCAGAACGTCATAGACTTCATCCTTGGCGACGCCATCACAGAGCAATGCCCATTCCATGTTGTTGATCGGGCGCTTTTCCAGCGCGCGCTTGCCCGGATAGGCTTCCAGATCAAACACGGCGCAGACGTCGGTCGGCGGCGTGTCACCGACCATGTCGGTACGATAGCCGAAGGTTGTTGAATAGACGATCTGCGGAATGAAGCATTCCGAGACCAGCAAGTCGCCAAAGTCGTCGGACGCCTTGGAGCCGTCATCGCCGTCAGCCAGCATTGTGTCCGGGTCAATTTCCATCGCCAGACCTTCGTCGCAGAGGCGGATGGCGTCAGATGCGACAACGTCAACAACGTCCCAGGTCACGTTCCCGGCTTCGTTCATCGCACGCAGCTTTGCCACCGCTTCGGCAGAGCTTTCGTCGTTGATGATCTTGACGCCCGTCTTCTCCATATAGGGCTCGTGATAGGCCTTTTTCTGCGAGTTGGAATAGGCCCCGCCCCAGCTGACGATGGTCATTTCGTCGGCCATGTCAGCGCCGCTGGCCATGCCGCCGGCAAGTGCAAAGGCGGTTGTAGCCATCAATATCTTCATTGGCTTCATTTCGGAATTCTCCCTGTGGTTTTCTCGTTGTTTAGGTGGATCGGGTCAGCACGACAGGCATTTGCCCGTCCCCCGCGTTCATCGACCGGATATCCGGACCGACGTTTCTGTCCGCTACGCGTCAAGCGCACGACAATCCCGGGGCATCCAGCCGATTTCGATCTGGGTGCCCGGTTGCAGCCGGACCTGGTCCGGCGCGTTCCGGGTTTTGATGATGAATTCATCATTCCCGGCAACTTTGAGGCGGGTCCGGAAGATATCACCCATATAGATGAACTCCATGACCTCGGCCTTGAGAGTATGAACGCCTTCCTGAAGACGTTCCTTGTTGTATTCCACACGTTCGGGGCGGATCGAGACGCGGGTCCGCTCGCCCGGCTGGGTGACATTGACCGGCTTGCAGTCAATCAACTCGCCATCATCGAGACGCACGATTGCGACATCGCCGTTGATTTCCTTGACCACGCCCTCAAGCGTGTTGTTTTCGCCGATGAACTGCGCAACGAAACTGTTCTCAGGCTCTTCATAGAGCTTGTCAGGCGGAGCAAGCTGCTGAATGCGACCGTCTTCGAACACCGCGACCCGATCGGACATGGTCAGCGCCTCGGTCTGGTCATGTGTCACATAAACCACGGTGATTCCCAGATTGTCGGCAATCCGCTTGATCTCGAACTGCATGTGCTCGCGCAACTGCTTGTCCAGCGCGCCCAGCGGTTCGTCCATCAAGACCAGTTCGGCTTCGAACACCAAGGCGCGGGCCAGTGCGATCCGCTGCTGCTGACCACCGGAAAGCTGCGCGGGGCGACGGCCGCCAAAGGCCCCCATCTGCACCATGTCCAGCGCCCGCTTGACCTTTTGTTCGCGCTCCGACTTGCCCAACTTGCGCACTTCCAGCGGAAAGCTGAGGTTCTCGGCAACAGTCATGTGCGGAAACAGTGCATAGTTCTGAAACACCATGCCGATGCCACGCTTGTGCGGTGGAATGTTGTTGATCGACACACCGTCCAGACGAATGTCGCCGTGCGTGGCGGTTTCGAAACCGGCGAGCATCATGAGGCAGGTGGTTTTTCCCGACCCCGAGGGCCCGAGCATCGTCAGGAACTCGCCCTTTGGCATGATCAGGTTCAGATCTTTGACAACAAGGTTTTCGCCATCATAGCTCTTTTGGACGCGGTCAAACTCGACGAACGCGTCAGACGTTTGTGTATCAGCCAATTCGGCTCCCCTTGGACTTCCCGCAGTTATATCTGCTGTTTTGGTCCGGAAAGTTAAGCACAGAGAGTGCCCGCTATGCAACCATATCTCCCAAGAATGCCGGTTTGGTTTCACAGACCATCGTTGAGGCGGCGACAATAGGGGCTCTGGAACGAGATTTGCCCGGCAAATTGACTTACTGTTCATATCTGTTTGGATAGGCTGATACCCTGACCGGAGCACATGATCATGACTGACCTCTGCAGCACGGCGGCTACAATGACGCCATTGTCCTTGCTCTTACGCTCATGAACCAACATCTCGAGGACACAGCCGGCTTTCTGGAAAGACTGGTCTCCTACCCCACTGTTTCTGCGGACAGCAATCGACTGATGGTTGCTGACCTGGCTGCGCGGCTAGAGGATGCGGGCGCACGGGTCGAACTGTTTGAAACCGGGGACGGAAAGAAGGCCAACCTTTTCGCGACACTTGGTCCGGATGTGCATGGGGGGATCGTCTTGTCCGGCCATACAGATGTTGTCCCCGTGGCCGATCAGGATTGGTGCAGCGATCCCTTTGAGATGCGCAAGGCCGATGGGAATCTGTTCGGTCGCGGCACCTGTGACATGAAGGGATTCATCGCCGCGGCGACGGTGCTGGCGCCCGAATTTGCGAAACAGCCGCTGCGCCGCCCGATCCACTATGCCTTTACCTACGATGAAGAGGTCGGCTGCCTTGGCGCGCGGGCGCTTGTCCCGATTCTGCAAGAACGCGGCATTCGGCCCGCGATGGCGATTATCGGCGAGCCCACCGACATGCGGGTGATCGAGGGACACAAGGGCTGTTGCGAATACACCGTGAATTTCACTGGGCTGGAGGGACATGGGTCATCCCCGCATCGCGGCGTCAATGCTGCGGAATATGCGGTCCGGTATGTGACCGAACTGATGCGGTTGCGCGGAGAACTGATGATGCGCGCGCCCGAGGGTGGCCGGTTTGAACCACCCTGGACCACGATCAATGTCGGACGTATCGCAGGTGGCGTCGCGCATAACGTGATCGCGGGCAAGGCCGAGGTGGAATGGGAAATGCGCCCGGTACAGAACGGCGATGCGGAGTTTGTGAAATCGGCGATGCAGAGCGTGATCGACCGCGACCTGCTCCCGATGATGCGTGCGGTCAGCCCGAGCGCAGATATTGTGACCGACGTCATTGGCGAGGTCAGCGGGCTTGAGGTGATGGAAGAAAACGCAGCGCGGGATCTGGTCGCTTCGCTGCTGGGTGCAAACGGGGCCGATGTGGTGGCATTCGGCACGGAGGCAGGGCTGTTTCAGCAAATGGGCATGTCGGTCACGGTTTGTGGCCCCGGATCAATTGACCTGGCCCACAAGCCGGATGAATACGTGAGCATGGAGCAGCTTGGCACATGCCTCGACATGCTCGAGCGGCTGGGCCGTTCCTCGGCGTTGTTGGACGGGTCTGACTAGGACGCAGCCTTGAAAAGACCCTGCGATTTGACCTCGGCATAACATTCATCCAATGCCCGCCCGGCCCGATCGATCATGGTGTCGATCTCGGTCGGCTGGATGACCAGCGGCGGCGACATCACCATCCTGTCGCCGACGTGGCGCATCACAAGGTTATTGGCAAAGCACCGCTCCCGGCAAATCAGCCCCACGGTCCCCTCGTCGCTTGCAAATTTTGCCCGGCTTTCCTTGTGCGGTGTCAATGCGATCGATCCCATCAGCCCGACAATCCGCGCCTCGCCGACCAGCGGATGATCTGCCAGTGCTTGCCATTTTTCCTTCATGTACGGCCCTGCGACATCACGGACGTGATCGATGACATTTTCCTCTTCGAGAATGCGCAGGTTTTCCAGCGCCACGGCAGAGGCAACGGGATGGCCAGAATAGGTGTAACCGTGGTTGAATTCACCGCTCCCGATGACCCCGGCCACCTCGTCGCTGACGATAGAGCCGCCAATCGGCGCATAGCCGGAACTCAGCCCCTTGGCGATGGTCATGATATCCGGGCGGATGCCGAGCGTCTGGCTGCCGAACCAGTTGCCGGTTCGTCCAAAACCACAGATTACCTCGTCCGCGATCAGCAGGATTTCGTATTTGTCACAGATACGCTGGATTTCGGGCCAATAGGTTTCCGGCGGGATGATCACGCCGCCGGCACCCTGGATCGGTTCGGCAATGAACGCGGCGACGCGGTCTTCGCCCAGTTCCCCAATGGCTGTTTCCAGTTCTCGGGCGCGGGCAAGGCCGAACTCTGCGGGCGTGCTGTCGCCACCTTCGGCCCACCAATGTGGCTGGTTGATATGGTGAATGTCGGGTATCGGCATTCCGCCCTGCGCGTGCATATAGGTCATTCCACCAAGGCTGCCGCTGCCCATTGACGAACCGTGATAGGCGTTCTTGCGGCTGATGATGATCGATTTCGATGGCTTGCCCTTCATCGCCCAATAGGTGCGCACCATGCGGATATTGGTGTCGTTCGCCTCGGAGCCGGACCCGGCAAAGAAGACATGGTTCAGATCACCCGGCGCAAGCTCGGCCAGCTTGCTGGCCAGAGCGATGGCCGGCACATGGGTGGTCTGAAAGAAGGTGTTGTAAAATGGCAGCTCGCGGATTTGGCGCGCTGCCACTTCGGCCAGTTCTTCGCGCCCATAGCCGATGTTGACACACCAGAGACCGGCCATCCCATCGAGGATCTCATTGCCTTCGCTGTCGGTCAGCGTCACGCCTTTGGCCCGCATGATGACGCGCGCACCCTTTTCCGCCAATTCGTTGCCGGTGGTGAACGGATGCATGTGATGCGCTGCGTCGAGCGCCTGTAGCTCGGCGGTGGGCAGGTGGTTCGTGATGGCGGACATGGCACAGACTCCGGAGTCAGGGTTCGGGATCAAAATATGATCAAATTCTGCACTGTCAATCGAATCAGTTTTCCTCGGCCAGCACTGCGGCGACCAGCTCCATACCCTGCTCGACATCCTGGACGAGCGCGTGCGCCGCTACATCGGCATGACCTTCGCGGAGTGCCGTCAGAATTTCCTTATGCCGATCCGGAAGACTCTGGGTGCCCAACCGTCCGCATACCACCCGCAGTGATGGCCCAAAGCGGAGCCACAACCGATCCGCGATCTCGGCCAGAACCGGGGCATTCGCATGGGCATATAGGGTCGTGTGGAACTGGTAATTGCCTTGCAGGTAGCCACTGACATCCCCAATTGCGATGGCATGGTCCAAGGCGTTGTCGATCTCGGTCAACCGATCGATGTCCGTGTCTTTGACACGTAGCGCCGCGCGTCTTGCCAGCTCTTTTTCTATTGTTTTTCTGAGGTATATGATCTGTTCTGCGTCTTCGCTGTTCAATATTGGAACGCTGACCCGGCGGTTTCCCTGAAAGACGAGCGCGCCGTCAGAGATCAATCTGCGGATCGCTTCGCGAACAGGCGTCATGCCTGCTCCGAGCGATGTCGTCAGCCCCTGAATGGTGACGGCCTGGCCCGGTGCCATTTCCCCGAACAGGATCTGTTCGCGCAATTGTTGATAGACCACCTCATGCGCCGGTGTTTGGACAGGCCCGGACGTCGTGCGCTCTGCTGCCTTATTCACCCTTGCCACCCGCCCGATCCCTTTTACCGCCCAGCTTTCTTGCACCATGCGCCCGAGCATGAAAGCATATCTGTGATTGCCAAAGAAGCCAAAACTTGATCAAATATCGCAAGCCGGAGACAAATCCGGCAATCAAGGGGAGAAATTCATGTACAAGCGAGCGCTGACACTCACAGCGATTCTGGCATTCGGCGGCGCTGCCGCGATGGCCGACGAAGTCCGGGTTTACAACTGGTCCGACTATATCGACGAGGATCTTTTGACCAAGTTCGAGGAAGAGACCGGTCTCGATCTGATCTATGACGTCTTTGACAGCAACGAGGTTCTCGAAACCAAGATGCTGGCCGGTGGCTCGGGATATGACGTTGTCGTACCCTCCGGCACGTTCCTGCAGCGTCAGATCACGGCCGGTGCGTTTCAGAAACTCGATCCTGCGAAACTTCCCAATCTTGAGAACATGTGGGATGTGGTGTCGCAGCGAACCGAACAATACGACCCCGAGAACGCCTATTCGATCAACTACATGTGGGGCACAACCGGGATCGGCGTGAATGTCGGCAAGGTCAGGGAATTGCTGGGCGAGGACGCTCCGATCGATTCGCTGGAATTGGTCTTCAATGCAGAGAACATGGAAAAGCTGTCTGAATGTGGCGTGCATTTTCTGGACGCGCCCTCTGAAATGATCCCGATGGCTCTGAAATACCTGGGCGAGGACCCCGACAGCCACGACCCCGACGTGATCAAGCGCGCCGAAGAGGCGTTCATGCCGGTTCGGCCCTACATCCAGAAGTTCCACAGCTCTGAATACATCAACGCGCTGGCCAATGGTGACATCTGCGTCGCGGTCGGTTGGTCGGGTGATATCCTGCAATCCCGCGACCGGGCTGCCGAGGCAGACAACGGGGTCGAGATCACCTATCACGCTGCCAGGGAAGGCGCACAGATGTGGTTCGACCAGATGGCGATTCCGGTGGACGCGCCGAACCCGGACGCCGCGCATGTCTTTCTGAACTTCATCATGGATGCAGAGAACATGGCCGCCGCGTCGAACTATGTATACTACGCGAACGGCAACAAGGCATCGCAGGACTATCTGATCGAGGACGTGATCGAAGACCCGGCGATTTACCCGGATGAAGCGACGTTGGACAACCTGTTCACCACCCGGCCATATCCGGCCAAGGTTCAGCGCGTGGTCACACGCCTCTGGACCAAGATCAAATCGGGCACCTGAACCGATATCAGCAAGGCGGGTCAACGGACCCGCCTTTTTGTGAAATCTCGATCCGGGGGCCAACCTTGCAAGCTGTCGAATTTGCGCCGTGGAACGATCCGCAGCAGAAACCACTGATCCGCTTTCAGAATGTGACCAAGCGTTTTGGCGACTTTGTCGCCATCGACGATCTGTCGCTGGATATCTACGAGCAGGAGTTCTTTGCGCTGCTGGGTCCATCGGGTTGCGGCAAGACCACGATGATGCGGATGCTGGGCGGGTTCGAGACTCCGACCGAAGGCCGGATCGAACTGGCAGGGCAGGATATCGGCCCGGTGCCACCGAACAAGCGGGCGGTGAACATGATGTTTCAGTCCTATGCGTTGTTTCCGCATCTTTCGATCTGGGACAACATCGCATTCGGGCTGCGCCGCGACAGGAAATCAAAGGAAGAGATTGATCGCCGCGTTGAAGAGATGCTGAAACTGACCCGGCTGGAAAAATTCGCACGTCGCCAGCCGCATCAGATATCCGGCGGCCAGCGCCAGCGGGTGGCGCTTGCGCGGTCGCTGGCAAAGGCCCCGAAACTGTTGCTGCTGGATGAACCCTTGGGCGCGCTCGACAAGAAGCTGCGGCAGGACACGCAGTTTGAGTTGATGGATATTCAGGAAACCACCGGCACCACCTTTGTCATCGTGACCCATGACCAGGAAGAGGCGATGACCGTGGCCAGCCGGGTCGCCGTGATGGACGAAGGCCGGCTCATCCAGGTGGAAACCCCGGCGCGCATCTATGAAACGCCAAACAGCGTCTATGTCGCGGATTTTATCGGCGACGTGAACATCATCGAAGGTCAAACAACCGCCGCTGGCGACGATCGGTACAGCATTCGATGGTCGGACAGCTTGCCGCCCCTGAGTGCAACCTCTGAAAAGCCGTTCTCGGATGGCCAGACATGTCATCTGGCGATCCGTCCGGAAAAAGTGACGATCACCACCCAAAAACCGGACGGGGCCGACAATGTGGTGCAGGGCAACGTGCTCGACATCGCCTATCTGGGCAATCTTTCGACCTATCACGTCGAATTGCCCACCGGCACGATCATCAAGGCGCAGACGGCCAACACCCGGCGGATCGCGCGGCGCAATATCACCTGGGAAGACCCGGTCTGGCTGTCGTGGACAGCAACGGCTGGCGTCATGCTGGCCGAATAATGCGCCGGTTTACCCTGATCGGGATTCCGTATCTGTGGCTCTTGCTGCTGTTTTTGGTGCCGTTTGTCATTGTCCTGAAAATCTCGCTGTCCGACACGGCGCTGGCGATCCCACCCTATACGCCGACGTTGGATTGGGCAGAGGGGATTGGCACGTTTTTCAGCCAGCTGGATTTTGAGAATTTTGTCTGGCTGACCGAAGACGACTTGTATTGGAAAGCCTACCTCAGCAGCATGCTGATCGCGGTGATTTCGACGGTTCTGACACTGCTGATCGGCTATCCAATGGCTTATGGCATGGCCCGCGCGCCCGAAGAATGGCGCCCGACCCTGATGATGCTGGTCATCCTGCCGTTCTGGACCAGTTTCCTGATCCGGGTCTATGCGTGGATGGGTATTCTCAGCAACGAAGGGTTTCTCAACCAGTTCCTGCTCTGGATCGGGATCATCGATCAGCCGTTGACGATCCTGAACACGAACTATGCGGTGTATGTCGGCATCGTTTACACCTATTTGCCGTTCATGATCCTGCCAATCTATGCGGCGCTTGACCGGATGGATGGCTCGCTGATCGAGGCGGCCGAGGACCTTGGCTGTTCCCGCATGTCGGCGTTCTGGTTGGTGACAATCCCCTTGTCGCGCAACGGGATCATCGCAGGGTGTTTTCTGGTGTTTATCCCGGCACTCGGTGAATTCGTGATCCCATCGCTCTTGGGTGGGTCGGGTACGCTGATGATCGGCAAGGTCTTGTGGGAAGAGTTCTTCTCCAACCGCGACTGGCCCGTGGCCTCTGCGGTCGCGGTGGTTCTCTTGCTGATCCTCGTGGTTCCGATCGTGCTGTTCCAGCGCAACCAGCAGAAACAGGCGGAGGCGGAGACATGATGCGCCTCAGCTGGTTCAACGTGGTTTCGCTCACGCTTGGCTTTGTGTTTCTCTACCTTCCGATGGTCATCCTCGTGATCTTCAGCTTCAACGAAAGCAAACTGGTCACCGTCTGGGCCGGGTTCTCGACCAAGTGGTACGGCGAACTCATGCAGAACGAGGCGTTTCTGGACGCGGCCTGGGTGACGCTGAAGGTTGCGGTGATGTCTTCGACGCTGGCGACGGTCCTCGGCACGATGGCGGCCTATGTGCTCGTCCGGGGCGGTCGCTTTCTCGGACGAACATTGTTCTCGGGCATGATCTACGCGCCGCTTGTGATGCCCGAAGTGATCACCGGCCTGTCGCTCCTGCTGCTGTTCATCGGGATCGGGCTGGATCGCGGCGTTCTGACCATCGTCTTGGCGCATACAACGTTTTCCATGTGTTATGTCTCGGTGGTCGTTTCCTCGCGCTTGGTCACGTTTGACCGGTCTTTGGAAGAGGCTGCGCTTGATCTTGGCTGCTCGCCAGCCGAGGCGTTCCGGCTGGTTACCCTGCCCATCATCGCACCGGCGGTCATATCCGGCTGGCTCCTTGCGTTTACCCTGTCGCTCGACGATCTGGTTATCGCCTCATTCACCTCCGGGCCTTCGGCGACAACTCTTCCGATCAAGATCTTCTCGGCCGTCCGGTTGGGGGTCAGCCCCGAGATCAACGCGCTTTCGACCTTGATGATCGGGATTGTGACGGTCGGGGTCATTGCCGCTTCGCTGGTGTCCAAGCAAAGCCTGATGCGGCAAAGGAAAGAAGAACAGCAGGCCGTTCGCGCGCAATGAAGCGAGTCTTTCCCGCGTTTGCCTATGGCCCTGGACCAAGGGCCGGGTGTTGGTGGGATGAAACCGTCGCCGCGCCGGATTGGCCAAAGCTGGATCATGGCATAGAGGCCGATGTCGCGATCGTTGGCGGTGGCTTTACCGGCATGTCGGCCGCATTCCATCTCGCGGAGCGCGGCTGTCGCGTTGCCATGCTCGAGGCGCAAACGCCCGGCTGGGGCGCGTCGGGGCGCAATGGCGGCTTCTGCTGTCTTGGCGGCGCGAAAACGTCGAATGCCGCCCTGACGCGTGCGTTCGGGCAAGAGGCCGCGCGAGACTACTGGTTGTCGGAACGTGCAGCTGTTGATCTTGTCGATCAGTTACTTGACCGTCTGAACATCGATGCGGATCGCCATTCGAACGGCGAAACCATGCTGGCCCATCGCCCGCGCGACATGGAACGGATGAAACGCGATGCCGAGGAGATGGCGCGCAAAGGCGAACCGGAGCCGATGCTGATCGAGGCCGCCGATCTTGCGCGCCATTGCATGAACGGGCCGTTTCACGGGGCCTTGACGATCCCGGTCGGCTTTGCGCTGAACCCGCGCAAATACCTTTTTGGATTGGCGGATGCGGCCATTGCGCGGGGTGCGCAGTTATTCCAGCAGAGCCCGGCAACCGCTATTCGGCGTGATGGCTTGAAGTGGCAGATCGACAGCCCGGCCGGGAGCGTTACAGCCGACACGGTGGTCATCGCGACCAACGGCTATTCCAGCGAAGATATTCCGGGATGGATGGCAGGGCGTTACCTGCCCAGCCAATCGAACGTGACGGTGACGCGCCCCCTTACCGATGCAGAGATCGCGGCGCAGGGCTGGCACAGCGATCAGATGGCCTATGATACCCGCAATTTGCTCCACTATTTCCGCCTGATGCCGGATCGGCGGTTCCTGTTCGGTTTGCGCGGCGGGGTGTTGTCGTCGCCAGCGGCCGAAGCGCGGGCGCGGAAACGGAATCGGCGAGATTTCGAACAGATGTTTCCGGCGTGGCGCGATGTGCCCTCGCTGAATCAATGGTCCGGCCTTGTCTGCCTGTCTCGCCGCCGCGTGCCTTTCGTTGGCCCGGTGTCCGAGCAACCCGGCCTCTATGCCGGCTTTGCCTATCACGGGAACGGCGTCGCAATGGGGAGTTACTCCGGCCGGCTGCTTGCCGATCTGGCACTGTCGAGGAAACCGGACCTGCCGTACTCCAGGGCGATGACCATGTCGCCCCCCAGGTTTCCACCGGGCGTGTTGCGACGCCTTTTGATTCCAGCGGCCTATTTCTACTACGCTCTCCGAGATCTCTGACATGGCGACGCAGTTTGTTGACAGCACTGCGCATAGCCTCCATGACCCGCACGAAAGTTGTGTGAGGCAAAGCCCATGAAAATTGCGATGGTCGGAACGGGATATGTCGGGCTGGTCTCAGGGGTCTGCCTGTCTGACTTTGGCCATGAGGTCGTCTGCGTTGACAGGGAGCCTGACAAGGTCGCGATGCTGAACCAGGGTGAAGTTCCGATTTACGAGCCGGGTCTGGCCGAACTCATGGCCAAGAACGTCGCGGCCGGGCGTCTGTTTTTTACAGATGACCTCGCTGGTGCGATCGACGGGGCCGCGGCGGTCTTTATTGCGGTCGGAACACCCACGCGACGCGGGGACGGCCACGCCGATCTGCGCTATGTCATGGACGCGGCAAAGGAAATTGCCGCCGCATTGACCGGCTATGCGGTGGTTGTGACGAAATCAACCGTGCCGTTGGGCACCAATCGACAGGTCAAGCAAACCATCGCCAAGGCGAACCCGAATGCCGAGTTTGACGTCGCGTCGAACCCGGAATTCTTGCGCGAAGGGGCCGCGATCGATGATTTCATGCGGCCAGATCGCGTTGTGGTTGGTGTTCAGCATGACCGCGCGGCCGAGGTCATGGCCGAGGTGTATCGGCCCCTTTACCTGCGCGATTTTCCGATCCTGACGACCGATCTGGAAAGCGCTGAAATGATCAAATACGCGGCGAACGCGTTTCTGGCGACCAAAATCACGTTCATCAACGAGATTGCCGCGCTCTGCGAGAGAACCGGCGCAGATATCAAGCACGTGAGCCAGGGCATGGGACTGGATGGTCGCATCGGGGCAAAGTTCCTGCATGCGGGCCCCGGTTTTGGTGGCTCTTGTTTTCCCAAGGATACCAAGGCGCTCGCGCGGATCGGGCAGGATCATGGCCTGCCGATGCAGATCACCGAAACCGTGATCAAGGTTAACGATGAACTGCGCCGGCGCATGGTTGGCAAGATTGTTGATCTGCTGGACGGAGTCGTCGCGGGCAAGACCATCGCTGTGCTTGGCGTGACGTTCAAGCCGAACACCGATGACATGCGCGAGGCACCTGCACTGACGGTGGTGCCGGCCTTGATCGGCGCCGGGGCAAAACTGCGGGTGGTGGACCCGCACGGTCGGCGCGAAGGCGAAGACCTCCTGCCTGGGGTCCATTGGATCGAGGATGCCTACAAGGCCGCGCGAAACGCCGACGCCGTCGTGATCCTGACGGAATGGAACGAATTCCGGGCGCTGGATCTGAAGCGGATCGCCAAACATATGAGTTTTGCCGCGATGGCGGATCTGCGAAACATCTACTCCGCACAGGATGCAAAGCGCGCTGGTTTCAAGCGCTATGTCTCGGTCGGGCGCGCAGATTTCTCGCAATCGGAGTGACCTGACGCACACATCGTTCTTCGCAATGCGGAACACCGTGCGGCCCACGCGATTCAGACGAGGAGCGGCAGACTGTTGCGTGGTGCAGTGAGTCCCGAGCGTTCGAAACCGGCAAAGCGAGGTTTGTCGGACCACATTTCCGGCACGATGGCCCGAAAGACATGTTTTCCGAAATCCGCACGGGAAAGATCGACAAACGCACAGTTCTTGCCATGCCGCGCCAAACGCGCGACGACGTCGTTGAGATCGACCGGCTGTTGGGGCGGTGGAGTCATCGCTGCACCCAGAATCGCCAGGTTGTCGCGCGTGGCTTCGCGCATCCAGATACCAAGCAGCGGATCATCCCGTTGAGCGCGCTGGCCAAGCCCGATTTCGGTTTGAAACATCTCAACAATCGCAGAACAACCGGCCCGCGCGCGGCTCAGATCGCAACCGAACCCGAGGGCCAATGCCTTGCCATCAGGCCGGCAGGAAAGAGCGGCCATCACCGGCACGCCCAGTTCAGTCGTTAGATCGAGCACCATCGTCTGTCGGGCCCGTTCCTCCAAGTACCGCGAAACCGTCGCCGGCAAGTCCAGTGACCCAAGAGGACTGTCAGGCCGGGGGATGTGCTGGTACCACCACTGTCCAACCGCGTCGCGTTCGATCAGCTCAAGAAGCGCGCGTTGTTTCGCGGATTCGGGTGTCGCGCCCGAGGCACATCCAGAGGTGGTTGCAATCGACACGGCGTCCTGATCGCCCGGCTCCCTGCGCCCGACAAGAACAAAGTCTGCAGGGACAAGACAGGTTTCTCCGGACGTGCGTGTCGCGCTCAGCCATTGGGTGGGGCGCGACGCATCGAGAGGGCGAGGGCGCCAGTCCAGCGCGGCGAATGGCGAGACATTCCATGTCTCGCGTTCTGCCAATTGCCGGGACGAGAAACCATTGAGAGCGTCCGGCGAAACCGCGGCGGACCCGAGTTCGTCCAGCGTGGCCATGATCAGTGCTTCGTCGCCCCATTCACAGGTGCAGGCCAATTCGATGGCCTCGCCCAATGCGCTCGCTTCGCATTGTGCGGCATCGACGCCGCGGCCTGCAGCTGCGCGACCAGAGTCAGGGCGAGCCGCACGCGGGAAATCGGGCCAGCGCGCATAGGCCCGTTGATTGGGTACACAAAAGGCGAAATGGCAGGGATCGCCCTCGCGTGTGACGGATATGAGATCGAAATGGTCAATCAATTCACAGTAGTTCAAATTGCCCGTCCGTGCTAGATATCGAGGCAGAAGTGGGCGGGATACGTAGTTGCAATGGCTGGCGCCTTAGACAAGCGCGATTCACGGGATGTGATTGTTGCGCCTCAGCGGCGGACCATACTGTTCGCCGACCTGGTTTCTTATAGCCGTCATGTCGCCAAAGACGAAGCCGAGACGCTGCGCTTCATGCAAAGATGTTTCGAACTCTTTCAGGATTACAGCAATCGCCATGATGGCCGCGTGGTAAAGACCACCGGTGACGGCATTTTGGCACTGTTTGGCCGCGCGCAGAGCGCGGTGGATTTTGCGCTCGAGGTTCAATCGCAAATTGAGTCCATGACGAATGATCATGTGTTTCGTATCGGGATAAACACCGGTTTGGTGGAGCTGACGAATGACGACGTGTTTGGTCATGCGGTCAATGTCGCTGCCCGGCTTGAACCGCTTGCACGACCCGGAGGGGTCTGCGTGTCGCGGGATGTCGTAGTCGAACTCTCGGAGGCGACACGGCAAAACTTCGACTCACTGGGCCCACTGCGGCTGTACAATTTGCCTGGCACCTATGAACCCTTTCAATTCGACGGCGGGTCGGACACGCCCGGAAAAGGCGGCGGCGGAGATGTTCTGCATCTCTCGGTCATTGGCGGGTTGGAGTTGCATACACGCGGTGCCTCCCGCGCCCTGCCGGGAACCCAGGACGCCCGGCTCCTGTTGGCCTATCTCGCGATGGCCCCGAGCCATTCCGAAGCGGTCGGACGGCTTAGCGCGCTCTTGCGGCCGGATGCTGCGCCAAACGAGGCCCGTGAGGCGACGTTTGGCGCGCTCAAATCTCTTCAGGAGACCATCGGAAGCAGCCTTGTCATCAATGACGAGGTTGCCTCGCTAAACCCCGGCCTTGTGCAGACCGACGTGGGCCGGATCGTCCGCAACGCCGCGCGTGGCCGGTTGGATGATCTGCTCACGATCGAAGGAGATTGGGTGCCGCGGCTACTTTCCAGTTTCGGCGAGGTAAATTCCGCGGTCACCTCGTGGTTGGCGCTTGTGCGCAGCGACGTACGCGAGCAGCTGGTGTTCGTTCTCGAGACCGAGATGCAAAGGATCAAGGCCGAGACCGATCCGGCCATTCGGGGCATTGCACAAGCCATCCTCAATATCGAGCCATGCCATGAGGGCGCGGCCCGACGGCTCATGAGTTTTCTGAGCGGTGCCGGCAACGTAGCGGGCGCAATTCGTGTCTATGACCGGCTCGCGCAGAACCTGTCCGTCCGATACGGTCTGTCGCCAAGGCCCGAAACCCTGGCGGCGTCCCGGGGCAAGCCGCAATCCACCCCCAATCTGCGCAATCCCCTTGCGCCTCTCAGGATCCAGGTCCGGGATTTCGAGGGACATTCCGAGGGTATGCACGCGAGGCTTGCCTCGTTCCGGTCGGAGATCATTTCGGGGCTTTCCCGTTTCCGCAGCTGGTCGGTTGTCGAGGGCGATCAGGGTGAATTGCCGGATGTCAGTTCCGATTACCTTCTGAAAGCGCAGCAATCGGCCGGGCGTTCGTGCGCGACGCTCACGCTCTGTGCGGCGGAAACCGGACGGATCGTCTGGAGCGAGGATCTGGATATTGGCGCCGAGCAGATATCAAAGTCTCGTCAGCAGGCGGTCAGCCGGATCGCCGCGATGTTCGAAATGTATGTCCCGACGGATCGGGCGGGAAAGGCCGGTACAGGCGCGCATCACGCGGTTGTAGACGATTGGCTCATGGGCGAAAGACTTCTGACGAAATGGACAAAGCGCGCATTCGAGCAGGGCATCGACAGCTTTCAGGATATTATCGAACGCGCGCCGGAATTCGCCCCGGCTCATGCGAGTCTCGCCAGTGCGTTGAACGTGTTGCACGTGGTGCGACCGGGGTTGCGGCGTGACACTGCCATGGCCAGACGGGCGCTGGATGCCAGCAACATCGCCGTCGAGCTTGATCCGCTGGACGCCCGCAACCGGCTTGCGCTGGCCTGGTCCGCAGCGCTCAAGGGCAATTTCGACCGGGCGGCGCTCAATATGGATATGGCAGAGCGTCTCAATCCGCATAGCCCCCGAACGCTGGCCTCCTGCGCGATGGGGTTCAGCTTTCTGGGCGAGCATGAGCGGGCTGCGCGCGTGTTGGAGCATTGTCTGAATTGTGCGCCGGTTCTCCTCGACTATCAATGGTGCTATGCGGCGTCAGTACGTTTCATGGGCGGCGATGACCTCGGCGCATTGCAAGCTGCCGCGCGGTCCGATGACCGGATCATCGACAATCCCGGTTGGGCCGCCGCAGCCCTGGCAAGACTCGGAAGACATGCCGAGGCACAGACGGCCTTCAACAAGCTCGTCCGCGACGTCAGCGCCGTCTGGGACGGGGAAACACCGCCCACCCCCGCTGACGTGCGGGACTGGTTCGTGAACGCATACCCCATCTGGCATGCCGCAGAGCGTGTCGCTCTCGCAGAGGCTCTGAGTGCCGCCATGCAGGGCGATGGTTAGAGACAGCGCCTGAAGGTGAGCGACGAAAGCAGGTAATCCACATCATCCTCGTCCGTCGTGAGGTTCCGGACATCTTCAGCCATGTCAACGAGGTACTGTTTCCTGCCTAAAGCCATGTCGTCAAAAAGCTCAAAATCGCCTGGAATCGTTACGTTCATGGTCTTTTTCTTGTTATTTGGATTTTTGGCTGGCGTGTCTTCGCGGACCAGGAGTGTCAGCGTTCCTTTCTTTCCGTTCCGCACGATTGATGTTTGATAACCGGAATCATCTATCCCCTCGTAATTCAGTTCGACTTTGAATTTCTTGAGATTGGCGGCTATTTCTGCATCCCTTTCCTCCTGCGAAAGCGTCCATTCCTCGTCGAGATCGCTCCTAAACCCTTTGTACGTAACTGCATCCACAATTGCGAAACTATCGTTTACTTCACCGTTGTATCGCATCCAGATCGAGTACCCGTGGTCCAGACAGGCCTGCAATGTAGTATGAACGATAGCCCCGGGATCGGTTCCAGAGACACCGAATGCAGTCAACAATTTCTCGCCAGTAAATACTTGCCCTAATCGCCGTTTGCTAACTACGTCCCAATCTTGGTATTTTGGTCCCCCGTCGTTCTTTGTAATGACAAGTGATGGCATGAGTATCCCCTTTTCAAGATTTGAGTTTCCAATGGGTCTGCACTACGTCGTGCAGGTCTTTCAGGCCGAACTTTCCACTATCGTGTGAAAAGCCTGGTTTGAAATCTATTCGTAAGATGCCTTCGGGGTCGTTCCAAATGGCGCGAAAAATGGTTTCCATCGTGATGCGGCTGGCAAGCGGGCCAAAATGCTGACCTGACGCGTGCACATCGGCCTCGCGCAGGAAGTATAGCCAGATAGGCGTTTCCGTTAGCAAAGGCTTGGCATGGTCAGACATCAGAAAATCACCGAGGCCGTGCGACCGTGTCTGCGTCAGGCGAATTGCAGGCAATCGACGAGGCAAAGGGGCAGCGCCCGCTTCCTTAAGCCGGTCGTGGGCGAGTGCGGACAGGGATTGGGCGCTGTCAAGGCGCAAGCGATTGCCGCGAACAAGGGTATGCTCCGCCAGGTTGAACGTGCCACTCCCGGTTCCGTTGGGTCGGCGGGCCGACCTCAGGCAATCACCAATAGAGTCGGGCACGGCGAACAAGTCCAGCGCGAGATTTTCGTCAATGGCGGCGGACAGGCTCGTGCGCGCGTCTTCCTCTTCGCCGGACAGCAGAAACGTCCAACCCGCGATCCAGTCGTCTGGCAGGCGGGCCTCGCCTGCCACGTCCACAAGGCGAGTGTTTGCGCTGTGATGAGTGAATCGCAACAAGTCTTGCAGGCTTGCCCCGCCGCCACCTTCACGCCAATGCGGATACCTGTAGCGCACCATGGCGTGGCCAAGCCGGAAGGCCGCCGCCGAAAACTCGATAGGGATCAGGCCCGCGCCGTCACCCAGCAAGGGCCACATTTGCGAACGGATCACGTCGCGGTAGACGATCGGGTCAATCACGCGTGGAAGGTAGTCGTAGAGGACGACCCACTGCAGATGGCGGCGTGCGTCCAGAAACGCTTGCGATTCGTCCGACGTGCGCGCGGCACACACCTGGTAGAACTTGGTGACGAGCACGACAAGCTGCGACAGGGTGAGGGTCTGGTCGTTGCGCATATCAGTCAAAGTCGGTGTTCCGGACTGGCTGCGCGGCAGATCATCCAGACGATCTGCGCTGGTGCGACCAAGGGCTAGTCCGCTGGCTTCACAAACTGAATGGGCTGGAGCGAGGTCGGGATCTTGTTGGAAAATGGATTTGAAATCGAGGGATGCCCGGCGAAATCGGACAGCGGAACCTGAGACGGTCGCCTCGTTCCATGTCAGATCATGCGCAATCAACTGCCCCAGATAGGTGTAGGCTGCAGGAATCCCGATGGCATCAAATCGATACTTCCCCCACCGAGTAGGCCATTCCGCCATCTTGACCGCCAATTCCGAAAGCAGGGACTCGTCGTGCAGTGGTTCGTCGGCCTCCCGGTTCAGCCGGTCATATGGCGTAAACTCAATTTGAACCGAAGAGCCCGCACCAATTGATCGAAAGGAAATGTCTGGCCCGTCAATGTGAGTATCGTATTGCGGGTTCGACCCGTTTTGCGGCTGTCCGTCGAAACTCTCATAGATGCGTAGGGAAGAATCCGGATTACTTAGCCGTTTGGCCTCAACAACCCTTATTCCGTTGTTTTTCAGTATGTTGAAAATCCCTAGATGAAATGATCCGGACGCCGAAAAGATACAGGATTAGCTTATCATAGGTTGAGTCGATTTGATATGGTCGGGATCGCGACAAGGACGACGGGAAGAATCTGCCGATACGGTTCATAGAGATGCTTGCCGGTCGAATTCGGGACTCCGGACGGAACACATTACCGGAATCCGCACAATAGTGCCGGCTGGTGAGCGAGCAAAAACGTGGCTATCCGCGTGCGATGAAGCCGCCGTCAACGATGAGAGTCTGGCCCGTCATCATCCTGCTCGCGCCGGATGCGAGAAACAGAACCGACCCGACAATGTCATCCGGCACCAAGGCTTCGGGAAGGCATTGGTTCTCAAGTTGCTTAGATTTGCTTTCCTCTGTGAGCCAAAGCTCCATCTGGCGCGGCGTCACAACCATACCCGGCGCAACCGCGTTCGCGCGAATGCCATCCCGTCCGAACTCGCGCGCAAGGCTCTGTGTCAGGGAAACGATTGCCGCGTTTGACGAGGTATAGGCAGGGAACCCTTTCATACCTGCCATGTAGGAAACGGATGAAAAGTTGATGATCGTGCCACCGCCATTCGGTTTCATCTGCGCGATCGCAGCCTGCGCCGCAAAGAAATAGGATTTTAGGTTGATCGCCATCGACCAATCCCAAAAGGCTTCGTCCACCTCTTCAGTCCTATGTCGCTGATCATTGGCGGCATTGTTCACAAGAATATCGATTGGGCCAAGCTGTTCTGCCGTCTGTTTCATCGCCGCTTTCAGGGCGCGCGTATCGGTGATGTCGCAGGGCAAGAACAGAGGTGCTGCGCCGAACTGATCCCGGATGTCGTCGCAAAACGCGGTGGCATCGGATCGCTGAACAAAGGCGACCCTGGCGCCCTGCGCGACAAACCCTCGTGTGACTGCTGCCCCGATACCGGACCCGCCACCAGTGACGAAGACGGTCTTTCCTGCCAGGTCGGAATATTGCCCGCAGGCTGAGGATTGCCGGGCGATGTCCGAAGGTGGGGTCACAAAACACCAACCCGAAGTGCACACGCGTGGGCGCGGCGCGTTTCCAATGTGGGGGTTGATCGAGCAGCGCACTGCATTCTCCGTACTCCGGTCATCATGCCTGGGGTGGTGGTCCCGTCGTGTTAGAACCCCGCCTCGTTCAACGAGTGCTGAATATGCGCAAAACCTTCGCGATAAACAGCTTCGGGGCTCTCCGCGAAATCTCGCCAGACCTTGGTGGCGGCCGCGAGGTCGGGCAGTCCGCGCCCGAAGGCCTCGATCGTCAACCAGTCATCATAGCCGATCTGGCGGATCGCGGCATAGGTTTCGTACCAGGGGATGTTGCCACGCCCGGGTACGCCCCGGTCATTTTCCGATATGTGGATATGTTTTATCACGTCCTTGTTGCGAACCAACGCGCCAATCGGGTCCGTTTCCTCGATGTTGGCATGAAATGTGTCATACATCGCCCGGATATTTGGATGCCCGATTGCGTGAACGTGGCGTGCCAGAGAGTCCATCGTATTGAGCAGATAGCATTCGAACCGGTTCACCGCTTCGAGGCAGACGGTCACTCCAACCTTCGACGCCACATCGCCAACCTGGCGCAGGCTGTCGATTGAGCGATCAAACTCTTGCCGGGACGGACCCGTCCCCGAAAAGTGCCCTAGGGTCGAGTGCAGCGGCCCGATGACCCGATCGGCGCCCAAAGCGGCCGTACAGTCCAGCACCCACTTCATGTGATCCAATCCGGCGGCGCGGTGCGAAGCGTCATCGGAGATCAGGTTTTGCGCAGGGTCTCCGTTTGCGGCGGCGGCGGTGCACGCAAGTCCAAGCTCGTCGAGCATGCGCCCGGTTGCGGCAAAATCCTCTGCCGTTCCTTCGAAGACAGGGATTTCCACTCCGTCAAAGCCGGTCGCGCGGAGGTCGGCCAGCAAGGCTTTGTGCTCGGGACCAATCTTTGTGGTCCAGAGAAACATGCACATACCAATTTTCACCGCATTCCCTTCCTCTCATGCCGACGCCTTCCAAACTGGTCTTACCAAAAATGACGGCGCGGACAGTATCGGCAGCGTCTTGTTCCGCTTGTCACGCGGTCAAAATGCCCACCTAATCACAGTAAAGTATGTGTATTGGTCACGTTTGGGAAGAAGAAATGTCAAATTCTCCCACTTGACCGAAATTTACTTCAGGTGCTAACTGGTCGAACCAATTTTGACTTCGGTCAGTGCACCCCGCGCCGGGATTGCGCCGGTATGTCAGGGACTTTCTAAGGGGAAGAGGAAACAGCATGCATCTTTCAACTCACAACTGGATGCGGGCGGAACCGCTCGAGACGACGGTTCGCCGGATCAAGAAAATGGGATATGAAAGCATCGAGATCTCGGGCGAGCCAGATCAGTATGACACCAAGGAAACGCTGGCGCTGCTCAAGGAAAACGGCATGCGCTGTTGGGGCGCGGTGACGCTCACGCTGGGCGATCGCAATCTCGCGGCCAAGGATCAGGGTCAGCGTGAACGCTCAGTGGATTACGTCAAGAGCGTGCTGACCATGGTCAGTGAACTCGAAGGCGAAATCATCACGCTGGTGCCTGCGACAGTGGGCAAGGTGGTGCCGGACGGTACGCCCGAGGAAGAATGGGGCTGGGTGGTCGATGCCACCAGGGAGTGTTTTCATCACGCCCAGAAGGTGGGTGTGCGCATCGCCGTCGAGCCGCTGAACCGGTTCGAGACCTATCTGTTCAATCGGGGCGCACAGGCGTTGGCGCTGGCCGATGCGGTCAGCCCCGAGGTCGGCGTTTGCCTCGACACGTTCCATCTGAATATCGAAGAAGAGGACATGTTCCAGACCATTCGCGATATCGGGGATCGGCTGTTTGACTTTCACGTGGCGGACAACAATCGCTTTGCGGCAGGCCTGGGCCATATCGATTGGTCAAGAGTGATCCAGACGCTCAAGGATATCGGCTATGATGGCGGGATCACGAACGAATTCGTGGCCCCGGTCGACCGGACGCCTGCGGCACCCTATCCCGATATGGTAGACACCAGCCCCACCGATATTTCGCCGGAACAGCTGAAATTTATCCAGGATCACGGATCGAGTGTCCTGACCGAGGAATTCTACGCTCAGCAAATGCAAATCACGGCGGACACGATCCTGCCGCTCATCAAGTAGGTGGTGGAATTCTTCGGGGCGTTCAGTCCGAGCGCGCCCGAAGAACAAGGGAGTTGCAATGCGAATAACCTCTGCCCAGGCGTGGTGGGTCCAGATCCCGATCGAGGCGGACAAGCAGCATGTCAGCGATTTTGGCAGGTTGCGCACGTTTGACGCGGCGATACTGCGGCTGGAAACGGACGATGGGCTTGTCGGTTGGGGCGAGGCCAAGAATGCCGCCGGTAGTGCAGGCAGCTATGGCACGCTGGTGCACTTGCTGAACCATGAATTCGGTCCCCGCGTCATCGGTCGCGACCCGGCTGACATCACATGGATTTGGGAAGACCTGTACAACGGAGTCCGCGCCGAAAAGGCCCGGATTTCCGGTCAAGGGATGCCTGAACTGGCGCGGCGCGGGATGACCATCGCCGCGATCAGTGCGATCGACATCGCCCTTTGGGACATTCTGGGCAAATCCGATGGCAAACCCGTCTGGCAACTCCTGGGAGGTCGCAAGGCCGATCGATTGCGGGCTTATGCGTCCGGCGGTTGGGCCGACAAGGACAACATAGGCGACCAGCTTCAAGGCTATGTCAGCAAAGGTGGATTTGACGGGGTCAAGATGCGTGTCGGCGCGATGGACGGCACGCCACATCGCTCGGCCGAAAGGGTGATCGCGGCCCGGCACGCCTTGGGGCCCGACGTTGATCTGATGGTCGATGCCCATGGGACGTTCTCGGTCGCCGATGCAAAACGCTTTGCCTACCTGGTGCGGGATTGTGATCTGGCGTGGTTCGAAGAGCCGGTGACGGGCGACGACAAGACCGGCATGGCCGAAGTGCGCGCCGCGACGCATGTGCCGATTTCGGCGGGCGAATCCGAAGCGACGCGCTTTGATTTCAGGGAGCTGATCGTGGGGCGTTGCGCGGATATCCTGCAGCCTGATCCGGCCTGTTGCGGTGGTATTTCCGAGGTCATGCGGATCGGCACATTGGCGTCGAGCTTCAATCTGCGTCTGGCGCCGCACCTGTGGGCCGGTGCGCCCTGCTTTTTCGCGGGGCTTCACGCCTGTGCCGCGTCTCCCGCCAGTTTCACGGTTGAGTTTTCATTGGGGGCGAACCCGATGATTCACGACCTCTCAAGGAATAAGGTCGCAGTCAGCGATGGCATGATTGCAATCCCGGAAACACCCGGTATAGGGCTCGACATGAATGTCGAAACGATTGAGAAATTCGCCAAAGATGGGTGATATGGAGGAAACCGACTTCCTTCCGTCATTGGCGTCGTATCTCATTGCAGCGGCCGAGGCGAAAGCTGGAAAGGCGCCGTCAGAGCGCGAGCTGGCCGAACATTTCACCGTCAGCCGTGGTCAAGTGCGTGAGGCGCTTGCCATTCTCGAGGCGATGCAGGTCATCGAACGGCGCGCGAAATCGGGCATCTACCTGCGCAAGGATCAGCGCGGTATCGAACAGCTTGCCTTTTTCGCGCGGGCCGGATTGCCGCTCGATCCGCGCCAAATCTACGAAGCGGTCGAGGTGCGCAAGATTCACGAGATCAAGGCCGCCGAATTGGCCGCCGAGCGTGCGACCGAAGAGAACTTTGCCCGGCTGGAAGACATCCTGAAGACATCGGAAGAGCGGATGGCAGCGGGCGAAGCGCTCTCGAAACTGGACCATGATTTCCATCTGGAGATCGTGCGCGCCACGCAGAACGACGTATTCTACAATCTGTGCACCACGTTCTACGTCCTCAGCGAAAAGCGTCTGGCGGTGTACTTTCGCGACAGCGGTCGCAACCTCAAGTCGCATCAGGAGCATTGCCAGATTTACGAGGCGCTGCGCCGCCGTGACGGTGCATTGTCAATGGCGTTGATGAACTCTCACCTGCGCGGAGCGATGAGCTATTGGTTCGAGCTACTGGAAGACGACGAGGCGGAAACCCTGCTATAAGAGGCACGCATGGCCGGATCAAAGGTAATCTTTTCGACGCACGCCCTGCATCCTGACGTCACCCGCGATCTGCAAAGCCTTGGTGACTACCGGGTTTCATCGGCACCGACGCCGGACGCCATCCTGAAGGAAAGCGCGGGTGCCGAAATCATCGTGGTTCGCGCCAAAATTTCCCCCGAGATCATTGCGCGCGAGCGGGGCCTCATGGCCTGTGTCCGGCATGGTGCGGGTCTTGACATGATCCCGATGGATGCCGCCAGCCAGGCCGGTGTGTTGGTGGCAAACGTACCGGGGGCCAATGCAACGACGGTGGCGGAACACGTGATCTGGTCGGCGCTGGCGCTGCTGCGCAAGTATCCGCAGGTCAGTTGCGATTTGCGCGCCAGCGGTTGGGAACCAGCACGCGTGCATTCAAACCATGGGCACGAATTGTCCGGTCGAACGATCGGAATTTTGGGCGCGGGCAACATCGGGCGCCGTGTCGCAGAGATGGCGCGCCATGGGTTCGGGTGCAATGTCATCGCGCTAACCCGCACGCCGACGACGCTGCCAGAATGGATTGAGCATGTGCCGTTTGATCAGCTTTTGGCGCGGTCGGACATACTGGCCCTGACCTGTCCGCTCACCAGCGAAACGCAGGGTATCATTGATCGCGCAGCCATCGCAAAAATGAAACAGGGCGCGGTCCTGATCAATGTTTCGCGGGGGCAGGTGACGGATGAAATGGCCCTCGCCGAGGCGCTTGCGTCCGGCAAGCTGCGTGGCGCGGCGGTAGATGTGTTCTGCCAACAGCCGTTGCCGCCCGACCATCCCTTCCTTGCCCTTCACAACGTGATCCTGACGCCGCATATGGCTGGGATAACCGAGGAGAGCATGCTGCGGATGGGTCAAGGTGTCGTCGCTGAAACGCGGCGCATTCTGAGCGGGAAAAAGCCCCGGAACTTCTGCAATCCCGAGGTGTGGGAACGGCATCGGAAACGGTTCGGCCTGCCCTCTTAACTCTGGCACGCCGGTGCAACGATCGCGCGCGACTGCTGGCGCCCTGCTATGTCAAAGCCAGGTTGCGCCCGGTTTCAGGGTTAAAGAACAGCACTTTGTCTGGTTTCCAGCCGAACCGAACTGGGTCATTGATCGCGATCCGGGTTTGCGCCGATACAGTCGCGTGAATATGCAGCCCGTCGGCGTCGATGGTCAGGATCTTCAGAACGCCATGGTTCTCGATATCGAACACATAGCCCGACGCCGGCGCATCCGCAGAGATTACGATGTTCTCCGGTCGAACGCCGAAGCGGAGCCGCTGCCCGTCGGTTCCATTCGGATTTGACACCGGCACCGCGTGACCGCCCGCATCAAGTACCGCGGAACTGTCCTTCAACACACCATCGAGCAGGTTCATGGGCGGCGTACCGACGGATCGGGCCACAAAGGTATTGAGTGGTCTGGAATAAATCTCATCCGGTGTGCCGACCTGCACCAGCTTGCCTTGGTTCAGCACGCCGATTTTGTCGCCCATCGACATGGCTTCGACCTGATCATGGGTCACGAAAACGAAGGTCGCGCCGAGCTCGTTATGCAGTTTCTTCAATTCAACCCGCAGAACATCGCGCAGGTTCGCATCCAGTGCGGACAAGGGTTCGTCCATCAGGAACACGCGCGGGCTTCGCACGATGGCCCGCCCGATTGACACGCGCTGCATTTCGCCGCCGGACAGCTTTTCCACCTTGCGGTCAAGCAGTTGGGTGATTTGCAAGGTTTCGGCGGCCCGCTCGACCCGTTCCTTGATTTCAGCCGGGGTAAAGTTCTGTGTCCTCGATTTCAGCGGAAATTCCAGGTTGCCGCGCACGGTCAGGCGCGGATAGAGCGAGTATTGCTGCAACACCAGTGCGACGTCTCGCTGGGCGGTGTTCCATCGGGTCGCGTCCTGACCCTCGATCATGACCTTGCCGGCATCGGGCTTTTCCAGCCCCGCGATCACCCGCAGGGTCGTGGTCTTGCCAGCACCTGTCTGGCCGAGCAGAACAAAGAACTCACCGTCCTTGATGTCGAGATCCACACCGCGCAACGCAGTGTTCGGGCCGAATTTCTTGGTGATGCCCGCAAGCGCAATATCAGCCATCAGGCAGCTCCCGCCAGGTTCAATTCCGTTTGCCTGTCAAAGAAATGGGCCTGTTCCGGATTGAGGCTTACCCAGACTTTCTGGCCTTCGCCTCTGACGAACCCGCTTTCGGTGCGGGCGCGCAGCGTGGTGCCGCCCAGTTGCACATCGACGATATCGTGGCTGCCAAGAGGTTCGATATTGGTTGCCTTTGCCTCGGCATAGCCTTTGGCTTGCGCATGCTTCAACAAGACGGCCTCGGAGCGAATGCCAAGGGTGACACCGCTGCCCGTGTTGCGCAATCGTGCCAGTGTATCTTCATCAAAGCTGAACCCACCCTCGGCACCGGCGATTGAAACACTCGTGCCGTTGATCGTCGCGTCAGCGATGTTGATCACGGGCGAGCCGACGAATTTCGCCACGAACAGGTTGGTGGGTTTCAGGTAGACCACATCCGGTGCGCCTACCATCTGCAGGATGCCGTCATGGAGAATGACAATCCGGTCGGCAAGGCTCATTGCTTCGATCTGGTCGTGAGTCACATAGACAGAGGTCGAGCCGCGGGCGATGTGCAGGCGCTTGATTTCCGTGCGCATCTGTTCGCGCAGCTTTGCATCCAGCACACCCAAGGGTTCATCCATCAGCAATGCCTGTGGGCGCCGCACCAGTGCGCGACCGATCGCGACCCGCTGCATGTCGCCGCCCGACAGGGCCGAGGGCTTGCGATCGAGGTGCTGCGAGATTTGCAGCGTTTCCGCGACCTCTTTGATCGCGCGATCCCGCTCGGATGTATCCATACGTACCGCGCGCAAGGGAAAGGCAATGTTCTCGCGCACGGTCATGTGCGGATAGAGCGAGAACGACTGGAACACGAATGCGATGTCGCGGTCGGCGGCCTTGCGGCCCTGCACTTCGGTGCCGTCGATCAGGATTTTGCCATCGGTCACGGTTTCCAGCCCGGCAATTGCACGCAGGGCGGTGGTCTTGCCGCCCCCCGACTGGCCCAGCATCACGACAAATTCGCCATCTTCGATTGTCAGGTTGAGGTCCTTGAGAACCTGATTGGTGCCAAAGAACTTCTGCACATTGCGCATTTCAATCTGCGCCATCAGACGATGCCTCCATCTTTACCGGTGGTCGCGCCGTGCCCGTCTTTCGACCCATTTCCAGACCCGATCTGACCGTCGAATTCATCTTCGATGTAGTCTTCTTCGGGTTCCGGATCGGGCGCGATCTTGGACGTCACCAGAAAGGCCACCAGCCCGACAAGCGTCAGCGTGACACCATATTTGTGCAGAAACAGACTCCACGGCTGACAAAGCGCAATGATGCCAAAGATCATCAGGCTTTGCGCACCGGGGGCGAGGAACCGCTGGTTGATGGCCCGGAAACTCATTTGCGGATCGCTCCGAATGACATGCCGCGCAGAAGGTGGTTGCGCAGAAGGAAGGTAAAGATCGCGACGGGGATCAGGAACAGCAGGGTGCCTGCCGCGATCACGGTCCAATCCGGGAGGCCCGAACCCACCTGGCTGGGGATATAGGGTGGCGCGGTCTGTGCGTTGCGGTTGGTCATGATCAGGGCGAATGCGTACTCGTTCCATGCCGTGATGAAACAGAACACCGCCGTCGCCGCCATACCCGTCAGGGCCTCGGGCACAACGACCTTGAAGAAGGCCTGCATCCTTGTATAGCCGTCGACCAGTGCCGCCTCTTCGTATTCTTTCGGTATCTCGTCGATAAAGCCCTTCATGATCCACACCGCGAAACTGAGGTTGAAGGCGGTGTAAAGGATGATCAGCCCCAGATGGGTATCGTTCAATCCGACAACCCGGTACATCAGGAACATTGGGATCGCGACGACCACAGGCGGTAACATCCGGGTGGACAGGATGAAGAACAGCCAGTCATCCTCGCCCTTTACCTTGAAGCGACTAAACCCGTATGCCGTGAGCGTCCCCATCGACACCGCCAGCACGGTTGAGACAATCGAAACGATGAGCGAATTCTTGAACCGGTCTCCATAACCGGACGAACGGACCTCTCCGGTCTTGCGATTGCGAACGACCTTTTCGCCACCATCAAACACCATCTGCTCCCACCAGGGCGCGGCGTCATATTCTTCCTGCGTCGGTTGATCGCGCAATTGCGAACGCTTGGTAAAGAGCTTTACGAAGGGCGACACTTCGGGCGTGAACACCACCGTGGGCGGGATCGTTGTCGCCAGGTTGCGGGGTTTGAACGCCGTTGCGGCAATCCAGTAGATTGGCGTCAGCATGATGAGCAGAGCAACGAACACAGCGGCTATTGCGACGCGGTTTGTCCACTTTTCGCGGGGCGTACGTACTCCGGCCATTCTAGCGCGCTTTCACTTTGTTGAGGTATTTGACATAGATGTTGGTAATCGCGACGACCATGATCAGCACGATGTAGGCAAAGGCCGACGACATCCCGGTCTGCCATTCCTGGAACGCCATCTTGTAGAGTCGGATGGCAATCAGCTCTGTCGTGGGCTGTGATGACAACACATAGGCCAGGTCAAACGTCTTGAAGGCTTCCATCGTGCGAAAGATGATGGCGATCATGACGATGGGCGCGACCAGCGGAAGAGTGATCCGGAAGAAGGTGTAGAAGCTGCCCGCACGGTCAATCTCTGCGGCCTCGTACAGGTGTTTGGGCACCGCAGAGAGACCTGCCAGTGACAGCAGCATTACAAAAGGCGACCACATCCAGATGTCCACAATCGCGATGGCCCAGAGTGCCATGTCGGGATCCGCGAGCCACTCGAATTTTCCGAGGCCGAGGAAATAGTTGATGATGCCGAAATTGGGATCGTAGAGCAGTTTCCAGAACAAGCCCACAACCGCCATCGACAGCATCATCGGCAGCAGGAGGAGGGTGGTGATCAGCCCTTTTGCCGGGATCGCGCGGTTCAACAGCATGGCGAGGCCAAAGCCGACGATCACCTGTCCGGTAACCGAGATCAGAACGTATTTCGCGGTGATTGAAAAGTTCTTCCAGATGAACGGATCGCTCAGCAGGTCGCGATAGTTCTGCAGGCCCACGAATTTTGCCGGTGCATTGGTCGATGCCCGGAAATCGGTGAACGAATAGCCAAGCGAATAGAGCAGCGGGAAAATGTTGAAAATAATCAGAAATGCGATGGTCGGAATGATAAAGAGGTTTCGGATGGTCAGATCGCTCAGCCCCTTGGCCGCCGCGCGGGAGTTGGGGTCCAATCTGGTCATGACGTCAGTGGCCACTGGAGAGCTTCCTTGCATTTCGGAGCGCGTGAAAGGAAGGGGCGCCTGAGCGCCCCTGGACGTGGTCTATGGTCGGGCGGGCTATTGTCCGCGACCGTATTTTTCGAACGTGGCTTTCCAGTCGGCGGCCAGTGCATCAAGCGTTTCGGCCGCGGTGCCTTCGTCGCCCACGATGTAGGGATAGAGGCGCTGGTTTGCGGCGGTCAGAAGCTCCGCAAACTCGGGAACCGCCCAGAAATCCTTGACGGTGAACATCGTCTGATAGAACGCCTCGTTGTAGGGTGTCGCCTGACGGAACTCATCGGATTCCAGCGTTTCGGCATGGGCTGTATAGCCCCCCAATTCTGCCCAGCGTTGCTGAATCTCGGGCTGGATGAACCATTCGAGGAACTTCATCGAGGCCTCTTGGTTGTCCGAGTAGCTGACGACCGAAATACCCTGACCGCCAAGCGCAGCATGTTTGGCCCCGCCCGGACCGGCCGGATTGGAGAAGAAGCCGGTATTCGCCGCGTGCGGGTTGGTTGCCTCGTTCAACAGCGCCGGGAAAAAGGCGAAGTAGTTCATCGACATCGCCACCAGGCCCTCGGTGATCGCCTGGTTGTTCTCGACGAAGAAGGTCTTGGCCCAGCCCGGTGGGGTGTAGCTGTAGAGTTTCTTGTAGTTCTCCAGCGCGGCAACCGCCTCGGGCCCGTTTACAAAGCCCTCAACCTCGTAGGTTTCAAAGTTGCCCAGTTCGGCGCCATAAGAAAAGATCGCGTTCTCGACCCCCATCACCAGCGCGTCATAGCTGTTGTCAGTATAGATCGCGATGCCATAGCGGTCTTCATCAGGGCGATGAAAGAACTCGGCGATGTCGGTCATTTGCGCCCAGGTTTCAGGCGGGGCAAGATCATAGCCATACTTGGCCTTGAAGGCCTCCATCTCGGCGGGATCTTCGAACCAGTCCTTGCGGTATGACCAGCCGACTGCGTCACCCTCTGCCGGAATCGCCCAGTACTTGCCTGAGTTTCCGGGATACTCCGCATAGTACTTGACGGTCGCCGGAGCCATGATTTCGCCGACGTTATGCTCGGCAAAGAAGTCCGTGAGGTCGACGTAGTGGCCGCCCTCGGACGCTGCTCCGAGCCACTGGCTGTCTCCTACGATCATGTCATAGGCGCTGCCGCGGGCGTTGAACTCGGTAAAGGCCTTGGTCTGGAAATCGGCCCACGGCGTGGTTTCCACGGTCACGGAAATGCCGGTTTCCTCTTCGTATTCGTTGACCAGCTCTTGCAGGTAATTTGCCGGATCCCATTCGGCCCAGAAAATCACCAGGTCCTCGGCCCAGGCCGAAGACGCGGAAAGCGCACCAAGTGCCACTCCCGCCAGCAGTCCATTCATCTTGTATTTCATATCCATCCTCCCAGATTTGGTTCGAACCACCTTGCCCGGTTTCTTTTGTGACCAAGCTATCGAACGCGGTTGCAGGGTACGACGGCTGCGAAACCTGCTGCTAATTTGGTATTACCAGATGAAATGGTCTGTCAAGGCTTTGTTTGATGCCTTGGTTCACGCGCAGCATCCTTATCATATGATGAAAAACTAGTGTATCAGCGCAATCTGTTGTGCTAGCCTGATGCCTGATCCGGTGGCTTACTCGGGAATGTCGGCGCGTGAGAAGCAGGAAACAGCAGCAACTGGCCCGACCAGTTAGTGATTTCAGGGGGTGAGAAGTGACGGTCGTGATTTATCTGGTGGGCACGTCCGATACGAAGGCTGCGGAAATCACCTATCTGCGCAACCTGCTGGTTCATCCCGGTGTCGATGTTTGCACGGTCGATGTTGGAACGCGCGGTGCCGGCTGCGAGATGGACGTTCCCCCGGCGGTTGTCGCAGGCCATCATCCTGACGGAATCGATGCGGTTTTCGGATCGGGTGATCGCGGGACATCGGTGGCAGCCATGGCCCGTGCCTTTGCCGGTTTCTGCGCGGCGCACAGTCACGAGATCGCGGCGATCATCGGGATTGGCGGCGGCGGCGGCACATCGATCATTTCCGAAGGCATGCGCGAACTGCCCTATGGTGTTCCGAAACTCATGGTCTCGACACTCGCGTCGGGCGATGTCGCGCCTTATGTCGATACCAGCGACATAATCATGATGCCATCGGTGACCGATATTGCGGGGCTCAACCGGATCAGCCGCCACATAATGCACAATGCGGCCCAATCCATTTTGGGAATGGCGGCGAATCCCTATGTCGCGCAGGGTGACATCAAACCCAGCGTGGGTCTGAGCATGTTTGGCGTTACAACACCTTGCGTGACTCAAATCAGCGCCCTTCTCGAAGATCAGCTGGATTGCGTGGTGTTTCACGCCACCGGTACCGGCGGGCGCAGCATGGAAAGGTTGCTGGGCGAAGGCATGCTTGGCGGCCTGATCGACATGACAACGACCGAAATTGCCGACGAAGTGGTGGGCGGCGTGCTGTCTGCGGGCGCGGCGCGGCTGGATGCGGTGATGGCAAGCGGCAAGCCCTATGTCGGGTCCGTCGGCGCCTTAGACATGGTCAATTTCTGGGCACCGGATACGGTGCCAGACAGGTTCAAGGATCGGCTGTTCTATCATCACAATGCCAACGTCACCCTGATGCGGACCACTGCCGCGGACTGCGCGGCGATTGGCACGTGGATCGCGGACAAGCTGAACACGGCCACCGGGCAGGTCATCCTGTTGCTACCGGAAAAGGGAATTTCGGCGCTGGATATCGCCGACGGACCCTTTTGGGACCCGGAGGCACAGGCGGCGCTGTTCGGGGCACTCGAGAACGGTCTGCGGGCAACCGACACACGTCAGGTCAGGCGCCTTCCAAAACACATCAACGATCCTGCTTTTTCCGCTGCTGCGGCAGAGGCCTATCTGAGCATTTCATAGGACACACCATGCCAGCCATTGCCCGCGCCACGATTCTCAAGCAGCTCAATGCATTGATCGAGGCGGGCCGCCCGATCGTCGGCGGCGGCGCGGGGACCGGACTTTCTGCCAAATCAGAGGAGGCCGGGGGTATCGATCTGATCGTGATCTACAACTCGGGCCGCTATCGCATGGCCGGGCGCGGGTCGTCTGCGGGTCTTCTGGCCTATGGAAACGCCAATGAGATCGTCAGGGAAATGGCGGTCGAGGTCTTGCCGGTGGTAAAACACACCCCTGTCCTGGCCGGAGTGAACGGCACAGATCCATTCATCCTGATGCCGCAGTTCCTGGCCGAGTTGAAGGCGATGGGATTTTCCGGTGTGCAGAACTTCCCGACGATCGGCCTCTTTGACGGCACCATGCGGCAGAGTTTCGAAGAGACCGGCATGGGATACGGCCTTGAGGTCGAGATGATTGCGGAGGCCCATGCGCTTGACCTGTTGACCACGCCCTATGTGTTCAATCCTGATGAGGCAACCGCGATGACCAGGGCGGGCGCTGACATCGTGGTCGCCCATATGGGCGTGACAACAGGCGGCACCATCGGTGCGACCTCGGCCAAGAGTCTCGGGGATTGCGTGGCAGAGATCGACGCCATCTCGTCAGCGGCAAGATCGGTGCGCGACGATGTGATCGTGATCTGCCATGGTGGGCCCATTGCCATGCCTGACGATGCCGCTTTTGTGCTGCAGAACTGCGACAGGTGCCACGGGTTTTACGGGGCCAGCAGCGCCGAGCGTCTGCCGACCGAAATCGCGATCCGCGATCAGATCGGACGTTTCAAGAACATGGACATGATCTGCAAGAAGGAAGAATGAGGATGGGTGCGATGGACAAGTACTTTGTATATCCGCAGGACGTCGACAATTTCGGGTTCGACTGGGGGCGGCTGGCGCTGACCTGTGCGCCCGAGGTCAACGGTGCGGCGAAGTTTTCGGCTGGCGTCGTGTTCGTGCCACCGGGTCAGGGACACAGCCGCCACAATCATCCGGGCGCGGAAGAGATCATCTTCATCATCAAGGGCACCGGCGAGCAGATGATCGAAGATGAGGCCGGCACACCGGAAACCCGCGAAGTTGGCCCCGGCTGCACCGTTTTCATCCCCGAGAGCCGCTATCATGCCACCCAGAATACAGGATCCGAGCCGATGGAGATTTTCGTGGTCTATTCGCCTGTTGGTCCCGAAGAAGTATTGCGTGACGCGCCGGATTTTCACCTGATCCCGGCCAGCGATCTGAACGGCGCCTGACATGAACGAACTGAGCTACGATTTTGACCATCTCGACAGCCTGATGGATGACGCGGGTCTGGATGCGCTGTTGGTTACGTCCAAACACAACGTGCGCTACCTGCTCGGCGGGTATTCGTTCATCTTCTTTTCCGCGATGGATGCGATCGGGCATGGCCGCTATCTGCCCATCATCGTCTATGTGAAAGGGGATCGGGACAAGACAGCCTATATCGCCAACACGATGGAAAAGGGGGAAAACGAAAATACGCCGTTCTGGGTTCCGCATTTCTACCCCATGGCCTGGGGCAGCGTGGACAGCGTCAATCAGGCTGTCAGGCATTTGGAAAAGATCGGTTTCAGCACCGGGCGCGTCGGGGTTGAACCATCGTTCCTGCCATCCGATTCTCAGGACGTGTTGCGGGATGCCTTGCCGAATTCCGCATTTCTCGACGCAACATCGGTGCTGGAAAACCTCCGCGCGGTGAAATCGCCGACGGAACTTGCGCTCTTGCGCGATGCGTCCGAAAAGATCACGGAGTCGATGCGCGCGACCATCGCGGCCTCGGGTGCCGGTAGCACCAAGCACGAAATCATCGAGCGCCTGCGGCTGGAGGAGACCAGGCGCGGGCTGATCTTCGACTACTGCCTGCTGACACTTGGATCGAGCCATAACCGGGCCGGGTCAGATCAAAAATGGGCAGACGGCGACGTTTTGTCCATCGATTCAGGTGGCAACTTGCAGGGCTATATCGGTGATATCTGTCGCATGGGTGTGTTGGGTGAACCGGATTCCGAACTGGTCGATCTGTTGGGCGAGATCGAGGAAATCCAGCAGGCGGCCTTTGCCGAGGTCAAGGCCGGTACACCGGGGGTCGCCGCGATTGCTGGGGGCCAGGCGGCGTTGGCGCGACAGCCGAACAGGCAATACACCGACTTTTTCGGTCACGGCATGGGGTTGGTCAGCCACGAGGCACCGTTCCTGTTGACCAACCATCCCGTCGCCTACGAAGGGCGCGACGCCGACACGCCACTCAAGACAGGTATGGTCCTTTCCATCGAGACCCACATGCAGCATCCGACGCGCGGCTTCATCAAACTTGAAGACACGCTGACAGTCACCGACACCGGTTACGAGATGTTCGGGACCGACGGGCGCGGCTGGAACCTCGGCGGGACAGGGTAGGGCGCTGGTTCACTGCGCGGTGTTCGGTTTCGGCGCGAGTGGAGCACACCCGGGCCTGAAACATGGTGGGCGCGCTGCGAAATTGGCTGAAGGAGTGGGTTGGCTGGAACATCATCTCTACAAATCCTATCATGGCCCGCTGATGCGTTGATGCGATTTGAAGGACTCTGTCATGACCAATGCCACCGTTTCCGACCATATCACCGGCCTTCTGATAGATGGCGCCTGGGCGGCACCCTCGAATGATCAGTGGCTTGAGACCACCGCGCCAGCGGATGGTCAGGTCTTTGGCCGTATCGCACGCGCGGGCGCGGCAGATGTGAATCGTGCCGTCGGTTCGGCGCGACGGGCCTTGCAAGGGAATTGGGGGCGGCTAAACGCCGTGGAGCGGGGGCGGCTCTTGTTGCGCGCCGCGCAGATCGTACAGGATCGCGCAGAAGATCTGGCCCAACTTGAGGCACGCGACACCGGCAAGCCGATTGCGCAGGCGCGCGCGGATATCGCGGCCTGCGCGCGCTATTTGGAATATTATGCGGGCGCTGCCGACAAGGTTCATGGCCATACGATTCCAGTGCAGAATGGCTATTTCGCCGCAACAGAACACGTGCCGCATGGCGTAACCGCACATGTCATCCCGTGGAATTATCCGGCGCAAATGTTTCCCCGTTCGATCGGCCCCGCGTTGGCGATGGGCAATGCCGTGGTGATGAAACCCGCCGAAGATGCCTGTGCCACGCCCCTTGAATTGGCGGCCATCATGATTGAGGCCGGCTTTCCGCCCGGTTCGCTCAACATGGTCACGGGGTTGGGCAGCGAAGCGGGCGCCGCGTTGTCTGAACATCCCGACATCAACTTTATTTCGTTCATTGGCTCTTCCGAGACCGGCGTCGCGATCCAGACTGCTGCCGCAAAAAACCACATCGGGTGCACGCTCGAACTGGGTGGGAAATCGGCGCAGATCGTGTTTGCCGATGCGGACCCGGCGCTTGTCGTGCCGACCGTGGTCGGGGCGGTTACCCAGCATGCAGGGCAGACCTGTTCCGCAGGATCGCGGCTGCTGATCGAGCGTTCGGCGATGGATACGCTTGTGCCGCTCATCGCAGACGCCTTTTCGAAGGTGCGTGTTGTCATGCCGGACATGGAGGGACAGCTTGGCCCGCTCATCAATCCGCGCCAGAAAGACCGCGTCGAGCGTTTCTTGAATTTTGCGGATAGTTCCGGCCTGCCGTTGCTGGCCAAAGGGCAGATGGCGGCAGACTTGAGCCCGCAGGGCAATTTCGTCGAACCGCATATGTATGGTCCGGTCCCCAGAGATCATCGCCTGGCGCATGAAGAGGTGTTTGGTCCGGTTCTGGCAGTGATCCCGTTTGAGGATGAGGCCGATGCGGTTGCCCTTGCCAATTCAACGGAATACGGCCTTGTGGCAGGCATCTGGACTCGCGACAGCGCGCGCGCGTTGCGGGTGGGCCGGCAGATGGAAGTCGGACAGGTTTTTGTCAACTGTTACGGTGCCGGCGGGGGGATCGAACTTCCATTTGGCGGCATGAAGAAATCGGGTCATGGCCGCGAAAAGGGGTGGGAGGCGCTATTGGAATTCGCCGCGGTGCGCACCATCCTCATCCGTCACGACTGACCCGGCCACGGCCCGCCGCCTTGTCACGGAAGGGTTGGGCCCCGGTGAACGAGGGCGCCAAGGGGTCGCAAGCCTGGGGTGCGGTCGAGCGCCACGTTCCAGAGCGGACTTCAGGTGATGACGCCCAACAGCGTTACTCAGGGTGCTGGCCAAGAGGTCATTGGCGCTCATCCCGCGCCCAAGGCGAAGCGAAAGCGCGACGTCTGGACGATCTGTTGACCGGCCTCAATTCGTGCAGAGGGAAAATCCGGCCGGTTCGGCGCGTTTGGCCAAAGTTGCGGTTCGAGAGCGATCCCGGCATTGCACCCGTAAGGGATGCCATCATGGCCGGGCCAGTCGCCAGAGGTGGTTTGGCCCGCAGCATAGACCTGAAGACCCGGCTCTGTGGTTTCCAGCGCAAGACGGTGGCCGGATGTTGTCACCTGCGCAACCTCGCGCAAGGAGCCACGCCGGGGCGCAACACAGAAATTGTGGTCGAGCGCCGGATCCGGCGGGCGCGGGAATCGATAGTCAAAGGGCGTGTCCTGAACGGGCTGCGGGCTGCCTGCCGGAATCAGGTTGGCATCCAGGGGCAAATAGCTGTTCGCCGCGATCTTGAGCCTGTGGCCCGAGAGATCGCGGCTGCCATCAAGGTTCCAGTAGCCGTGAAATGCCGGGTTGAAGAGCGCAACTGCCTTGGCCTGGCCCGAAATGTCGATCCGCAACGCGTGATCGTCTTCGAGGCTGTAGCGCGCGCTCACCTGCAGGTCCCCCGGAAAGCCACCAAGCCCATCGGCCTGTGTGATCGTCAGCGTGCAATGCGCGGGACCGTGATCGACCACCTCCCATACACGTGTGTGAAAGCCGGCAGAGCCGCCATGCAGGGTGTTTTGAGCGTTTTCGTTGCGATCGAGCCTGTAGGTGATGCCGTCCAGTTCAAAGCGGCCGCCCGCGACCCGATTGGCAACCGGACCGACGATGGCACCAAAATGGTGCATGTCGGCCAGATAGGCCGAAAAATCCGGGCTGCCCAGAATCAGGGAATGGGAGTGGCCGTCACATCGCAGGGATTGCAGGGTTGCGCCATAAGTCAGGACAGTTGCGGTCAGACCGCCACCCCGGAGAGAAATTTGCCTGACGTCGCGCCCATCCGGAGTGCGCCCTACCGTCAGCATCGAAGCCGCGCCGCAGGGTTCATTGATGCAGCCGGCCAGCAAACTGTGATCGCGTGACGCGGTTGTGACGCCATCCAAATCGGGAGCAGGATTTGTTGAGAAAGGGCGATATCGGCGGCCATCATGCAGTATCCTTGACGCGTTTGCGCTGGGCCAATCCCGACCTGTGGAACGGCCTTAGCAGCTATTGCCGGTCAAAACAGGCCAGCTTCGCGCGCGATCAGGGCGGCGCGGGTTCGGTTGGCGGCACCGATTTTGCGGTAGAGGTTCTTCATGTGAAGCTTGACCGTGGGTTCCTGAATATTCAGACTACGGGCGATTTCCTTGTTTGTCTTGCCCTCGGTCAGCCCTTTGAGCATCTGCATTTCGCGTCGGGATAATTTTGCCGCCAAGGGATTGGACGAGGGGGCGTCGGATGCGGTCATGAATTCGACCGGCGCATACTGTTCGCCGGTCGCCATGAAACGGACAGCATTCACCATGGATTTCGCGGGAATGGATTTGGGGATGAAACCGGCCGCGCCCACTCCGAGCGCCCGTTCTGCAATGTCGCGTGTCGCTTCGCCGGATATCAGCGCCACGCGCTGCCCGCCACCGATATTCATGGTGCGGGTGAGACCGGCGAGACCATTCATGCCAGGCATGTTGAAATCGAGCATGACCAGATCGAAGGGCGCGTCCTTCTCAATGAGAGCACAGGCTTCGTCGACCGAGCCCGCCGTACTCGCGTCGATTCCTCCCGCATTCTGCAGGAACATTACAAGCGCATCGCGCATCAGTTCATGGTCATCGGCAATCAGAACCCGCATTGCGTTGCCTCCTTCGGTTCGTGTCCTCGCTAAAATTGAAAGCTGTCATCTTTGTGGCGAATTCATTGCGATTTTTTCGTTTTGCCCATCTTCGATCGTCGCGTGGCCCCGACCTCCTAGCTGCGCGACAAGGGGAGCGAGAGGGGTTCACAAACTGAACGCTGCTCCGAATTCCGGCCACCCGGCAAGCAAGCGCCCGAATAACCTATACCAAGGGATAGTTCTCTATCCGACCCCTTTGGTGCAGGTTCAACCATGTTCTGGCACAATAATTTCGGACCCTGCAAGGAGTCACCGCATGATCCAGAAATTCTGGAAAACCGTCGTGGCCTCTCTGGTCGGTGTGATCATCGCCACCGCCGGAGCCAATGCGACCAAACTTGGAAAAGCGGAGGGTGCGGTGTTGCTGACCGTCACCGGAGCGGTGACCCAAGCCAATTTCGGTGACGCGGTGCAATTTGACCTCGCCATGCTCGAGGCGTTTGACAGCACGGTGATTGAAACGACGACGAACTGGACAAAGGGAGTCCAGCGGTTCCGGGGGGTCTCTCTTGCCGTTCTGATCGATGCGCTTGGCATCCGTTCAGGCACGCTCCGCGCCGCGGCGATCAATGACTATACTGTAGAGATTCCGGTCACGGATGCCGTCAAGGGCGGGCCGATTGTCGCCTTTGAGTTGAATGGAAAGCCGATGTCCCGGCGCAACAAGGGGCCACTTTGGATTATATATCCATATGACAGCAACGAAGCGTACAAATCGGAGCTGATTTACACCCGCAGCATCTGGCAACTCGACAGAATCGAGGCAGTCCACTAAAGCGGCTTGCAAACCGCAGGCTTCATCTAACGGGAAATACGTTTGTCCAGCAGCACTCACGGACGCCTGAGGGCCGGTCTGATCTTTGGGATCATCGCCGGTCTAATTGCTTTGAGCATCATTGCATTCTTGTCAATTCGGGTGGTCAGAGACCTGCGGCTGCTTGAAGCAGCCAGTTCCGACAACATGCAGTGGACGGTTTCACAGGGTGAGGTCGAGTTTCTCGGGATGCTCGTTGAGGTTGAGCTCGCGCGGTTAGACGAAACATCGGACCTAAGCGGGTTAAGGTGCCGGTTTGACATCTTTTTCAGCCGTCTGGCGACGCTCAATGAGGCCCCGGCATCTTCCGGTCTGCGCAGCAACGAGACCTATCGTGATGCCCTCGAAGAGGCGCAGGGTTTTCTGGATCGCACCGTGCCTCTGATTGACGGAGATGATGATACCCTGCGCGCTTCACTGGCGGCGATTTCCGCGGATGCTCAGAACATTCGCCTGAGCCTGCGTCAACTGTCGAGCACGGGCCTCTCACAGTTTTCGACAACGGCCGAAGAACGCCGAAAAGAGATCGCACAGACCCTGACGCGGCTCACCGTGGCTGCCATCGGTCTGATCATCGCGCTGGCGTTGTCGGTTGCTCACCTGATCCGTCTGAACAAGCAGAATGCCCTGCGACAGAAGTCGATCGAGCGGACAGCAAAACGATTGAATACCATCATTGCGACGTCGCTTGACGCGGTGATCGTATGCGACGCCGAGGGAGTCATCCTGGAGTTCAACCGGGCTGCAGAGGTCATTTTTGATCGCACCTTGTCCGACGTCATCGGCGAGAACCTCTTGGATGTCACCTGCCCACCTGAACTGCGCAGCGGACTTCTTGAGCGGTTGAGAAGGTATCGCGACGGCGATAACCCGCGCTTCGTGAGACGCGGACGCATGCAGCTTGAGGCCGTACGGCGCAATGGCGATCGGTTTCCTGCGGAGGTCGCCATCCAGGTGGCGCATACGGATGACGGCCACATCTTCATCATTTTCCTGCGGGATGTTTCGGACCAGGTCCGTGTCGAAACGGAGCTGGTCAAGGCGCGCGATCAGGCACTTGCGGGAGAGCGTATGAAAACCGATTTTCTGGCGACGATGAGCCACGAGATCCGCACGCCGTTGAATGGGCTGTTGGGGAACCTGGCTCTGCTGCGCGGCACTGAGTTGAGTGAGCGGCAACAGCGCCTTGCCAGGGACATGCAGACGTCCGGGCAACTGCTTATGCGGCACGTGTCGGATGTGCTTGACATCACGCGGTATGATGCCGGAAATCTGCGTATTGAACATGTCCCGACGCATCTGGATCGGTTGGTGACGGACCTGATTGATAGTCAGTCCGGGACTGCTGCCGCGCAGAACACGACATTGAGCTGGCGATGGATCGGAGAGCCGATGCATTGGGTCGAATCCGATCCGGACCGGCTGTTGCATATCTTACAGAACCTGATCGCGAATGCGGTGAAATTCACCCACAACGGGCATGTGTCGATCACGGCAGAGGCCGGGCGCACGGATGAAGGTGGTCATGAGGTGTTGTTTCGCGTCCAGGACACGGGGATCGGGATCGCACCAGAGTTGCGGGCGACCGTGTTCAACGATTTCGTCACCGGCAACACCGCCTATGATCGGGAATTCGGAGGAACCGGATTGGGGTTGAGCATTGCCAGGCGCTTTGCGACCGCGATGGGGGGCGATATCGGTCTTGATGAACCTGATGGGCAGAGCACGGCGTTCTGGGTCCGGATCCCGGTAAGACCTGCAGTCGCAGACACAAAATCCGCGACATCCACGCAAGACGGAGAAACAACTGCCCAAGAGGCAGGGCTGAACATCCTGGTGGTCGAAGACAACGAAATCAACCGGGTCGTCGTCTGCGAGATGTTGCGAGCCGCAGGCCACAGGACCACGGTGGCGCATGATGGGGAAGCCGGGATAGTGTTGGCGGCAAAGTTGCGATTTGATCTGATTCTCATGGATATCAGCATGCCCGTAATGGACGGTCGCGCCGCGACCTGTGCCATTCGCGCTGGCGGCGGTGCATCTGCGGAGTCGCCGATCGTGGCGATCACCGCGAACGCCATGGCTGACGAGCAGGCTGCCTTTTTGCAGGACGGGATGGATGGCGTCCTGACCAAACCCCTGTCGCAGGAATCGCTTGCCGAAATCACCGGTCGATACTCGGTTTCACAGGCTTCCGGCGAAACGAAGGTCGTAGATCTGGATCACCGTCATCAAACGCAGGCGGTCCTTGGCGAAGAGGGTTATGACAAGCTGGTCGGGACATTCATTGCCGAGGGCGAAGATCTGATTTCACAGCTCTCGGAGACCGGTGTGCTGAGCTGCGCAGAGATCGAACGTCTGTGTCATCAGGTTGCAGGAAGCGCCGCAATATTCGGGGCAACTGCAATGCAGGAAAATCTCAGGACCATACAGGCCGCAGCAAAGGCCGGCGACCGCGCCTGGATAGCGATGCAGCTGTCAGCGTTGAAGCGCGTCTGGGAGGATACCAGGTCGACCCTGCGACCATGATGATTTGCACCATCTTGATACCCGCGCGCCAGGTGGGGTTGCGCCCGGGAACCACGGTTGCAACAAGTCACTTGGCAAAGAAGAGGAGTGGGCGACGATGCGTATGCTGACTGAGTTCGGAATGGGTACTTCTCTGCGGCGGGGAGACTATACCGAAGCGGCGCGACGGGCGGTAAAGGATGCCCTGTGGCACAATTCGATCAACATGGCCGAGCTGTTCGGCTTTCCCAAGGATGCGATGAAGATCAACGTGGAAATCGGTGTTCAGCAACCGGATCTGGTTGACGCCGACGCGATCCTGGCCGTGTTCCCTTACGGGCGGCCGACTGTCACGGTTGCGCAGGGCGGTCTCGACATTGCGCGTCCGGATGGGGATGGCAACCCGACCGTAATCGCCAATGCCGCCATCTCCGTCGCGTTTGACATGGAGCGCACAGATGGCTGAGCAACGGATGATCATTGAAATGGGCATGGGCAACGATCAGTACGGGATGGACTACACCAAGGCCGCCGCCCGCGCGATCGAGGATGCGATCCGCCATTCCGCACTCCCGATTTTTGCCTCGCTGGACCTGAGCACAGATGCGATGCGTGTGCAGGTGACCGTGGGGGTACAGGAGCCAGACAAGGTCGACATCGCCAGCCTCGCGGCCAAACTGCCCAGAGGCCACGCCGAAGTCCTTGCAGTCAAAGGCGGACTGAATGTCGAGAACCCGGCGGGAAACACCATCGTCGTCGCATCAGCAGCAGTCGAAGCGTTCTTGCCGCCTCAGACCGGCTGGACGTTGAAGAGTTAGAGGGCTTCTGGGTCCCGCTAGACAGGTCTGATGATGTCGGGTGTCCCCAATCGCGCAAGGCCGGATCGCCATTGAGCCTGATCGGATCAGGCCCGCTCTCCGCGCCGTGACGCCCAGGACAATGAAACCCGATTGCGCACGTCCTCGGATTCGGTCTCAAGGGCAGCCAGCAAGTTGCGCAGGTCGCTTCGGGCCGTGTGCAACTGGTCGATCAACGAGATGATCACCGCCAGCGAGTCTTCGTCGAGATCGAAATCATCATACAACTCGCAGAGCAACTTTAACCGCGCGAGATCAATATCACCGAACTGAGGCCCGGAGCTTGTCTGCACCGGCACAACGATCTCCGCCTGCACGAATCGTGTCAGGCGCGTCTGGGTCAGATTGCTGATGGCGGTGATGACTTCGGTTTCACTGTAGCGGATGGTCATGCGCTCATGCCCTTTCGCGGATCGTAGCGGTGCGTATCGCGCCAGGCTTCCATGAAGCGTGCCAACTCGTCGTCAATCTCCGACGGCATCACGACAGACAGTTCCACCCGTTGATCGCCGGGTGTGCCCTTGGCCGGCTTGACCCCTCGACCGCGCAACCGCAACACTTGACCGCTGCTGGCGCCCTTGGGGATGCTCAGGTTCACCGAGCCGTCAATCGTCGGTGTCGCGATCTTGGCACCCAGAACGGCTTCGTCCAGCGTGATCGGCAACGTCAGGACAATGTCATTGCCGTCGCGACGAAAGAACCGATGCGGGCGCACCGACAGCGTCACCAGCGCATCACCCGCCGGCCCATCACCAAAACCTGGGCTGCCTTTGCCGCGCAACCGGATGGTCCGGCCGTCTTGCGTGCCTTGCGGAATCGCCACGCCCAGGCCCTGTCCGTCAGGCAGGGTGATCCGTGTCTTGCCGCCGTTGACCGCAGTCAGGAAGTCAACCTCAAGGGCATAGCGCGCGTCCTGTCCACGCGCATTGAAACCCTCACCAAAGCCGCCATGTCCGCCACCGGGATGGCCGCGGGCCCGCATGAATTCGGAAAAGATGTCCGACGCGTCGGCGAAATCGCCAGGCTGCGGCCCGCGTCGATAGGGGTTGTCAGCGCTTTGTGCAAAATCGCGGTAGTACTGGCGCTGCTGCTGTTCCTGACCGCTGGCGTCGATTTCGCCCCGATCGAACCGGGCGCGGGTCTCGGGCTCTTTCAACAGGTCATAGGCCGCCGAAGCTGCCTTGAACTTGGCCTCGGATGTCGCATCGTCGGGGTTGAGATCGGGATGATGGTCCCGCGCAATCTTGCGATAGGCCTTCTTGATCTCTTCGGTTGTTGCCGATTTGGTCAGGCCAAGCGCGGCATAAGGGTCAGTGCTCATCGATCCACATTCAATTTGTGTCCGCGCGTCGGCGCGCGGAGAACCACTTCAGGGTTACCTGACATCAAGGATCAAAAAAACCAGATTTCAACCCTCGGGCAAGGAATATCGGGTCACTCCCACTTGGCAAGAGGTGGCAGGCTCATCAGCACAGCATTGGCATCGTGACCGGTTTCCAGCCCGAATTTCGTGCCCCGGTCATAGACCAGGTTGTATTCCGCATAGAGTCCCCGGTGGATCAACTGGGTGTCCTTGTCGGCTTCGGTCCACGCCAGTGCGCGGCGTTTTTCGACCAGCGGCACAAAGGCGGGCAGAAAGGCGCGCCCGATATCCTGCGTCAGCGCAAAATCCGCCGCCCAGTCGCCGGTACAATAGTCATCCATGAAGATCCCGCCGACACCGCGCGCGCGACCCCGGTGCGGCACAAAGAAATAGCTGTCCGCCCACTCCTTGAGCCGCGGGTAATGGGCAAGCCCGTGCGGATCGAGATGGTCCTTCTGGGTGGCGTGAAAATGCCCGGTGTCTTCGTCATATTCAATGCAAGGGTTCAGATCCGATCCGCCGCCGAACCACCACCCGTGCGGAGTCCAGAACATGCGGGTGTTCATGTGGACCGCAGGAACATGCGGGTTCTGCATATGCGCGACCAGAGAGATACCCGATGCCCAGAAGCGTGGATCGTCGGCCATGCCAGGCAGTCCCTTGCGCGCGGCCATCGCCGCCTGTGCGCGCTCGCCCAGCGTGCCAAAAACGGTGGATACGTTGACACCAACCTTCTCGAACACCCGTCCGCCGCGCATGACACTCATCAACCCGCCTCCTGCATCCGAGCCATCCTCGGACGCGCGCGCGGTCTCCTTGGTTTCAAACCGGCCCGCTGCCGCCTCTGCAAGCGGCCCGCGATCATGGCTGTCCTCCAGCGCCTCGAACGCGGCAACGATGTCGTTTCGCAATTGACGGAACCAGGCCGCGGCCTCTGCCTTTTCGGCCAACATTTCCTCACTCATCCTTCGTCCTGCCTTTTTCTCGCTGAAAATATCCCGGGGAGCGCGAGGGGCTGGCCCCTCGCCCGGGTCCTTTGCGTTCCTGCGCTCAATGGGCGGGGGCCGCCACCGGGTCCAGAAGGGTCCGCCCGCCATCCACGGTAATCACCTGGCCGGTCATAAAGCCAGAGCCGTCCGATGCCAGGAACTGAACCGCGTCGGCCACTTCACCGGGGGACGCGACACGCGCCAGCGGCGTGTGGCTTTCGATATCCTGCCGATAGTCGCGATGTTCCTTGAGGATCGATTTCAGCGACGCGCTCATGACCGATCCAAAGGCAACCGCGTTGACCCGAATCCGATTCGGGGCCAGCGCCACGGCCATCGACCGCGTCATCTGGTCCAAGGCTGCGGAACTCACCGAATAGGCCAGCAAGTCAGGGTGGGTGCGGCGGGCAGCGATCGAACTGAGGTTGATGATTGAGCCCGATTGCTTCTCGCTCTCGGGGTCGGATTGCTTGATCATCCTGCGCGCCACCTGCTGGGTCAATCTCAATGCTGGCATAAGGTTCTGATTGAGCAGGTTGATGACCGACTCGTCATCTGGATCCAGCGGGTTCGAGGACACCACCTGCCGTGATCCATTGACCAGAATGTCGATTTCGTCGAACGCATCCAACGTTGCCGACACAAGGTTTGCGATGGTCAGGCGTTCGCGCAGGTCTCCGGCAAAGTAGCGGATATTGCTATCGTCGACCTGCTCGCCCAGCTCGTTCTTGAGCCGCTTTTCATCCATGTCGGCGAACATCACATTCGCTCCTTTTTCGGCAAACTGGCGTCCAATGGCGAGGCCAATGCCGTTGGCCGCACCGGTGACGATGGCGGTCTTGCCGGCGATGGAAAAGGACATGGGTTGTCTCCTCGTGCAGGGAAACGGCGCGGGTCAGCGTCGCATTCGGGTGGGCGTCGATTTGCTCGCTGTCTTTGGGCGCGCAGCGTGGAAAATCTTGAAGCGGCTGTCGCCACCAGCATCCTCGACCTTGGCAAAGCACTCGTCCAGCGTGCGTTCATAGGGCAGGTGCCGGTTCGCCACCAGCCAGAGCTGTCCCGACGGGGCCAGCATCCGCGCCGCCGCCGCTACAAAGGCCCGGCCCAGTGACGGATCGGCGGTGCGCCCGATGTGAAAGGGCGGGTTCATGACGACGGTATCGACACGGCCCTCTGCGGCCCAGTTGGTGGCGTCCGCCCAGTGGAACCGGGCGCGCGGATCGGACAGATTCTGGCGGGCGCAGTCGAGGGCAAATGCGTCGGCCTCGACAAGGTCCAGCCGCTCGACCGGTGAACTCTTCAGCACCTGCGCCGCGAGATACCCCCAGCCGGCCCCCAGATCGACGATCCGCGTGCCAAGCTTTGCTGGCAATGCCTGTCCCAGAAGCTCAGATGCCGGGTCGATCCCGTCGGCAGAGAACACCCCCGGCGCCGTAACAAAGCCGCTGACGGTTTGAGGAACGGCCTGCCAGTCTGCGAAGGCCTCCGGATCGGCGGCGAACCAGAAGAGCTTGCCATGTGATTTGGCCACCGGCCCGCAGACATCCACGCGCTTGCGGCATTCCCTGAGCATGCTGTCGATACCGTCGGTCTTGGCCCCGTCGACGATGACCAGTCCGGTGCTGCGCCGACAGGCAGTGGCGATCTGCGCGCGTGCAAGCGCCTTGGCGCGGGGCAGGCAGACGAGCGCGGCGCTACATCGGGTATCACTGGACGGAACACAGGAGTATCCCAAGGCCAGAAAATGGTCAAAATCCGGTTTGAACGACTGCACCACCTCGGTCCGCTCAATGGGCAGCGCCGACAGATCTGCTGATGCGACCGGATGTAGAACAGACAGCACGCCCGTTTCAGGCAGCAGGAGCCCGCCTGTATCAATCGCCAGAGGCAGCCGGGCGGACATGATCGGGGCTAGTCTTCCTTTTCCATCGTGCACTGCAACGGGTGCTGATGGCGGCGGGCGAAATCCATGACCTGGCCCACCTTGGTTTCCGCGATCTCGTGGCTGAAAACGCCAACGACGGCGACGCCTTTCTTGTGCACCGTCAGCATGATTTCGAACGCCTGTGCATGTGTAAGTCCGAAAAACCGTTCGAGCACATGCACGACAAATTCCATCGGAGTGTAATCGTCGTTCAACAGCAGCACCTTGTAGAGCGGCGGGCGCTTGGTCTTTGGGCGCGTCTCAAGCAGGACTGACGTGTCTGCATCGTCGTCTGCCTTATCCGACAAGGTTACGGGCACAAGTGTCATTGCAGTAGGAGGTCCGTTTTCGCGATTTTCTCTCAACGTTCATGGCTTATATAACCTTCCTGCAAGATTCGGAAAGAGCCAGTGATCAACCCAGTTTACACCAATACCCTGACCACTGTCGCGTTCGATGCCGACGATACGCTCTGGCATAACGAACGGTTCTTTCAAGACACGCAGGCGCAATTCACCGAATTGCTTGCCGATTATGCAGATCCCGAACATCTGGCAGACCGGCTTCTGGCAGCGGAAAGGCGAAATATCGGCCAATATGGCTATGGGATCAAAGGCTTTGTCCTTTCGATGATCGAGACCGCCATCGACGTCACCGATCAGCGTGTTCCGGCCAGCGTCATTGCCCGCCTGATGGAAGCAGGCCGCGAGATGCTGGCTCACCCGATCGAATTGCTGCCACATGCGCAGGAGACCGTCGAAGCAGTGGCAGCGACTCACCGCGTACTTCTCATTACCAAGGGCGATCTTCTGGATCAGGAGCGCAAGCTGGCCCAGTCGGGGCTGGGCGACCTGTTTGACGGGGTCGAGATCGTGTCGGAAAAATCCGCCGAGAGCTATGCCGCGATTTTCGCGCGCCACGGCGAGGGACCGGAAAGAGGACTCATGGTTGGCAATTCGATGCGCTCGGATGTGGTGCCGATGATCTTGGCCGGCGGTTGGGGGGTATATGTGCCGCACGGTTTGGCATGGGAAATCGAGCATGCGGACCCTCCGGTGGATGCGCCACGGTACCGCGCATTGGATGATCTGGGCGGCCTGGCCTGGCTGGTCGCGCAGATCGGTTGACAATTTGGTAATCTCTGCGGAAATCGCGAGTTTAGTTGCCGGCGATCCATTTACCACAACATCTAGCGCATTTCTTCGTGTGCCGATCGGGTAACAGCCTGCAACCAATGGGTTTATTTCAAACGACTCCTGTGCTACGGTCATCGCAATAATCAAAGTGCCAGTCGGAAAACCGGCGGCCCGAGGCAGACAGAGGCAATGATCGTGCAGGTTCGGCGGATACGTCCGGCCCAGAGGGGCCATTCTATTTTTCTCGCATTCTGGTTGTCGGTGCTGATTCCCATCAGCGCAATGGCAGCTCCGTATGCGGCTCATGTCATTGACGCCCGAAGTGGCAAGGTGCTGCATTCGCGAAATGCGGACACGCGGCTGCATCCGGCGTCCTTAACCAAGATGATGACGCTCTACATTGCGTTTGAGGCAATCAGGAACGGTGAAATCACACTCGATACCAAGGTGCGGATTTCCAAGCATGCCGCATCCGAGCCGCCATCGAAGCTGGGCCTGAGATCCGGTCAGCGAATTGCCCTGAGATATCTCATTCGCGCCGCGGCAGTGAAGTCGGCCAATGATGCGGCAACCGCGATCGGTGAAGCCATCAGCGGCAGCGAAGCAGCCTTTTCCCGGCGGATGAATCGCACTGCCAAGGCCATGGGGATGTCGCGTACAACGTTCAAGAACGCCCACGGGCTGACCGAAAGCGGGCACCTGTCAACCGCGCGCGACATGACCACCCTTGGACGGCACATGATCTATGACTATCCGCAGTACTATAACCTGTTCTCCCGCCAAACGGCGGATGCAGGGGTCAAGAGAGTCAGCCATACCAACCGTCGCCTGCTGCAATCCTACAAGGGAGCGGACGGGATCAAGACCGGGTACACACGGGCTGCGGGATTCAACCTCGTGGCATCGGCACAGCGGCGCAACGAGCGCATCATTGCCACCGTGTTTGGCGGAAAATCCACGGCGTCACGCAATGCCAGGGTGGCCGAATTGCTTGACATGGGCTTTCGCCGTGCGCCATCGCGCGCGGCACTGCGCAAGCCCGCCCGCCCGGCCTACGCGGGAAACGTGGCGTCGGGCGGGGGCGCGACAGTGGCAAAGACCGTTAGAGTCATCGCATCGGTACAAAAGAGCCTGAGACCGCGTCCGCGTCCAAGCCCGTCGGTTGAGGTTGCCGAAACCGTCGTCACGGCAGCTGTGGCCGATGGGGACAAGATGCAGGCCAGCGTCGAGGCGGCGATTGCCGCAGCCGCGCAAAGCGTAGCGGCGGCCGCAGACGAGACACCAAAGGTTGAGGTTGCAGATGCCTCGCCTTCCTCCGCACGCGCGTTAGCGCCGAGGCCCGAGGCTCGTCCTGCGGAGTTGACCGTTGCCCTGGTGAAGCCGACCGCCGCACCACCGAAACCGGCAGAGCCGGAAATCGTCACGCGGCTGTCGACTTCCGGAGGACAGTATTGGGGTATCAATGTCGGACGTTATGGCAGCCGCTATCAGGCGGAAAAGGTCCTGCTGCGCACCGCGCTTGCGGAAATGGCGACGCTTGACGGTTCCCTGCGCAAAGTGAATCAGACTTCCGCAGGTTTTGATGCGAATTTCGTTGGTATGACCCGGGACACCGCCGATCTCGCCTGTCGCCGTCTCAAGGCGCGCAACGTGACCTGTTTCATGATCGGTCCCTGACCGAACCGGCGACCGGCTCCTCGGCTGACATGCCGGGGACAACGCACTATCAGGATCGGAGTGATTGAACTCTCGCGGGACTCTGCGAGAGGCGCTCCCATTGAATACAAATCCCCGACACATGCCCCTTTCGGGAGCGTCGTTACTAAAGCAATTCGTGTTGGGTGATACCGGATGGCCCAGTTCAAACGCGAAACGCTCTAGTCCGGTAGCACCTTGCCGGGGTTCAGGATGTTGTCTGGATCGAAGGCCGCCTTGATCGCCGCCATGTAGCGCGTACTGGCACCCAGTTCCTGGGTGAGATAGGGCCGTTTGCCCTGCCCTATGCCGTGTTCTCCGGTGCAGGTTCCGTCCATCGAGATCGCAAGCTCATTCAGTCTTCCGACGAACGTGTCGGCACGGGCGATTTCGTCCTGATCCTCCATGTCGACCAGCAGGGTGGTGTGAAAATTCCCGTCCCCGACATGGCCGACAATCATGCCGGTCAGCCCGAGTTCCTCGACCATTTCATTGTTGCGCGCGACGCATTCGGCGAGGCGTGAGATCGGCACACAAACATCGGTGGCGATGGCGGTCTTGCCGGGGCTGATCTGAAGCGTCGCCCAATAGTAATCATGTCGCGCTTGCCAGAGTCGGTTGCGTTCTTCGGCATTCGTGGTCCATTCGAAACCAGTGCCACCCGCGTCCTCGGCAATTTCGCCAAACGTGGCCGACTGCTCGGCGACGCTGGCTTCCGATCCGTGGAACTCGAGCAGCAGCAGGGGAGACACCGGCAGGTCGAGTTTGGAATAGGCGTTGACGGCCTCGACAGAAGCGGTGTCGAGCAGTTCCATCCGGGCCACCGGAACGCCAAACTGGATCGTCGCCATCACCGCCTGGCAGGCGGCATCGACGGTTTCAAAGGAACAGCGGGCGGACGACATCGCCTCGGGGATACCCTGTAGCCGAAGAGTGACCTTGGTGATGACACCCAGCGTGCCTTCGGAGCCGACCATAAGCCGGGTCAGATCGTATCCGGCAGAGGATTTCTTGGCGCGCTGAGCGGTCTTGATGATGTCGCCATTGGCCATGACAACCTCAAGCGCGATCACGTTGTCCTTCATCGTCCCGTAGCGCACGGCGTTTGTGCCTGAGGCCCGTGTTGCGGTCATGCCGCCGATGGTCGCATTCGCGCCGGGATCGATCGGAAAGAACAGCCCCTGATCACGCAGATAGGTGTTGAGTTGTTCGCGGGTGACGCCCGGTTGCACGACACAGTTCAGGTCTTCTGGATAGACTGCGAGGATCTCGTTCATCTGGCCCAGATCCATCGAAATGCCGCCCGCCGGGGCGTTCACATGTCCCTCCAGCGACGTCCCCACGCCAAACGGGATCAGCGGCACCTTGTGGGTGGCGCAAACCTTGATGACATCGGCAACCTCGTCGGTCGACCGCGGGAACACCACACCATCCGGCGGCTGGTTCCTGATCCACGTCGTGGTGTGGCCGTGTTGCTCGCGAATCGAGTCGCCGGTCTGGAACCTGTCGCCAAATTGTTGCTTCAAGATACCAAGCGCTGAGGCGATGCCATCTTCGTTGCGTGGCAGGTCTGTTGCCTGGACCATTTGTCTTTCTCCCCTGTGCTCCGCGATTTCTGAAGCAGTTTGGGCCAGCCTACAATGGCGGGGCCATTCGCCCAAGGCGATTTCCTCGCGCCTTGGGTCAGCGCCCCATCGGCGTTTGTCCGTGTCGCCTGCGGCCGCGACTTCAGGTCACGCAGGTTGACCGGGTATCCCATGTTTCTCAGCGGCCCTTGCGGGGTCGTGGCATCGGTTCCGTTCTCCAGAGCATAGGTGTCAAACCGGTTGAGGGTATGGGGCGAGGCGTCACTGTGGCTGCGAAACGAGAAATCCGTGCGTTCGTTGTTCACCAGAAGAACCCGGACTTTCAGGCGCGACCCAAAACCACTTGCAATGGCGGTGGTCATCGGCAGCACATTGCCATGCAGATCGAAAATCGAGCTATAAGAGGTCGACGGCAGTTCGGTGGGATCGCCCTACGCTCGCAACCCTCGCCTCCTAAAGCGTTCCGCGTTAAACCTGAATCACATAACGCTGCCTGAAATCATAGATTTCAACGCGTTAGGTGACACCAGATGATCCAAGTTAAACGCGAAACGCTCTAGACCAGATCATAACGGGCAAGTTCGTGATAGATCGGTCCGTCGGGATGCAGATCAGAGCGATAGAGCGAGAAAGAGCTGACAGGTGTGGCGGGAAACAGCAGGTCGTTGAGCGTGGCGATTGCATTGGCAATCCGATCCCCCCTACCTGCGCCGGGGCGCATCCGGGCGAGGGTGACATGCGGATGAAAACGGCGGCGCGCGACGATAATTTCCGCACGGCGCGCCGCGTTCAGAACCTTGCGGTGCAAGTTTTCCAGTGCCGGATTGTGCAGGACATTCGCAAAAATCAACCGGGGCTTGTCGCCGCCAAAGCTGCCGAGACCAGACAGGGAGACAGTGAATTCCGGTGCCCGGAGATGTTCCAGTTCCGCGTGCAGAAGTTCCAGTGCTTCTTCGGACTGATCGTCAAGAAATGCCAGAGTCAGATGCAGGTTCTCGCGTACGACCAGCCTGCCCAGGGGCAACCGTAATTGGGCCGCCTCCAAGGCATCGCGCGTGTCATCCGGAAGGGGAATGGCAACAAAGGACCGCACCGGTCAGAGCATCGACGGAACCACCTGATCCGGCGGACGGTGGCCGTCTTCGAAGGTCTTGATGTTGATGATGACCTTTTCGCCCATTTCGATCCGGCCTTCGAGCGTCGCCGAACCCATATGCGGCAGCAACACGACGTTGGGCAGTTCACGTAGGCTTGGGTTCACATCGGTGCCGTGTTCATAGACGTCGAGCCCGGCCCCGGCCAATTCACCGGCACGCAGCATCCGGGTGAGGGCGCTTTCGTCGATCACTTCGCCCCGGCTGGTGTTCACGATCACCGCAGTGGGTTTCATGAGCTTGAGCCGTCGCGCGTTCATCAGGTGGAACGTGCTTGGCGTCGAAGGACAGTTGACCGAGATCACGTCCATGCGCGCCACCATCTGATCGAGGCTTTCCCAATAGGTCGCGTCGTATTGTTCTTCGATCTCGGGACGCAGGCGTTTGCGGTTGTGATAATGCACCTGCATGCCAAATGCGGCGGCGCGGCGCGCGACCGCCTGACCGATCCGGCCCATGCCGAGAATGCCAAGCCGTCGCCCACCGACGCGCCCACCCAGCAGCGCAGTGGGTGCCCAGCCCTGCCATTCACCTTTTTGCATGATGGCCAGACCTTCGGGAATGCGGCGGGTCACGGCAAGCAGCAACGACATGGCCATATCGGCGGTATCATCCGTCAGAACGCCGGGCGTGTTGCTGACCAGAATGCCGCGTTGCCGTGCCGTGGCCACGTCGATGTGATCCACACCCGCGCCATAATTGGCGATCAGCTTGAGCCGCTCCCCGGCCTGACCGATCAGCCGGGCGTCGATTTCGTCGGTCACGGTCGGCACAAGCACATCGGCGTCGCGCATGGCTTCGGCCATCTGTGACCGTGACATAGGCGTGTCGTCGTCCCGCAGCTTGACGTCGAACAACTCGCTCAGTCGTGTCTCGACCGCATCTGGCAACCGTCGCGTAACAACAACACTCAGACGTTCTCTTGGCACTCTGTCTCTCCCGCCGCTTTTCAAATCGCTTCGCACCGTGTCATGGTGGCGTAGTACGCATCGGGGCACAAGAACCCTGGGCCGAAAAACACGTGGCAGTTTTGTAAAGAGCAGGCAGACCGACAGTGACAGTTCAGGTTTCGATGTGGCGCCTTTTGGGGGCGGGTTGTCTGGTGTTCGCGCTGGTCGCAAGCGCTGCTGTTGCCCAGAGCAACGTGGGGCGCGGGCCGATCACCAACCTGCCGATGCCACGCTATGTCTCGATGAAGGCCAGTGAAGGGAATGTGCGACGCGGACCATCGCTGACCCATCGCATCGATTGGGTGTTCAAGCGTCGTGACATGCCGGTGCAGATTACTGCGGAACATGGCCATTGGCGGCGGGTACAGGATCGCGACGGTGCGGGCGGATGGGTGCATTATGCGCTGCTGTCCGGTGTGCGGACGGTGCTCGTGGAAAAGGACATGCTGGCTGTGCATGCGCGGCCAGATCCGACCTCTCCGATCAACGCGGCATTTGAACTGGGCGTGGTGGCCCGGTTGGGATCCTGCGTTTTGGACTGGTGTCAGATCAGCGCAGGCGGCTATCGCGGCTGGGCCTCGAAAGAAGACCTGTGGGGCGTGGCGCCCGATGAAATTCGCGACTGACGCATTTGTCGTTCGGGTGACCGGCTAACCGATCGACACTCGACCATCGTGCGATGCGCAGTATGGTCCCGCGAGGGAAACCCAAATCATCTGAAGGAACCGGGTAATGAAAGCCATCACCTATGATCGGTTCGGCGCGGCGCGCGATGTGCTGCGCCTGCAAGAACTCGAATCCCCGCGTGCCGGACCGGGCGAGGTCACCGTTGATCTCGTCTTTTCCGGGGTCAATCCATCGGATGTCAAAGCGCGCGCCGGATCACGCCCCGGCGTCACCAAGCCGCCATATCCGCAGGTCATTCCGCACAGCGACGGCGCCGGGGTGATCACCGCTGTGGGCGAGGGCGTGAACGAAGCACGGATCGGGGAACGCGTCTGGATCTGGAACGGTCAGTGGCGGCGCGCATTCGGAACGGCTGCGAGCCGGATCACCCTGCCGCAGAAGCAGGCGGTGGTGTTGCCTGATAGTGTGAGCTTTGAAACCGGCGCGATCCTTGGAATTCCCGGCCTGACGGCTGCTTTCACCGTGTTCAACGGGGGAGAAGTGGCGGGCCAGACCGTGTTGATACAGGGCGGCGCGGGCACTGTCGGCCTGTTGGCGGTGCAACTGGCAAAATGGGGCGGGGCCAAGGTCATCGCGACGGCACGAGGGGCCGGGGTGGATCGCGCGCGCGAAGCTGGTGCCGATGCCGTGGTCGACTACACCGATGCCGACCGTGTCGCGCGCATTCTTGCGGCCAATTCCGGCCAACCGGTTGATCGCATCATAGAGGTGGAATTCGGCAAGAACATTGCGGTCGACACCGACGTGATCGCGGAAAACGGCACAATCTGCGCCTATGGTTCTGCGCTGGAGATGGAGCCGGTGCTGCCGTTCTATCCGTTGCTCTTCAAGGCAGTGACCATCGAGATCGCGCTGATCTATCTGCTGACCGAGAGCCAGCGCCACGCAACCGTCGACCGGCTCACGCGCGCCTTGAGCGAAGGCGCGCTGCACTGCCCGGTTGAGCGGATATTTCCCCTCGCCGACTGCGCGGCGGCGCATGAGGCGGTCGAGGCCGGAAACCGGGCAGGGGCCATTCTGCTGGGCACCGCCTAGAGCGTTTCGCGTTTAACTTGGATCATCTGGTGTCACCTAACGCGTTGAAATCTATGATTTCAGGAAGCGTTAGGTGATTCAGGTTTAACGCGGAACGCTTTAGTCAGGCCGCCGAGTAATATTAGTCTTGATCAGTGGCCCAGGTGGTATCTTACGCCATGCGATCCGCGATCAGGGCGATCAGCTTCTTGTGGTCGGCGTCAAAGTTGCGAATGCCTTCGGCAAGCTTCTCGGTGGCCATGGCATCGCTGTTCATGTCCCAACGGAAAGTCTTTTCATCCATCGCGATCCTGGCGGCACCGCTGGTACTGTCAGGCGACAGGGCGCGCGGCAACGTGCCTGATTCGTCGCCGAGCTGGTCGAGAAGCTTTGGCGCGATGGTCAGGCGGTCGCAGCCCGCCAAAGCCTTGATCTGATCGATGCTGCGAAACGATGCGCCCATCACGACCGTGTCGATGCCGTTCGATTTGTAGTAGTCGTAAATCTTGCGAACGGATTTCACCCCGGGGTCTTCGTCGGGCGCATAGCTCTCCACGCCTTCGGCTTTCTTGTACCAATCGGTGATCCGGCCCACGAAGGGCGAAATCAGAAATGCCCCGGCGTCCGCACAGGCCACGGCCTGTGCCATGCTGAACAGCAGTGTCAGGTTGCAGTCGATGCCTTCGTTCTGAAGCACCTCTGCCGCGCGAATTCCTTCCCACGTCGATGCCAGCTTGATCAGGATGCGGTCCTTGCCGACCCCGCGCGAGGCATAGTCGGCAATGATGTTGCGGGCGCGGACCAGGGAGCCCTCGGTGTCAAACGAGAGGCAGGCGTCGACCTCGGTCGAAACCCGGCCGGGAACCAAAGCGGCCAGCTCCGTTCCAACGGCCACGGTCAGCGCGTCACAGACCGCTTCGGGGCTGAGCCCGGCCTTGCGTCCCGCCTCGATCTCGCGCACGACAAGCGCTTCGGAGGCCGGGTCTTTCAGAGCGCCCAGCACCAGCGATGGGTTGGTGGTGCAATCAACCGGCGCGTGGGCCTTTACCGCTTCGACTTCGCCAGTGTCGGCGACTACGACAGTCATTTCCCTGAGTTGATCAAGCACGTTTGTCATTTGTTTTCTCCTCTGCCCGGACCCGGGCGCGATGGCGGGTGTCGATGGTCCGCCTTAAATCGTCTGTGCAGGCTTTCAAATTAGCGTTTCGCCAATTTGACCCGTTTGCGCATGGGCAAGACCGCGTTTGGGCGAAGTCGCGTACATTGCTGGTCACGGTGCCGACGTCCTTGTTGCTGGCATATCGGGTTCCGCAGAAATTGGCCACCGCGTAGATGCGATGACGTCGATCACGACGATCGCGGATCAGGCGGCGTCAAGCGCCTCTATGATGCCGGAGAAATCGGACGAATTCAGCGACGCGCCCCCGACCAAAGCGCCATCGACGTTGGACACCGCGAATATCTCCGCGGCATTGCCGGGTTTGACCGATCCGCCGTAAAGCAGGCGCAGATTTGCGCCTTCCGTGCCGAGTTGGCGCGTGAGGGTGTCGCGCAGGAAGTCATGCACCTCGCCAATCTGCTCAAGCGTCGGGGTCCGGCCCGTTCCGATGGCCCAGACGGGTTCGTATGCGATCACGGTGCTGTCACCCGTCACGCCATCGGGCAGAGAGCCGGCAATCTGCGCGCCGACAACGTCCAGGGCACGGCTGTCGTCCCGTTCTGCCTCGGTCTCACCAACGCAGACAATCGCGACCAGCCCCGCGGCGTGGGCGGCGCGGGTCTTGGCCTTGACCATCGCATCGGTTTCGCCATGGTCTGCGCGCCGTTCGGAATGGCCGAGAATGACGTGGGTTGCGCCGGCATCGGCCAGCATCGCTGCGGAAATGTCGCCGGTGTGGGCGCCGGATTCGTTGGCATGGCAATCCTGCCCGCCAATCAAGAGGTCCGAGCTCCCTGCCCAGTTCTTCATGGACGTGACAAGCGTCGCCGGAGGGCAGAGCAGCACCTGGCAACTGACATCGGCGATTCTCGGAAGCAGAGCGGCGACCTCGGGCGCAGAGGCGCTGGACCCGTTCATTTTCCAGTTTCCGGCAGCAAGTTTCTTGGGCATGATTTTTCCTTACCAACAGCAAATGCCGTCGTGATTGCGTCGGCCTGAATGTTTGAGTGTCGGATCATTTCGATGGCGGATTACCGACTCGATCTCGGACCCATCGTTGACTTCCAGATGACCACTGACAAGGCCCGTTGGCCTTTGATGGTGAGAGTGAAACGGTGCGAGAGCCAATGCAAATCCTCAACGTCGGAACCGCTGATGATAACGGCATCACTCGCGTCTGCAAGGCCGCGAACCGGTCGGCGACATTGAAACGTACCGGTTGATCCGGGTCCACGATCTCGCCGAGCCGCCTGATGCCGGAAACAAAAAAACTCCCGCATCGGAATGCGGGAGTTGATCTTGAACAACAGGGTTGGATCAGGCGGTTTTCTTGCCTTTGATCGGTGCCCAGATTCGCTTGTTTGTCAGGTACAGCAGAACCGACAGCATCGTCAGGAACAACACGCCGACAAAACCGGCCTGCTTGCGGGCCATCATCTTGGGTTCTGCGGCCCACATCAGGAATGCAGACACGTCCTGGGACATGTGATGCACCGTGTTCGAATGCCCGTCGGCGAACTCAACCAGCTCGTCAGATAGAGGCGGTGCCATGCTGATCCAGCCGCCGGGGAAGGCGGTATTTTCATAGAGGATCGAGCCCGCTTCCTCTTTTTCCTCACCGGTGTAGCCCGTCAGGAGCGACGCGATGTACTCCGCTCCGCCCATGCCCTTGAACATCTGATTGATGCCCAGACCATAAGGGCCGTGGAACCCGGCGCGGGCCTTGGCCATCATGCTCAGGTCCGGTGCCCCGGCCGCATTGTTCTCGGGAAAATGATCGACCGGCGTTGCGGGTCGAAAATCATCCAGTTCGGGGTCGAACACTTCAAAGTACTCTGCCGCATAGGCCCGGATCTGATCTTCGGGCATGTGAGGCCCGCCTTCATCAGACAGGGTGCGGATGGGCACCAGCTTCAGCCCGTGACAGGCGGCGCAAACTTCGGTGTAGATCTGCAGGCCGCGTTGCAGCTGGTGTTGGTCGTAGGTGCCGAACGGTCCCTCGAACGAGAACGCAAAATCCTCGATATGCTGCTCTCCGCCGCCAGCCGCGAACGTCGCGGCAGGGGTCAGAGCCAGGGCGAGGGCGGCACCGATTGCGAGTTTCTTCATCATCTGTCCCGGTCCTCTTCTTATTCGGCTGGGGCTGTTGCGGCATCACTACCTGCATCAGCTTTCTTGCCATAATGCGCCTCGAAATCCTCTTCGATGGTCGCCGGTTGCGGATCGGGTTTCTCGATGACGCCAAGGATCGGCAGGATCACCAGGAAATAGGCGAACCAGTAGGCCGAGGCGATGAGCGAGAAGCTGGCATAGGGTTCTTCCGCAGGCATGGCACCCAGCCACATCAGTGCGAAGAAATCGATCACCAGCAACCAGAACCACCACTTGAACATCGGGCGGTATTTGCCCGACCGGACGCCGGATGTATCCAGCCACGGCACCAGCGCCATTACGGCGATGGCCCCAAACATCGCCAACACGCCAAAGAACTTGGCGTCGATGATGCCACCGGTGACAAACGAGGCGATTTGCACGACCCAGACTTCCGACGTAAAGGCCCGCAGGATTGCGTAGAACGGCAGGTAATACCATTCCGGCACAATATGCGCAGGTGTGACCAGCGGGTTGGCTTCGATGTAGTTGTCGGGGTGGCCGAGATAGTTCGGCATGAAGCCGACGACCGCCCAGAAGATCGCCATGATAACGGCCAGTGCGAACAGGTCCTTGATCACAAAATAAGGCCAGAACGGAACCGTGTCTTTTTCCGCCTCGGCCTTGGACCCGCGCCGCACTTCAACCCCGGTCGGGTTGTTGTTGCCGGTGGTGTGGAACGCCCAGATGTGTACGGCGACCAGGCCGACGATCACGAAGGGCAGCAGGTAGTGCAGGCTGAAGAAGCGGTTCAGGGTGGCATTGTCCACCGCAGGTCCGCCCAGGAGCCATGTTTGCAGCGGTTCGCCAATGAACGGGATCGCGCCAAACAGGCCGGTGATCACGGTTGCACCCCAGAACGACATCTGCCCCCAGGGCAGAACATAACCCAAGAACCCGGTTGCCATCATCGCGAGGTAGATCAGCATTCCGATGATCCAGGTGATTTCGCGGGGTGACTTGTAGCTGCCATAGTACAGGCCGCGGAAAATGTGGGCATAAACCGCGATAAAGAACAGCGACGCGCCGTTCATGTGCAGATATCGCAGAAAGTGCCCGCCGTTCACGTTGCGCATGATGTGCTCGATGCTGGCAAACGCCATGTCCACATGCGGCGTGTAATGCATCACCAGGATGATGCCGGTCACGATCTGCAGAACAAGGCAGAACGTCAGAACGATTCCCCAGATCCACATCCAGTTCAGGTTCTTGGGTGTGGGGATCATGATCGTGTCATAGAGCAGACCAACGATGGGCAGGCGGCTGTGCAGCCACTTTTCTGCGCCCGTCTTCGGCTCGTAGTGATCGTGCGGAATTCCAGACATGAGCGCGCCTCCTTATCCCAGTTTGATTGTGATTTCATCCTCGAAGGCCGAGATCGGCACGTCGAGGTTGCGGGGGGCCGGACCCTTGCGGATGCGCCCTGATGTATCATAGTGCGATCCGTGGCAGGGGCAGAACCAGCCGTGGAACTCGCCCGCGCCCTCACCCAGCGGCACACAGCCGAGGTGCGTACAGACGCCCATCATCACCAACCATTCGCCGGCTTCGTCAAGCGAGCGGTTCTCATCGGAGGCGTCGGTGCCGGGCTTGTTTGCGTTCTCGGAATTCGTGTCGATCAGATCGGCCATCGCGACTTCGCGTGCCTCGATGATCTCACCCTCGGCGCGGCGGCGAATGAATACCGGTTTGCCCAACCATTTTACCGTGATCTGGGTGCCGACTTCGACATCGCTTATATCGACGAGGATCGAGGACAGCGCCTTGACGTCGGCAGACGGGTTCATCTGGTTGACGAGCGGCCATATGGCTGCCCCTGCGGTTACGGCTCCGGCGCCAGCGGTGGCATAGTAGAGGAAATCTCTCCGGGTGCCTTCGTGGTCTTCTGCGTGGGACACGAGGTTTACTCCAATTCCTGCGCCCGGATCCGGGCAAACATGCATAGGGGTTGCATTTTCATGCAACTTCTCAAGGGCGTATTACCGTTGTGGTCATGGTTCGTCCAGCGGTCATAGGCGCGCAGGATGCCGCAATTCGGTTCCTGTGTCGCAACTGCGTCGGTTCAGCGCGCCCTGGAGGCCCCAGATTCGGGTCTTGCAAGCGGATCATCAGCTGGCAGGTGGCAGGGTTGCCTGCATCGACGGGCGCGATTCGAAGTCCGCGAACCATGCCGCAAGCGCGTCGTTTCCCTGCCTCCAGTTGCGTGCGTCGTGGCGAAAATCAAGGTAGGCAAGCGCGCAACCAACCGAAACATGCCCCATGGTGATCGGTCCGGAAAGATGACTGATCCATCGTGCATTCAAAACAGATAGCGCGCGCGATATCTTCGTCCATTGCGCCTCGATCCATTCCGTTGATTGCGCCTCTTCGGGGCGCAGCCGCACTTCATAGGTCATGGATACTGCTGAATCCATGATGCCATCGCCTGTGGCCTCAAGCGTCAGGGTATCCCAACGCCCGCTTGTCTGGGGATAGAGCGCGCCGCCGTAAAGATCGTTGAGATACGCCGTGATCACCCGACTGTCGTAGAGTGTGGTCCCCTCCGGGCGCTCGAGCGCGGGCAGCCGGGCCAGGGGGTTGGCCGCCTTCAGCGCCTCATCAGAGGCCAGCGCCGTGGTCGTGACCGTTGCCAGCTCGACCGAGTCCTGCCGGTTCAGTTCATGCAACAGAACGCAGACCTTGCGCACATAGGGTGAGGCCGGCGAGTGAAAGAGCTTCATATCAAGTGTCCCGTCTTGTTTATTGCAGACTAACGCACCGCTCAGCCCTGTCCATCCGTGCCGCGCATCAGCGCCGCGAGCAGCGCGGTTTCAGACCCGATACCAAAGGCCTCCATATGCTGTGCCGCACCAAGACGGGCGGCGTCGGGCTTGTTTTGGTTCAGTTTCCAGGTTCCATCGACTGCGTCCACCCGCATTCGAAACGGGACGATCATCCGCATCATGCGGTCCAGCGCCTCTCCGTCCATCTTGTCGGCGCGCCAGGGCGTTTTGGGGAGTAATCGCTTTTCGAAGAACGCCGTTTCCCGGTCGAGCAAATCGCGAAGCTCTTCCTGAGGGCGCATTTCCAGTATGCCAGTCAAATGCACCGCGACATAGTTCCATGTCGGCACCTGATCCTCTAGCCCGTACCAATCCGGCGACACGTACCCGTCCGGTCCCGAGATCGCGACCCGGACGGGGCGCGGCGATTTGGTGATCCGCGTGATCGGGTTCGAGCGCACCAGGTGCAGATCCGCGATGGCCCCGTCCTTGGACAGAAGGAACGGCACATGCGACAACAGCGGTGCGCCGGTCTCATCCGATACGGCCAACACGCCAAAGCCACGATCCCGCGCAAAGGCGATGTTCGCCGGTGAGTCGGCGGTGTGAAAAACCGGATTGGGATGCATATCGCCGTCTCCTGTGCGCCATTCCTCTTGCAGAGCGGGGCGGTGTTTGGCAAGTGTGCTTTCGTTCTCAGGGCGGGGTGAAATTCCCCACCGGCGGTATGCAGGTCCAATCCTGCGAGCCCGCGAGCGCAAGGGAGAGCCCTTGGTCAGCAGATCTGGTGAGAGGCCAGAGCCGACGGTCAAAGTCCGGATGGAAGAGGACGTGCATGTGCGCTGCATTCGCAGCGTGCCTGTTCGTGATCGCCTTGGGTGGACGTGTCTGAACCAAAGGAGATTACCGATGACACTCACCCGATATGCCTTTGTCAAAGCCAGCTGGCACGCCGATATCGTCGATCGCGCGCTTGACGGGTTTTGCGAACTGGTCCCCGCCGCACAGGTCGATGTATTCGCCGTTCCCGGTGCGTTTGAGCTGCCCTTGATGGCGCGCGATCTCGCGCTGAGCGGGCGCTATGGGGCCGTAACTGGTGCAGCGTTCGTGGTCGATGGTGGCATCTATCGCCACGACTTTGTGGCGCAGGCGGTTGTCGATGGGTTGATGCGGGCAGGGCTGGACAGCGGTGTCCCCGTCTTGTCGGTGTCCCTGACCCCACACCACTATCAAGAGACCGATCATCACAACGCGGTGTTCCGCGCGCATTTCGTCGAAAAGGGCCGCGAGGCCGCAAAGGCCGCGTTGATGATGGCAGAGTTGCGCGGCAGTCACGCAGCGTGAAATACGGAGCGCGAGCCTATCCCAGATAGGCGCGCAATGCCGGAGGCGGGTTATCAAGCAGGCTGATCGTTTCCCGCGGCGGATGGGCCGCGCCCTCGGCGACCAGAATGACCTGATCCGCGATCCGCCGGGCATCCTGCGGGTCGTGGCTGACCATCAGCAGGGTGGCCTTGGTCTCGGCAACGAGTGTGTCCACTAGATCGAGCATTTCGACCTTCAGGGCTGGCCCCAACGCAGCAAAGGGTTCATCCAGCAACAACAACGGTCGCCCCTGGATCAACACCCTTGCCAAGGCCGCGCGACTTTGCTGGCCACCGGAAAGCGCAGCAGGCTTGCGCGTGCCCATACCTTCCAGACCGACGCGCGCGAGGGCCTGATTGACCCGATCCCACTGCGCTGCACTCAGCCGCAGATCAGGGTTCAGTCCCAGACCGACATTCTGTGCGATGCTCAGATGCGGAAAGAGGTTGCCGTCCTGAAACAGCATTGCAAGCGGGCGGGCGCCGGGTGTAGCGCCGGTCAGGTTCTCGCCATTCCAGCACAAGCGGCCGCTAACAATCGGGTGAAATCCCGCAATGCCACCGATCAGCGTCGATTTACCCGCGCCCGATGGCCCGATGATGGCGGCCTTGCTGCCGGCCGCCAGCGTGAAATCCGCCGAAAGTTCGAAACCGCCATTGTCGATGACCAGTTTCTCAAGCTTCAGCATGCCAGCGTCCTCCGCGATCCAGAAGCCAGAACAACGCCATCGACATGGCCAGCAAGAGCAATGCCGCCGCCGCCGCCGCCTGCATTTGATAGGCGCCCATCAGGCGATAGACCTGCAACGGCAATGTCGCGCGTTCGGAATCGGCAAAAAGCGTGATAACCCCAAGATCCCCCATCGACAACGCCGCCGACAATCCGGCGGCAAAACCAATCTGTGCGCGCATCCGGGGCAACAGAACCCGCCGCAGAAACGGCCGCCCCGCCATGCCAAGTGTCAGCGCCAGCCGCCCATAACGGTCAATCACCTGTCGGGCGCGTGGCACGAGGATGCGCAAGGCAAAGGGCAGGGCCATCAGTGCGTTGACCAGCGCCGTCACAGGCAAGGCAAGAAGGGCCGGGTCCACCACCGGATAGATCACGACAAAAAAACCCGTCCCGATAACCAGTGGCGAGGCCGCCAACCCCAAAAGGCCGGAAAATTCGACAAACCCACCACGGCCAAGTGCCACTGCAATCGCCATCGGCAGCGCCAGCGCAAGGGTGACCAATGTGCTGATCCCGGCGACAAAGACCGAATTCAGGGTGGCCGCGAGTACCGTGACCGGCAGGTCCACCAGACCCGGAAGGCCAGCCAGGACAATTGCCGCCAGCGGCACCAGCAAGAACCCTGCCGCCAGCATGATGAGACCGCCATCCAACACGCGCGCGGCTTTGCCCCGCGCATCCCACCGCTGCACCGGGCGATCAAGACCGCTGCCAAACCCATCCCCGCGTGCGGTGCGCAGCGCGATCAGCGCGGCGGTTCCGGTCAGGGCGATCTGAATGCAGGACAGAAGCGCGGCACGCCCAAGGTCAAAATCAAACCGGAACGCCTGATAGATCGCCAATTCGATGGTGGTGGCCCCGGGTCCGCCCCCCAACGTCAGCGCAACGGCGAAACTGGTCAGACAGATCGCAAAGATCACGGCCAGCACGCTGGGCACGATCTGTCGCAGCATCGGCCATTCCAATAGCTGCCACATCGCGCGCGGCCCGGCACCAAGCTGTGCGGCGAGGCGGAATCGCTCAGCCGGAATTTCCTGCCAGCCCTGCAAGATCAGCCGCGTTGCCAGAGGCAGATTGAAAAACACATGCGCCAGAACCACGCCGTGCAACCCATAGATTTGTAGTGGAGGGAGGCCGATCCAGCCAAGCGCAACGCTGATCCAGCCGTTGCGCCCGAAGACCGCCAGCAGGCCCAGTACCGCAACGATGACAGGCAGGATGAAAGGGGCCCCCAGGAGCGCGATCAGGATGCGGCGGCCAGGAAAACGCCGCCGCGCCAAGGCCCGGGCAACCGGCACCGCAATGGCAACGCTGAACCCGGCAGAGAGCGCGGCCTGAACCACGGTGAACTGCACCGCGCCCCAGTCAGACGGCCCCAATCCGCGCCCGGACTCGGCGCGCAGGGCGACTGCAACCAACGCACCCAGAATCAGCGCTGCGACAATCGCCGCCGCGCCAACCCCGCTGCGATGGCCTATTGGCTGAGCGCGCCGAGCCATTCCGCCAACGCTTCATCCCGCAGTGTCGCGACTTCGTCTGTGGGAATGATCAGTGCCTTTTCCGGTTTGGCCAAAGTTTCGAAACCCTTCGGAAGCCCGTCTGCGGGGGTCACCGCCGGATACATCCAATTCGTTGTCGGGATCACGGATTGAAACGCATCCGTGACCATGAAGTCCAGAAACGCCTCCGCCAGTTCGGGGTGATCGGAATTGGCGAGCTTTGCTGCCACCTCGATCTGCAGATAATGCCCCTCGTCAAAAATCGCCGCCGCCTTGCCGGCATCCTCTTCCGCGATCAGATGATAGGCAGGCGAGGTGGTATAGGACAGGACCATATCCGCTTCCCCATCCAGAAACAGCCCGTAGGCTTCGCTCCAGCCTTTGGTCACGGTGACGATATTATCTGCCAGTCCTTGCCAGATGACCGGTGCCTCATTGCCATAGGCCGCCTTGATCCACATCAGCAACCCCAGCCCCGGTGTCGAGGATCGCGGGTCCTGAATGATAATCTTGGTATCGCTTTCTCCGAGTGCGCGAAAGTTGGAAGGAGCGGACCCGTCGGCCTGATGCACAAAGGCAAAATAGCCCCAGTCATAGGGCACGAATACCGGATCGTTCCACGGCACCGGCAGCGCGTATTCGGCGCTGACCGCGTGAGGTGCAAACAGGCCGGTTTCCATCGCCGCCTCGGTCAGGTTGGTATCCAGCCCCAGAACGATATCCGCGTCACTGCGCGCGCCCTCAAGCTTGATTCGCGCCAGAAGGGCAGCACCATCACCGGCCCCGACCAGCTTCAGGTCACAGCCGCAACGTTCTTCAAACGCCGTCTCGATCACCGGGCCAGGGCCCCATTCCGCGACGAAACTGTCATAGGTGTAAACGGTCAGTTCCGGTGTCTCGGCACTCGCCGCCGTGGCACAGGACAATCCCGCTGCAATCGCAAGATACTTCATGGCATCCTCCATTTGCGGCGATGGGCAAGGATGGAAGACGATCCAGACCTTCCCTACGCCGGTGTTAGCCGGTTCAGGTTCAACGGGTCCGCATCGCGCGTCTCAGCCAATCAAGGCACCCCGAGGTAGGCCGGACCCTAGATCGCGGCCTACGGAAAGACAAGCTCTCCGCCCCTTCATCTTTGTCAAAATACTCCGGGGGAGCCGTCCGCAGGGCGGCGGGGGCAGCGCCCCCTGCAGCACGACAATCGCTTGCGACGCTTCCATCCCCCCGCTAAAGCACAAGCCAAAAGGAGCTTTGCCCATGTCGATCAACAGCTTTGGCCACCTGTTTCGCGTCACCACCTGGGGCGAGAGCCACGGCCCCGCCATCGGGGCGACGGTCGATGGGTGTCCGCCGGGTGTCATGGTCGACGAAGCGATGATCCAGCACTGGCTCGATCGGCGCAAACCGGGTCAGAACAAATACACCACCCAACGGCGCGAGCCGGATCAGGTGCGCATTCTGTCGGGCGTGTTTGAAGGCCAGACAACCGGCACCCCGGTTCAGCTGATGATCGAGAACACCGATCAGCGCAGCAAGGACTATGGCGACATCAAGGAGAAGTTCCGACCGGGCCACGCCGATATCACCTATTGGCAGAAATACGGCATCCGCGACTATCGCGGTGGGGGCCGGTCTTCGGCACGGGAAACCGCCTCGCGCGTCGCGGCGGGCGGGCTGGCCCGCGAGGCGATCCGGGCGCTGGTGCCGGATGTCCAGATCGCCGGATACATGGTGCAGATGGGGGAACACGCCATCGACCGGGGGCAGTTCGACTGGGCCCAGGTCGAACAGAACCCGTTTTGGGCCCCTGACGCAAAGGCGGCCAAAACCTGGGCCGCTTATCTGGACGGGCTGCGCAAATCCGGAAGCTCGGTCGGTGCCATTGTCGAGGTCGTTGCGCGTGGCGTTCCAGCGGGTTTGGGCGCGCCGGTCTACGGCAAGCTCGACACAGATCTGGCCGCCGCGATGATGAGCATCAACGCGGTCAAGGGGGTCGAAATCGGAGAAGGCATGTCGGCGGCGATGCTGACCGGCGAGGCCAATGCCGACGAGATTTTCATGGGGCAGGGCGGCCCGAGATACAGTTCCAATCACGCGGGCGGTATTCTCGGGGGGATCAGTACAGGGCAGGACGTTGTGGTACGCTTTGCCGTGAAACCGACCAGTTCCATCCTGACCACGCGCAAGACCATCACCAAATCCGGTGAAGAAACCGAGATCATCACCAAGGGCCGTCACGACCCCTGTGTCGGTATCCGCGCGGTGCCGGTAGGCGAGGCGATGATGGCCTGCGTCATCCTCGACCACATGTTGCTGCACCGTGGGCAGGTGGGTGAGAATCGCGGCAGGGTCGGCTGACTCTTGGCGGCCATTCCCCGCATCCCCTTTCCGATCTATGCCACGATTGCGATTGGCTGTCGTCTGGTGCGGGCCGGTTGATTTTCAGCCGCCGACATGAGGCTCTTGGGAAATTCTGTTCTGCACATCGCGATGCCCGCCCTGCTGTTCAGGGCGCTGGCGACCCGGGATTTTGCGCAGGAGTTCCAGCAGGGGTACGTGCTGGCCTATCTTGGTGGCGGGCTTTCCGTCATCGTGGTCGCCTACCTGTGGTTCACCCTGAAAGATATCGACCCCGTGCGCAGGGCACTGGCGGTGATGGGCCGCTCCTGCTCAAACTCCGGCTTTGTCGGATATCCGATCATGCTTCTGGCGTTTCCGGATGTCGCGGGGATCGTGCTGGCGCTGAACATGCTTGTGAAAAACATCCCTCTGAACCCGCTTTGCCTGGTCTTGATCGACTTTGTCCATCGCCAAACAGGCGAGTGTCATGGTGCACGGCTGGGCGTGAGCCTTTCGACCGCGATGCCGATGTTCGGACTCTACGTGGTGTTTGCGCAAGAGCAGGGGCTTGAAGGGGCCGCGCCCATTGCCATGCTTGTCGCTACATCCGGTGGGTTTCTGTTGCTGAACGCACTGATGCGCTGGCTGATCTGAGCAAATCCCATTGATCTTTGAGCCTGCGCGGCGCAGGAATGCGCAATGGCGAAAATGTTAACATCGCATCGACCGGGACTCGCCGTTTCGCTCAAGTTGTGTGCGGTCGGCCTGTTCACGATCATGGCGGCGCTGATCAAGGCCACGTCGGCAGAGGTGCCTCCGGGCGAAGCGGTGTTCTTCCGATCGTTCTTTGCAATCCCAGTGATTGTCATCTGGCTGGTCGCACGAGGTGAATTGCGAAACGGCTTGGTGAGCAAACAGCCAATGGGCCATTTCTGGCGCGGGCTGCTGGGCACGATGGCGATGGGGCTGACCTTTGCGGGGCTGGGTTTGCTGCCGCTGCCCGAGGTCACCGCGATCGGCTATGCAACTCCGATCTTTACGGTAGTCCTCGCTGCGCTGATGCTGGGCGAAACCATCCGCATGGTGAGAATTTCGGCGGTTCTGATCGGCCTGGTTGGCGTGATGATCATGGTTTGGCCGCGCCTTGGCGGCGGCAGTCTGGAGGACGGGGCGACGTTGGGGGCGATGTTCATCCTGGCGGCAACGATCGCCCGTGCTTTTGTCCAGATTCATATCCGCAAGCTGGTTCAGACCGAACACACGGCGGCGATCGTGTTCTATTTCTCGGCGACGGCCTCGCTCATCTCGCTCCTGACGCTGCCATTTGGGTGGGTCATGCCGAGTGCCGGCACGCTGGGCCTGTTGATCATCGCCGGGCTCATTGGCGGCATTGCCCAGATACTGGTCACGTCGTCCTATCGGTTCGGCCCCGCTTCGATGCTCGCCCCCTATGACTATGCCTCGATGATATTTGCCATCCTGCTTGGCTATTTCTGGTTCGGCGAATTGCCGACCGCCGTCATGTTGACCGGGGCCGCGCTGGTTGTTGCGGGCAACATCCTGGTGATCTGGCGCGAACACCAACTTGGCCTGGAACGCGCGCGGGCAAGGGCAGTCACCGATCCGAAAAGCTGAGCGTTGGCACCTTCACCTGTCTTCACATGCGCGTGTGTGTGCCAAAATCTCCTGCCTTCAAATGATCCGCGACGCGTATCGAGGCGTACCCCCTGTTATCGCGCATCCGAGAAACGGTGCCCTGACGCTCGCCAAATGAGCCCAAGAGCCTTGATCAGCGGGTGCCATGCCAACAGACCAAAGGGAGATCAGCATGTCATTTCTAAGTTTTCTGTCAGATATCTTGGACCGGTTCTTTCCACCCGCGCCGGAATCGAAACCAACGCTGTCGATTGGTGAAATCGCTGCGGCAAACGATAATTTCGACATACTCGAAGCCGCTCTGAGCGCGGCCGGGCTTGCCGATACGTTCACGGCTCCCGGTGATTTTACCGTTTTCGCCCCAACCGATGCGGCCTTTGTCGAACTGGCGTCCAACACGCTGGGGCTTGACGTGGCGGGCAAGACAGAAACTGAAATCGCGACGCTTCTGGTCGAAACGTTGGGGGTCGAGACGCTGACGGATGTTCTGACTTATCACGTGCGGGCCGGGAGCGCCGAGGTCAGCGACCTGCAAGCGGAAGGAACCGTTACAACGCTGTTGGGCGCGACGTTTGACGTGAACGGTACGACGCTTGTCGACGCAGATCCCGACGTTGAGAACCCGGACTTCATCGCCGGTTTGACCGATATTCAGGCCACCAATGGCGTCATTCAGGCCATCGACCGGGTTCTGCTGCCAATCGATGTCGCCGAAGCGATGGTTCGTCCGACGATCGCGGATGTTGCCGGTTCAAATGACAGTTTCGAAGTGTTGAATGCCGCGCTTGCGGCAACGGGTCTTGATGCGGTGGTGGATGATCGCGATGCCTCGTTTACGGTATTCGCTCCCACGGATGACGCCTTTCGCAAACTTGCAGCGGATTTGAACCTTGACGTCACCCATCTCGACGACGCGGATATCGCGGGCGCGCTGGTCGCGGCTTTGGGTGCGGAACTGGTCACGGATGTCCTGCTGTATCACGTCAAGGCAGGCGGAGCGTCGGTTGCCGAACTTCAGGACAGCGGCTTGATCGAAACCGCGCTTGATGGCGCACGTCTGGGCATCGACGGGACCGAGCTGATCGACGCCGACCCCGAGATCGCCAATGCCAATTTCATTGAGGGGCTGACAGATATCAGCACCGCAAATGGCGAAATTCAGGCCATCGACCGGGTTCTCATCCCGCTTGATCTGGGCGAGCCCACCGGCGGCATCATCAAGGGAACGCACAAGAAGGACATCCTGATCGGCAGCGGCGGAGATGACATCATCTTTGGTCGAAAGGGCAATGACATCATTCTTGGTGGCGACGGCGACGACTATCTTGTCGGCAATCGCGGCAGGGATACGCTCGTCGATGATGACGGCGACGACCGGTTCGTCGGAGGTTTCGGAGCGGACACGTTCGACTTCACCAATCTGTCTGGCGACAATATCGTCCGGGATTTCTTCTGGCGTGATGAATTGTTGCTGTCTCGCGACGACTTCGCAACAGAGCAACATGTCCTGGACGCTGCGACGGTGACCAAGCGCGGCCTCAAGATCGAGTCGGGCGAGGATTCAGTCCTCTTGCAATACGTGCACAAGATCGACGCGGACGACTTTGTCCTTGTCTGACCCTTGAACGATCAGGGCCCCGGAGATTTTCCGGGGTCCACATTTTTTCCTGCAGATGCCGGTCGCTCAGCTTCGCACCAGTTTTTCGTAGTCTTCCGCAATCTCACGGGTCAACGCGCCGACTTCGAATGTGTAGTCGCCGATTTGCCCGACCGGTGTGACCTCGGCGGCTGTGCCGGTCAGCCAGCATTGCTCGAACCCTTCCAGCTCTTCCGGCATGATGTGCCGCTCGTGCACCGGGATCTGGCGATCCTTCAGCATGCCGATCACCGTCTGCCGGGTCAGGCCATTCAGAAAGCAATCGGGATCAGGCGTGTGGACCTCGCCATCCTTGACGAAGAAGATGTTGGCCCCCGTCGCTTCCGCCACATAGCCGCGATAATCCATGAACAGCGCATCCGAGCAACCCTTGGCTTCGGCCTCGTGTTTCGACATGGTGCAGATCATGTAGAGACCGGCGGCCTTGGCGTGCACGGGGATGGTTTCCGGGCTGGGACGCTTCCATTTGGAAATGTCGAGCTTTGCGCCCTTCATCTTGGCGTCGCCGTAATAGGCGCCCCATTCCCAGACGGCGATCGCCATACGCACCGGGTTGCGCGCCGATGCGACGCCCATGTCCTCACCCGCACCACGCCAGGCAAGCGCGCGCACATAGGCATCCTTGAGCCCGCTGGCGGTGAGCACCTGTTGTTTGGCGGCCTCGATCTCATCGACCGAATAGGGGATTTCGAAACCCACCAGTTCGGCAGACTTCCTGAGACGCTCGGAATGTTCGCGTGATTTGAAGATCTTGCCGTTGTAGGCGCGTTCCCCTTCAAACACCGACGATGCATAGTGCAGTGCATGGGTCAGGAGATGTACGTTCGCACCCCGCCAGTCTACCAGCTTGCCATCCATCCAGATCTGGCCATCACGATCATCATAACCCGACATTGCGCATCCTCCTGTGCATTGGGCGCTTTTCATTTGTTGCGTGATTATGTCCGAACCGGACATTTTATTACGCCAAAATCGTGATTCGATACCTCTTCGCTCTTGGAATGTCAACAAGGCTGACGTATGCTGCAACAAATTGGGGAAGAGGCACATCATGTCTGACGGGCGTGCAGCGCAGGTCTACAGCGGCGAAAGCCTGTTGTTCCTGACGGATGAGCAGCTGAGACAGGGGATTGAGGCGATGTTTTTTGCCTATCGCGGATTTACCGCCGACCCTGACCGTATTCTGGGTGAAATGGCCTATGGCCGCGCCCATCATCGCGCGGTTCACTTCATCAACCGCGCACCGGGCACCACGGTCAACAACCTGCTGGCCATTCTGGGCGTCACCAAGCAATCGCTGAACCGGGTACTACGAACGCTGATCTCGGACGGGCTGGTGGAAAGCCGCATTGGCACCAGCGACAAGCGCGAACGCCACCTGTTCCTGACCGAAACCGGTTTGCAACTGGAACAACAGCTGAGCGACGCGCAGCGGGCCAGGATGCGCGCGGCCTTTCGGGATGCGGGCCCCGAAGCGGTCGCCGGGTTCAAACAGGTCCTTGAGGCAATGATGGATGCTGACATGCGGCGTGCTTATGTCAAACTGAGGGATGGTGTTTGATGGCTGAACTGGACGCACATCTGCTGATTGTGGATGACGACGAGCGGATCCGGGATCTCTTGCGCAAGTTCCTGATTCGGCATGGGTTCCTCGTTACCGCTGCACGGGATGCAGCACATGCCCGCCGGATCCTGGCCGGTCTGGATTTTGACCTTATCGTGTTGGACGTGATGATGCCGGGCGAGGATGGCGTCACACTGACCCGCAGCCTGCGGGAAACCCTGGCGACGCCGATCTTGCTGCTTACGGCGCGCGGCGAAATCGAAAACCGGATTTCCGGGCTTGAGGCGGGCGCCGACGACTATCTGGCAAAGCCGTTTGAACCCAAGGAGCTGCTCTTGCGGATCAATGCGATCCTGCGGCGGATGCCAGATACGCCGGCCGGGGATACGGTGCCAAAGATCCTGCATCTGGGGCCGATCCGCTATGATATCGAGCGTGGCGAGATGTGGCAGGGCAGCGATCTGGTGCGGCTCACGGCAACCGAGAGCCAGTTGATGAAGATTTTTTCGTCCTGCCCCGGCGAACCGGTCAGCCGCAACAAGCTGGTTGAGGATCTTGGTCGCGACAGGGGACAGGCACAGGAGCGGGCGGTCGATGTTCAGATCACCCGGTTGCGCCGCAAGATCGAAACCGACCCCAAACAGCCCCGTTATCTGCAAACGGTGCGGGGCGCGGGATACATGCTCGCGCCCGACTAGGGTACGCTCAAGGGCCAATCGGCCCTGAACAAGACGCAAGGAAGGACTCAGCAATGAAAACTGCGATGCTGACACATGCCGACTGTCTGACACATGTCACGCCCGAGGGTCATCCCGAGCGCGTGGCAAGACTCGAGCATGTCCTGCACACGCTGGAGCCGCTGGAGGTGAACCGGGTAACCGCGCCGATGGCTGCGGATGACGATATCTTGCGCATTCATCCGGAAAGCTACCTTGATGGATTGCGCCGCGCGCTTCCTGCCGACGGTCAGGTGGCGCTCGATGGCGATACATGGATGTCGCCCGGAACGTTGAACGCGGCCTATCGCGGGGCGGGTGCCGCAGTGCGCGCGGTCGATATGGTTCTGGGCGGTGAAGCGCCAAACGCCTTTGCCGCAGTGCGCCCACCCGGACACCACGCGGAAACCGAAACGCCGATGGGGTTCTGCCTGTTCGGAAATGCGGCGCTGGCGGCGAAACACGCGCTCGATCATCATGGGCTAAGCCGCGTGGCCGTGGTGGATTTCGATGTGCATCACGGCAATGGCACCCAGGATCTCTTGTGGGATGAACAGCGCGCGTTGTTGATTACCAGCCAGCAGATCCCGCTGTTTCCGGGCACGGGCCGCGCCAATGAAACCGGGGCCTATGATACGATCCTGAATATTCCCCTTCCGCCGGGTTCGGATGGCGCGCTGATGCGTCAGGAATATCAGGACAAGGCGTTTCCGCGCCTGCGGGCGTTTGCGCCGGAACTGATCATCATTTCGGCAGGGTTTGACGCACATGTGGATGATCCGTTGGCAAATCTCGAATGGCAGACCGAAGATTTCGCCTGGGTCACCGCCGAACTCTGCAAGTTGGCGGATGAGCTTTGCGATGGCCGGGTGGTCTCGACACTTGAAGGCGGATATGATTTGCACGCGCTGTCCGCGTCGGTGCTGGCGCATGTACAGGAACTGATGAAGGCCGCGAAATGACCGATACCCCCGTTTCAGAGATGAGTTTTGAACAGGCAATGAAAGAGCTTGAGACCGTGGTCGAGCGGCTGGAGCATGGAGATGTGGCGCTGGACGATTCGATCACGCTCTATGAACGCGGAGCGGCGCTGAAGAAGCGATGCGGCGAAGAACTGAAACGGGCCGAAGAAAAGGTCGCCGCGATCAAGCTCGACAGCGACGGCAACCCGACAGGCACGACCCCGGTCGACGCGCAATAGATGTTTTCACAACGACTGGCGGAGGCCGCAGAGCGGATCCAGAGCCATTTCGATGATGTTCTTGGCGCGTTTGAACCGGTTCCTGTGGTTCAGGCGATGGGTTATGCCACCCAGGGTGGCAAACGTCTGCGTGGCTTTCTGGTCCTTGAATCCGCGCGCCTGCACGGCATTCCGGCGGAACGCGCGATCTGGTCCGCCACAGCGATCGAGGCGCTGCACGCCTATTCGTTGGTGCATGATGATCTGCCCTGCATGGACGATGACGACCTGCGGCGCGGGCGACCCACCGTGCATATCAAATGGGATGAGGGCGTGGCGGTTCTGGCGGGCGATGCCCTGCAAAGCCTCGCCTTCGAGTTGGTCAGCCGTCCCGAAAACGGAGCGGCTGACAGACGTGCCGAGCTGGCCATTTCGCTGGCGCGGGCCAGCGGTGCACAGGGTATGGTGCTGGGCCAGGCGCTCGACATCGCGGCAGAAGCGGCAACAGCGCCGCTGACCCTTGATCAGATCACCGGGTTGCAGGCGGGCAAGACCGGCGCCCTGATCGAATGGTCGGCCTGCGCAGGCGCGCGACTGGCCGGAGCCGATCCGGACGCGTTGCGTCGATATGCCGGGGCGCTTGGGCTTGCATTTCAGATTGCCGACGACATCTTGGACGTAGAAGGTGATGCAGCGAAGGCCGGAAAGCGCCTGCAAAAGGATGCTGGCGCAAACAAGGCCACGTTTGTGTCTTTGCTGGGGCTGGATGGGGCCAAGGCCCGTGCGGCGGAACTGGTTGCGCAGGCTTGTGCTGCACTGGATCCCTATGGAACCGAGGCTGATACATTGCGCGCGGCCGCCCGCTTCGTTATTGCCCGCGACAGTTGAAACAGCCCCGTATGGAGGCGCAGATGGCAGACAGACCAAATACGCCCTTGCTGGACGGTGTGATCCGCCCCGCAGACATGAAACAGCTCAGCGATGCTGAGCTGACCCAGCTTGCTCATGAATTGCGCGCCGAAACCATTTCGGCAGTCTCCGTTACCGGTGGTCATCTGGGCGCCGGGCTTGGCGTGGTTGAACTCACCGTTGCCCTGCACGCGGTCTTTGATACGCCGCGCGACAAGATCATCTGGGATGTGGGGCATCAATGCTACCCGCACAAGATCCTGACAGAACGGCGCGAACGCATTCGCACCTTGCGGATGAAGGACGGGCTGAGCGGATTTACCAAACGGAGCGAGTCGCCCTATGATCCGTTCGGGGCAGCGCATTCCAGCACGTCGATCAGCGCGGCGCTGGGCTTTGCGGTAGCCCGCGATCTGGGGGGCATTACGCCGGAGGGACTCGGGGACGCCGTTGCGGTGATCGGAGACGGGGCGATGAGCGCCGGCATGGCGTTTGAGGCCATGAACAACGCCGGCCATCTGGACAAGCGGTTGATCGTGATCCTGAACGACAACGAGATGAGCATCGCGCCTCCGGTCGGTGCCTTGTCCTCGTACCTGTCGCGGCTCTACGCCGAAGAGCCATTTCAGGAACTGAAGGCTGCGGCCAAGGGCGCTGTGTCACTGTTGCCGGAACCGTTCCGCGAAGGGGCAAAGCGCGCCAAGGATGTTCTCAAGGGCATGGCCGTTGGCGGCACGCTGTTTGAACAGCTCGGATTTTCCTATGTCGGGCCGATTGACGGGCATGATATGGATCAGCTCCTGCCGGTCCTGCGGACGGTCAAGGCCCGCGCGCATGGCCCGATCCTGATCCATGTGCTGACCAGGAAGGGCAAAGGGTATGCGCCCGCCGAGACGGCTCAGGACAAGGGTCATGCAACCGCCAAGTTCGATGTTATCACCGGAGAGCAGAAAAAGGCGCCTTCGAATGCGCCAAGTTATACCAGCGTTTTTGGCAAGACGCTGACTGGGCTGGCCAAGGCCGATGACAAGATCGTCGCCGTGACCGCCGCGATGCCGGACGGCACCGGGCTGAATCTGTTCGCGGAACGCTTTCCCAGCCGGTGTTTCGATGTCGGTATTGCCGAACAGCATGGGGTGACATTTGCGGCGGCATTGGCGGCAGGTGGAATGAAGCCGTTCTGCGCAATCTACTCGACCTTCCTGCAGCGTGGGTATGATCAGGTCGTCCATGATGTTGCGATCCAGCGACTGCCGGTTCGCTTTGCGGTCGACAGGGCGGGGCTGGTCGGTGCCGACGGTGCGACGCACGCTGGCAGCTATGATATCGCTTATCTCGCCAACCTGCCGGGCTTTACGGTCATGGCTGCGGCGGATGAAGCGGAATTGATGCACATGGTGGCAACCGCCGCGGCGCATAACGACGGGCCGATCGCCTTTCGTTTTCCCCGTGGCGAAGGGGTCGGTGTGGAACTGCCCGAGCAGGGTGTGCCGCTGGAAATCGGCAAGGGCCGCGTGATTCAAGAGGGCAAGCGCGTGGCGATCCTGTCCTTTGGCGCGCATCTGGCCGAAGTTCAGGCCGCCGCCGAGGGTCTGGCCGCAAAGGGGATCAAACCCAGTGTTGCCGATGCCCGGTTTGCCAAACCCCTGGATCGCGATCTGATCCTGTCACTGGCGAATGGGCATGAGGCCCTGATCACCATCGAGGAAGGCGCGGTCGGTGGTTTTGGCAGCCATGTCGCACAATTGCTGGCGGAGGAAGGCGTGTTCGATACCGGGCTGAAGTTCCGGTCGATGGTCTTGCCCGATACGTTCATTGATCAGGCAAGCCCGGCGGATATGTACAAGGTCGCCGGCATGAGTGCCGCGCAGATCGAGGCCAAGGTACTGGATGTACTGGGCGTGGCGAGCATTGGTGAACAGCGCGCCTGATCAGCCCTTGTGCAGCGCCTCAAGCCCGACCCGATAGTTCGGATAGCGAAGCGTCACGCCAAGTTCACGCTTGATCCGGTCATTTCGCACGCGTTTGTTTTCGCTGTAAAAGCTGCGGGCCATTGGCGTCATGTCCGCCTCGTCAAAGGGCACCGCCGGCGGCAGGGGCAATCCCTGCAGCTCTGCGGCATAGGCGATGACGTCCTGCGGGGGCACGGGTTCATCGTCGCAGACGTTGTAGATCGCACCGGGATCGGGGCGCTCCATGGAGGCGGCCAGCACATTTGCGATATCGGCGACATGGATGCGCGAGAACACCTGTCCGGGCTTGATGATCCGGCGCAGGCTTCCGCGTTTCAGTTTGGAAAACGGGCCGCGCCCGGGGCCGTAGATCCCTGCGAGACGAAAGATGTGCAAAGGCAAATCCGCAATCGCGGCCCATTGCTGCTCGGCCTGAACACGCAAGGTTCCGCGCTTTGAGGCCGGAATGGCAGGCGTGGTTTCATCTACCCAGTCGCCGTGATGATCGCCATAGACCGCTGTTGTTGACAGGTATCCGACCCATTTGAACTGTGCCGCGCGATCGGCGATTTCCGCGCCGAGTTCGTGCAAAACCGGGTCGCCGTCGGCACCCGGAGCGGTTGAGATCAGAAGATGCGTTACCCCATCCAGAGGCGGTGTTTCACCCGGCCAGAGGATCGGTTCGGCCCCGGACTGGCGGATCTTGTCCAGTTGGTCGCGATCACGCGTGGTGCCGATGATGCGCCAACCCTGCGGTGCCAGCTGCTCTGACAACGCCCGCGCGGTATAGCCGTGGCCCATGGAGAGAAGTGTATTTGTCATCAGTCTTTGATGATACGCGACCGGCCCGGATGCAAGTGCCTGAAGGACGCACTTGATTCGAATCACGCCTGGACCCTTCATGGAAGGATGAGCGATGATGCACCTGATCTGAAAACCGCCTATGCGCTGAACACGCCGCAGGAGTCCAAGCGGCTCTATGCCCAGTGGGCGGGTGATTATGATCAGTCTTTTGCCGCGCGCGAAGACTATCATCTGCATATTCACACTGCGCGGGCCTTTGTGGCGGCGGGTGGTCAGGGCCCGGTGCTGGATGTCGGTGCAGGGACCGGGTTGTGTGGTGGGGTATTGGCCGAACTGGGCGTCGGCCCGATCGACGCAACCGATATCAGCGCCGAAATGCTCGACCAGGCGATGAGCAAGGATATTTACCGCGATGCCATCGAGGCGGATCTCAACCTGGGGATACCCGTCCAGCGCGAGAGCTATTCCGGTATCGTGTCCTCCGGCACATTTACCACCGGTCATGTGGGGCCGGACGCACTCGATGCTCTGCTGCGGGTGGCGCGGCACGGGGCGCAGATTGCGCTGTCAATCAATGCCAAACACTATGAGTCGGCCGGCTTTTCGGCCAAACTGGAGCATCTTGCCAAGACGCGTATTCAGAGCCTGACCCTCAAGGAAACGCGGATCTATGGCGACTTGGCCGCGGGCGAACACCGTGATGATCTGGCGCTGATTGCGCTGTTCGAAAAGGCCTGAAACGAACCGCCCTATCGGCCCTTCCATACAGGATCGCGCTTTTCGGCAAAGGCCCGTGCGCCTTCGAGCTGATCTTCGGACGAATAGAGAACGTCGACCGACTGCAATTGCCGCCCGGTGATCCGGTTCATCGCATCCTGAAACTTGGAATCCTCGGCATCGCGCACGATTTCCTTGATTGCCGAATAGACCAGCGGCGGACCGCTTGCGATCAGGTGCGCCAGTTCCAGCGCGCGATCCATCAGCTTGTCCGCAGACAGGACCTCGTTGACAAGCCCCCAGCGGTGTGCCTCCTCGGCATCGAACCAGCGCCCGGTCAGCAACAGTTCCATGGCGATGTGATAGGGGATACGCTTGGGCAGCTTGACGCTTGCGGCATCGGCAACCGTGCCCGACCGGATTTCCGGCAGCGCAAAGGTGGCGTGCTCTGTTGCAAGGATCATATCGGCGCTCAGCGCCAGTTCCAGCCCGCCGCCGCAGGCAATGCCATTGACTGCCGCGATGACGGGCTTGTTCATGCCGCGCAGTTCCTGCAGGCCGCCGAACCCGCCGACGCCGTAGTCGCCATCGACAGCATCCCCGTCTGCGGCAGCCTTCAAATCCCAGCCCGGGCAGAAGAATTTGTCCCCCGCACCAGTCAGAACCGCCACCTTCAGGTCGGGATCATCCCGGAAGTCGCGGAAGACTTCTCCCATGATGCGGCTAGTGGCCAGGTCGATGGCGTTTGCCTTGGGCCGGTTCAACGTGACGAGGAGGACCGCTCCGTCGCGGGTGGTGGTGATGGGGGATGTTGTCATGTTCTGGCCTTTCGGATCAGCGCATCCACCGCAACCGCCCGATCGGGGGTGCAGATCAGCGGATTGATTTCAACTTCGCCAACGTTCTCCGCGTTGGCAACTACATAGTCCTGGACCGCCATAACCGCGCGCAGGATCGCGGCCATATCCGCAGCTGGTCTGCCGCGATATCCCGTCAACAGCGGGCCGCATTTGAGTTGCCCAAGAGCCTGCGCGACCTGTGCCTCGGTCACCGGCAGCAACAGCGATATCGTATCGCGCAGCAATTCCGTCAGAATGCCTCCCGCACCAAGCGTCAGCACATAGCCATGCGCGTCGTCCCGCGTCACACCGATCAGTATTTCGGCAACACCGTCCGCGACCATCTCTTCGATCAGGTAGCCATCCGTGCCGATCTCTTGTGCGGCCTGTGCCAGCTGGTTCGCAGACAGTCCGAGCCGAACCGCCCCATGTTCCGACTTGTGCGCCAGCCCGACGCCTTTCAGAGCAAAGGGCGGGTGGAGGGTCTCTAGCGCCGCCATCAACCCATTCTTGCCGTGAACCGTACGAAAGACCGGAACGGTCAACCCATGTTCCATTAGCGCGGCCTTTGCCGCCGCTTCGGTCAACACGTCGTCAGCCTTGGTAATGCCAGGCAGCATAATAGGCACCGGATCAGGCGCGCTCACCCGCGCCGCGGCCTCGGTGGCGGCCAGCGCTTCGGCCAGCCCCGACATGGGAACAACCCCTTGTGCCATCAGGTGCTCCGCGACGGGCAGCGGCATCAGTTCAGGCAGGCTCGCCACAACGGCAAAAGGGGCGCCGGTTTCGGACCGCACGGCAATCGCCGCCTCCGTGGCGCAAGTCCAGTCGCCGGCGTCGGTATGCGGATAATCCACGATGCTCAGAGCCAGGCTGACATCACCCTCCACCATCGCTGACCAGGCCCGCGCCATCGCAGCCGGATCCCGCCAGACGTAGGTGTGATAATCCAGAGGGTTGGCCAGGGCAACCAGCGGCCCCAACGTGGATTTCAAAGAGTGTTCCTGCGCGTCGCTGAGCGGTGGAAACTCGAGGTCCCGCGCGGTGGCCATATCCGCAATCAGGCTGGCCTCCCCGCCCGAGCAGCTGATCGATGCGATGCGGTTCGAGGCAAGCGGGCCAACGCAATGCAACAGTTTCAGCGTTTCGATGAATTCCGGCACCGCGTTCACACGCGCGATGCCCAGCCGGTCCAGAAACGCCTGTGCTCCGGCATCACTCCCCGCCAGCGACGCCGTATGCGAAATCGTCGCGCGCTGCGCCTGCCCGGATTTGCCGACCTTGATGGCAACCAACGGTATCCCTTGCTGATGGGCCTTTTGCGCCAACGCTTCCCAATCGCGCAGGTTGCCGAACCCCTCGACATGCAACCCGATCGCAGTCACGCGCGCATCGTCGAGCAATGCAGTCGCGATCTCCGCCTGACTGGTCTGTGCCATGTTTCCACAGGTGATCATGTAGGCAATCGGCAAGGCGCGTTGCTGCATGGTCATGTTGATCGCCATATTCGAGGATTGCGTCAGGATCGCAACACCCCGTTCTACCGGCTGCATCCCGTGTTGATCCGGCCAGATTGCGGCCCGGTCCACCGCGTTGACAAACCCATAGCAGTTGGGACCAAGCATGGGCATGTCGCCGGCCGCCGCGACCAATCGCGACTGAAGGTTTACACCGTCGGCATCCTCGGCGTTTGCCTCGGTGAACCCCGAAGCAAAGCAGACCGCGCCTCCACTCCCGAGCCCCGCAAGCTCTGCAACAATTTCGATTGTGGCGTGCCTGTTCACGCCGACAAAAGCGGCGTCAATCGCAACGGGACAATCACCCGCTCTTGGCACCGCGTGAAGTCCGGCGATTGCCTTGCCGTCGGGATGAACCGGCACAATCGTCCCGCCAAAACCGATGCGCCGCGCTGCCCCGATGATGGATGCACACCAGTTGCCGCCGCCGATCACGGCAATGTTTCGCGGGGCCAGCATTCGGGTCAGATCGCGCCTCATTGTGCTGATTGGGCTCCTCGGTCAGACAATCTTCCCGTGCAATACGAATTCTGAACCCGTCGCCGCAAAGCTGCAGAAACGGTACAGGCGGGGACGCCGATGACCGTGCGAGGAAAAGGGAACTTTCCCGCTTTCCGGGGGGCGATCATCCGGTCGCCCTCCTTTTTTCTTGCTGAAAATATCCCGGGGAGCGCGAGGGGCTGGCCCCTCGCTTCGGTCGGATGGGCGCAGCCCATTCGAAATCCGGTCACGCGCCCATCGCTCGCAGCAGATCGCGGCTGATGATATGGCGCTGGATCTCGCTGGTCCCGTCCCAAATCCGCTCGACCCGCGCATCCCGCCAGAACCGTTCGAGCGGATAGTCATCCATCAACCCCATGCCACCGTGGATCTGAATCGCCGTGTCGGTCACCCGTGACAGCATCTCACTCGCATAAAGCTTGGCGCTCGCGATCTCACGATTGGCCGGCAACCCCTTGTCCAGCCGGTCCGCGGCGGCCAACGTCAATAGATCGGCGGCATCGATCTCGGTGATCATGTCGGCAATCTGGAACGACACGCCCTGGAACTTGCCGATCTTCTGGCCGAACTGTTCCCGTGTCGCCGCGTAGTCCAGCGCATAATCAAACACCCGTCGCGCCCGCCCGACCGACATCGTGGCGACGGTGATGCGCGTGGCATAAAGCCAGGTGTTCATCACCTCGAAGCCGCCATCGATCTCGCCCAGAACCTGTGCATCGGGCAGGCGGCAGTCATCAAACTCCAGGATCATGTTCTTATAGCCGCGATGGGACACGGATCTGTAGCCGTCGCGAATGGTAAAGCCGGGCATGTCCCGGTCGACAAGGAACGCGGTGATCCGCTTCTTTGGTCCCTTCGGGGTCTGATCCTCGCCCGTCGCGATGAAAACGATGATGAAGTCCGCGTGCTCTGCCCCCGAGATGAAGTGCTTTGTCCCGTTCACCACCCAATCGCCGCTCTCACGCACCGCGGCGCATTTCATGCCGCGCACGTCCGAACCCGCGCCCGGTTCCGTCATTGCCAGCGCATCCATGCGCTCGCCGCGCACGGCGGGCATCAGATAGCGCTCGACCTGCTCGCCCTCGCAGGCCATCAGGATGTTCTGCGGACGGCCAAAAAAGTGGTTCAGTGCCATTGATCCGCGCCCCAATTCCCGCTCCACCAGCGCAAATTCGATGTGGTTCAGACCGGCACATCCGACGCTCTCGGGAAAGTTGCAGGCATAGAATCCCAACTCTAGCGTCTTGCGCTTGATCTCCTTTGCGATCTCGTCCGGCACCTCGCCCGTGCGTTCCACCAGATCTTCATGCGGATAAATCTCCTTCTCGACAAAGGCGCGCACTGTCGAAACGATCATCTCCTGCTCTTCGTTCAACCCGTATTGCATCTGGATCCGCTTCTTGTTCTGGCTGAATTGTAGGTCTTCGCCGCCGGTGTCAGGCGTCAGTTGGCATAGTCCGATCCTTCATCGTCCAGGATCGCCTTGAGTTCGCCCAGATGACGCTCTGCCTGCTCCGGGTATTCTTCCAACTCGCGCGCAGTCTTTTCGGCGATGTCATCGGGCAAGACCCGCAGAGGCTGGCCGGTCTGCAGCGCGCGGACATAGGTTTCGGCGGCACGTTCAAAGAAATACAACCGGTTGAAGGTATCGGCGACCGTGTCACCGATGATCATGACGCCGTGGTTGCCCATGATCATCACCTTGCATTTCGGATCGGTCAGCAACGCGGCACAACGCTCGCCTTCGTCCTCGAACGCCAGCCCACCATATCCGTCATCAATGACATAGCGATTGAAAAACGTGGCGCAGTTCTGGTCGATCGGCGGCAAGCGGCTGTCCGCGAGACTCGCCAATACCGTGGCGTGAATCGAATGGACATGCATCGCACAGCGCGCGTGGGGGCAGTGCCGATGAATGCCGCCATGCAACCCCCACGCCGTTGGGTCAGGCGCATCCGGGCCGCTCAGGGTCTCCGGGTCGTTGGCGTCCAGTTCCAGCAGATCACTCGCCCGTATTCGGCTAAAATGCACCTGGTTGCGATTCATCAGGAATTTGGTGCCTTCCTCATTGGTCGCCATGGAAAAATGGTTGGACACGCCTTCATGCATGTTCAGTCGTGCGGTCCAGCGAAAGGCAGCGGCCAGATCGACCCGTTCATGCCAATGATCCATGTTCGGGCGCAATGTTGTAACGGCCATGTGAGGCTCCTCCGGTTGAGTCAAACTCTGCCCGTGATGATACGGTAAATCGAACGAAAAAATCGACCCTTTCGCATTAGCTTGGCTTATGGCAAGATTATGCCATGCAAGCTCCCCTGCCACCTCTGGGCTGGCTGCGCACGTTCGAAGCTGCCGCCCGCAACCTGTCATTTACGGGTGCCGCGCGTGATCTGAACATGACCCAAAGTGCGGTCAGTCAACAGATCAAGGCGCTGGAATCCTATCTGGGTCGGCTGTTGTTTCACCGGCGACCCCGCGCGCTGGAACTCACCGAAAGCGGCCTGACCTATCTGCCGGTGGTGCGCGAGGCGTTTCGCACGCTGGCGCGCGGCACCCGTGCGATCACCGGAACCGATCAGGATGTGGTACAGGTTCAGTCCAACCTGACATTTGCCGTGCACTGGCTGGCCCCCCGGTTGGCCCGGTTTCGCGCCGCGCATCCGGAAGTGCAACTGAACCTCTCGACCGAACTTTGGGAGCCGCGCGCGATAACCGAAGGAATCGACGTCGAAATCCGCTTTTCCCTGCGGCCCGCAGATACCATACGCGCAGAGTTGCTGCGTTCCGATCACTACTACCCGGTCTGTGCACCGGGTTATCCGGTCACGCTCGCCGATCTGGCCATGCATCCGCTCTATGACTGTTCCAACCTGTTGTGCAATTGGGCAGCCTGGGCCGAGGATCAGAACCTGTCATGGTCCGACCCTCCCGTGACCTATGCGACCACGTATACACTGTCCCTGTCGGTCGCGGCTGCCGGTGGCGGTCTGGCACTGGCTCATGACGCGATTGCCGGGGGTATGCTCAAGTCCGGCGGTCTCGTTGCGCCGTTTGCACATCGCGCGCCGATGCAGGAGGCCTACTACCTGATCCTGTCGCCGCAGGCCGAACACTCACCTGGCACGGTCGCCTTTGCCTCATGGCTCAGGGCCGAGATGGCAGCCGATCAAAGTGGTTTGCTGGGCACCCAGGCATAGCCGTTTTCACAAAGGATATAGGCCTCGCGCAGCCCATGCGGTTTGTCCGCCGGGCCTTGCAGAACCAGATGGCCCGCGTCTTCTGCTCGCGCGGCGGCCTCGTCTGGGTCGGTGTCGTACAGCCGTATCTCGATACCCGCACCGCGCGGCGGGTTATCGGGCAGCAGACCAAGCAGCGGGTTGGAATGGTAGGTGCCGTCGCTGTGCAACTGAAAGACCTGCGTGCCATAGGTCACGATGGCAAAGTCGGCGCTGATCCGATGGCTTTGCATGCCGAATATCGCGTCGAGAAAACGGCATTGTGCAACGACATCACGGACCAGAAGGTTCAGTCCGATGCCGGTCAGGCTGCGCCCAAAGTCGTCCGCGCTGATCGTCTTGTAATCCATGTGCGCCAGCCTCTCGGAAATTCTGCGCTCTGGCAAGCGCAATGCGTGCCTGCTACGGAGGCGAAGGGGTTGCGCCCATCCAATCAATCAGGACAATTGGGCTATGACACAGAACCTGTTCCCCGCTTGGCCCGAGGCCGCCCCAGACCTGATTGCCGTTGCCGCCGGTCGCGCGCCCGCTGACACGGTTGTTCGCGGCGGCGTCTGGGTAAACGTGCACAGTCGAGAAATCCTGTCAGATCATGATGTCGCGATAACACGTGGTCGCATCGCCTATGTCGGGCCGGATGCCGCCTATTGCACGGGACCCGATACGCAGGTGATCGAGGCTGCGGGGCGCTATATGATTCCGGGCCTGTGCGATGCCCACATGCATATCGAAAGCGGCATGCTGACGCCTGCGGAGTTTTCCCGCGCGGTGATTCCCCACGGCACCACCAGCATGTTCACCGACCCGCACGAGATCGCCAATGTGCTGGGGCTGGCCGGTGTGCGGATGATGCATGACGAGGCGCTGATGCAGCCGGTCAATATCTTTACCCAGATGCCGTCCTGCGCACCGTCCGCGCCGGGTCTGGAAACCACGGGTCATGAAATTGCGCCTGAAGACGTTGCCGAAGCGATGAACTGGCCCGGCATCATCGGGCTGGGCGAGATGATGAACTTTCCCGGTGTTGCCAATGCCGACCCCAAGATGCTGGCCGAGATCGCCGCGACGCAAAAGGCCGGCAAGACCGTGGGTGGGCACTATGCATCGCCCGATCTTGGGCCCGATTTTGCGGCCTATGTCGCGGGCGGCCCGGCGGATGATCACGAAGGCACCTGCGAAGCCGATGCGATTGCCCGTGTCCGGCAGGGGATGCGGTCGATGATGCGGCTGGGCAGCGCTTGGTATGATGTGGAAAGCCAGATCACCGCCATCACGGAAAAGGGTCTGGATCCGCGCAATTTCATCCTCTGCACCGATGATTGCCACTCTGGCACGCTGGTCAACGAAGGACACATGAACCGCGTGGTGCGGCACGCCATTGCCTGCGGATGTGATCCTCTGATCGCGCTGCAAATGGCAACTCTGAACACGGCCGCCCATTTCGGGCTCGAGCGCGACATCGGATCAATCACGCCGGGCCGCCGCGCCGATGTGATCCTGAGTTCGGATTTGACCACGCTTCCCATTGAACTGGTGATTGCGCGCGGTCAGATCGTCGCGCGGGATGGCGTGTGTCTGGTGGACTGCCCGCACTACGATTGGCCGGATACTGCGCGCAATACGGTGCATCTGGGCCATGACCTGACCCACGCCGATTTTGAGATCAAGGCCCCCGATGGCGCAAACCATGCCCGTGCGAACGTGATCGGTGTTGTCGAAAACCAGGCCCCGACCAAGGCGTTGCAGGTGGATCTGCCTGTGCGGGACGGGCTGGTCGAAGGAGAGGGCGACGTCTGCCAGATCGCGCTGGTCGAACGGCATCGCGCCACCGGCGGCGTCGTGAACGGCTTTGTATCGGGCTTTGGCTATGGTGGGCGCATGGCGATGGCGTCAACCGTGGCGCATGACAGCCACCACATGATCGTCGTCGGCACCGACCGGGACCAGATGGCGCTTGCCGCCAACCGCTTGGCCGAGGTCGGTGGCGGAATCACCGTGTTTCGCGACGATACCGAACTGGCGCTGGTCAAGCTGCCCATCGCCGGATTGATGTCAGACAGCCCCGCACAACAGGTTGCGCGGGATGCCGAACGCATGATGCAGGCGATGCGGGACTGTGGCTGTGATCTGAACAACGCCTACATGCAGCATTCGTTGCTGGCGCTTGTGGTGATACCTGAACTGCGGATTTCCGACCTGGGCCTGGTGGATGTTCGTAAATTTGAGAAGATCGACGTGTTAGAGGCACCGGCATGAGCGAAATACAAAGCCCTGATCCCGTCGAGCCACAAGACTTCACCGTTGCCAAAGAGGCAGTCGCGCACCTGTGCGCCCTCTACAGCCAAGCGACAGAGTTTCTGACCCAGCGGTTTCGCGACGCGATGCAGAATGGCGCGCCGGATCACCGCATCCGCGCCTTTTACCCCGAGGTTCGGATCACCACGTCAAGCTATGCGCAGGTGGATACCCGGCTCAGCTTTGGTCATATCGTAGCGCCCGGCACCTATGCCACGACGATCACGCGGCCTGATCTGTTCAATAACTACCTGACGCAGCAGATCGGCCTTTTGATCCGCAATCATAGCCTGCCGGTCACGATTGGCATGTCCGACACACCGATGCCGGTACACTTTGCAGTGGCACAGGATGCCGGTCTGACGGTCCCGCAGCAAGGCGCAGCAGACTTCATCCTGCGCGATGTCTTTGATGTGCCGGACCTTGCGACGACCAACGACGACATTGTCAACGGCACCCATGTCGCGGCGAATGGCACAGGTCCGCTGTCGCTCTTCACGGCGCAGCGCATCGACTATTCACTGGCCCGCCTGTCGCACTACACGGCGACCGATCCTGCGCATTTTCAAAACCATGTTCTGTTTACCAACTACCAGATCTATGTATCCGAGTTCGAGGCCTATGCCCGCACGCAACTCGCAGAGCCGGACAGCGGGTACTGCAGCTTTGTCTCGACCCACAACATCGAGATCACCGATCCGGACGCCCCCATCGAGCAACCACTGAAGCTGCCGCAGATGCCAACCTATCATCTGAAGCGGCCCGATGGTTCGGGGATCACACTGGTCAATATTGGCGTCGGACCTTCGAACGCCAAAACCGCCACCGACCATATTGCCGTGCTGCGACCGCATGCCTGGCTCATGGTTGGTCATTGCGCCGGGTTGCGCAACAGCCAGGCGCTTGGGGATTTTGTCCTCGCACACGCCTATCTGCGCGAAGATCATGTGCTGGATGACGATTTGCCTGTGTGGACACCAATCCCGGCCCTTGCTGAAATCCAGATTGCGTTGGAACAGGCGGTTGCCGAGGTCACCAAGCTGGACGGTTTCGATCTGAAACGGATCATGCGCACGGGCACCGTGGCCACCATCGACAACCGCAACTGGGAACTGCGCGATCAGTCCGGTCCGGTGCAACGTCTTAGCCAGAGCAGGTCGATCGCACTGGATATGGAAAGCGCGACGATAGCGGCAAACGGTTATCGGTTCCGGGTTCCCTATGGCACGCTGTTGTGTGTTTCCGACAAGCCTCTGCACGGTGAGTTGAAGCTGCCCGGCATGGCGTCGGACTTCTACAATACGCAGGTTTCACGTCATTTGAGCATCGGCATACGGGCGATGGAATCCCTGCGAAACATGCCGCTCGAACGGCTGCACAGCAGGAAATTGCGGTCTTTTGACGAAACAGCCTTCCTCTGACCCAACGAAATTGGCCCAAAACAGCTAAAAACAGCAATTTTGGGCTTGTCAGTCCCCACTATTCGTTGTGTTCATATACCATATACCGTTAAACAAGCGGAATGAGGCCCAAGAGTTCGGGCGGACGAAGGAGAGCAAAAACAATGTCGAAGCCAATGACCAAAACCCAACTCGTCGCCGCACTGGCCGAGGAAATGGACACAGACAAGAAATCCGCAGGCGCAGCACTGGATGCCATCACCGGGCTGATCACACGTGAAGTGTCGGGCGGTGGTGCCGTGACTCTGCCTGGCGTTGGCAAAATCTACTGCCGCGAACGCCCCGAGCGCATGGTCCGCAACCCTGCGACCGGCGAGCAGTTCAAGAAAGAAGCCGACAAGGTCGTCAAGATGACCATCGCCAAGGCGCTCAAGGACAGCGTCAACGGCTGATCTTGCACCACATTGAATTATGCGAAAGGGTCGCCCCGAGGCGGCCCTTTTTCGTTGGGCGCGGTTGAGGAGGATATGCAATGGCACAGGCAACTGGGATCGGGGGCGTGTTCCTGCGTGCGGACGATCCGGAAAAGCTGTCTTCTTGGTACAGTACCCACTTGGGAATTGACTTGTCCCAAGGCGCTTGGATACAGGCGGCGGGCCCCACGGTCTTTGCCCCGTTTCCCCGGGACTCCGACTATTTCGCGCAAGACAGGCAGGTCATGCTGAATTTCAGGGTCGACGATCTTGACGGGCTGATTGCCCAACTTTCTGCTGCCGGCATCACCGCCGAAACCCGCTCCGAATGGAATTCGGAAATCGGCCGCTTCGCCCGCATTCATGATCCCGAGGGCAACCCGATCGAGTTGTGGGAACCCGCCGGACCGGCGGCAGGCTGAGCATGGACCTGCGCTCTGTCCTTATGGGCCTTGCCTTTGCATTCATGTGGTCGTCGGCCTTTACGTCCGCGCGGATCATCGTTGCGGATGCATCGCCCCTGTTCTCCCTTGCCATGCGGTTCCTGTTGTCGGGGATCATCGGAATCGCGATTGCCCGGATGATGGGGCAGCCGTTTCGGCTCACACCGAAACAATGGTACGCGACGATCCTGTTTGGCGTGTGTCAGAATGCGCTGTACCTCGGCCTCAACTTTGTCGCGATGCAGACTGTTCAGGCCAGCGTCGCGGCGATCATCGCATCGGCAATGCCGCTGCTTCTGGCGATTGCCAGTTGGCTCTTGCTGGGAGAACGGATGCGACCATTGGGCATTTTCGGACTGTTCGCCGGGATCGTCGGCGTCGCGCTGATCATGGGCTCGCGCATCACCGCTGGCGTCGATCTTTACGGGCTGATGCTTTGCACCATTGGCGTTCTTGCGCTGACCTTTGCAACGCTCGCCGTGCGCGGCGCCACTTCTGGTGGCAATTTCATGATGGTTGTGGGGTTGCAGATGCTGGTCGGGGCCGTCTGTCTGCTTGTGGCCTCGGTGGCATTCGAAACCATCCACGTCAATTTCTCGACGCCGCTGATCCTGGCGTTCTCTTATACCACGCTGGTTCCCGGGCTCGCGGCCACCCTGATCTGGTTCATGCTGCTGGACCGAATCGGCCCGGTGCGCGCGGCGACCTTTCACTTTCTCAACCCGGTCTTTGGTGTGGCGATCGCCTCGGCCTTGTTGGGCGAAACGCTAGGCCCCCTGGACCTCGTTGGGGTTTTGATCGTAACGCTGGCCATTTTCGCGGTACAGGTGTCCAGACAACCACCACGTCGCCCGCCCGCGAGCTGACCGCTCAGCCGAACTGAACGCCCGCGTCGGTCATGCCGTCCATTGCCGAGCCAAGCGATCCGTTCAGGTCGATGGCGCGGCACAGGTCACGATTTACGGTCACGGAAAATCCCAGCCTTGCCGCGTCGACCGCCGAAAAGTTGACGCAGAAGTCGGTGGCAAGGCCAACCATGGTCAGATCGGTGATCCCGCGTGAGCGCAAATAGCCCTCAAGCCCGGTTGGCGTGGTCTTGTCGTTCTCGAAAAATGCCGAATAGCTGTCAATCGCCGGGTTGTATCCCTTGCGGATGATCATGTCGGCACGGCTGGTGTTCAGATCGACATGGAAATCCGCGCCCGAGGTGCCCTGGATGCAATGGTCGGGCCAGAGCACCTGTGTGCCATAGGGCATTTCAACCGTCTCATATGGCACCTTGCCCTGATGTGATGAGCCGAAGGATGAATGCCCTGCCGGATGCCAGTCCTGCGTCAGGATCACGGCAGGGAAATCGACCATCAACCGATTGATGCCGCCCACGATCTCGTCGCCGCCGGGTACGGCCAGCGCACCGCCGGGGCAGAAATCATATTGCACGTCGATCACGATGAGGGCGCGGGTCATGGGGCTTCTCCTTTGTCCTGTGCCCATGGGTAAGCGGACGGTCTGACCGCGTCAATGCAGGCCCTTGCGCGACAGGCCTCGCAGGGCTAGTTGGCGGCGCATGTATACCATCGCTGCCCTTTACCACTTTACCCGGCTTGCAGACCCTGCGGCGCTGAAACCCGCGTTGCTGGACCTGTGCCAGTCGCAGGACGTGACGGGGACGCTGTTGCTCGCCGCCGAGGGGATCAACGGCACCATCGCCGGGCCGCGCGCGGGGATTGACGCCGTTCTGGCGCATGTTCGGTCACTGCCTGGTTGCACCGATCTTGAGTGGAAGGAATCCACCAGCGCCAAGCCGCCCTTTGGCCGGATGAAGGTCCGCCTGAAGAAAGAGATCGTGACCATGGGCCAGCCGGATGTGGATCCCAGGGCGCGGGTGGGTCACTACGTCGATCCGAAAGGGTGGAACGAACTGATCCGGAGTCCGGATGTCGCGGTTATCGATACGCGAAACGATTACGAAGTCGCCATTGGGACATTCGAGGGTGCGGTCGATCCGCAGACCAAGTCCTTTGGCGAATTTCCCGAATGGTGGCAGCAGAACAAGCACAGGTTTCACAACAAGCGGATCGCGATGTTCTGCACCGGCGGGATCCGCTGCGAGAAGTCGACGAACTATCTGCTGGGGCAGGGGATCGAGGATGTTTTCCACCTGAAAGGCGGCATCCTGAAATACCTTGAGGAAATGCCTGCGGTAGACAGTAGGTGGACCGGCGATTGCTTTGTCTTTGACAACCGCGTCAGCGTTGGTCACGGGCTGAAGGAAGGGCCGCACGAGTTGTGCCACGGGTGCCGACGACCGATCCTCCCCGAGGACAAGGCGCGCGCGGAATACGAGGCGGGTGTGTCGTGCCACCATTGCGTCGATGAAACGACAGAGGATGACAAGGGACGCTTTCGCGAGCGTCAGAAACAGATGCGACTGGCGCGGGAGCGCGCCGAGGCGCAGCAGCCGCCCTGAGCCAGGATGCTGGCCACAAGCCCTGTCTGTCTTGATGTCTCAGACCACCACAGCGCGCGGGGCGCGGGGGCGAGAGCGGAGCAACAACATCACCATGATCGCGATATTAAGGCCGTTCCAGACGATGCCGTTCACAAAGGCGATCCGGTAACTGCCGGTGAGGTCGTAGAGCCACCCGGACATCCAGCCGCCCAACGCCATCCCGAGGATCGTCATCATCAGCACGAACCCGACCCGCGCACCTGCCTCTTTGGCGGGCATGTATTCGCGTACGACAAGGGCATAGCTTGGCACGATGCCACCCTGTGCCAGGCCGAACACAGCGCTGACCACATATAGCGACACCATGCCGTCATAGGGCAGGTAGAGAAACAGCGCGATGCATTGCAGCACCGAGCCGATCAACAATATCATCACCCCGCCCAGTTTGTCGGCGGCGAGGCCCGATATCACGCGGCTGACGACCCCGCCCAACAACATCAATGACAGCATCTCTGCTCCGACGGCCGGTCCATATCCCAGCCCGACGCAATAGGCGACGATGTGTACCTGCGGCATCGCCATCGCCACGCAACAGGCGATGCCCGCGAACCCCAGAATATACTGGAGCGTGCGAGGGCTGAATCCGGCGCTGCGCGCGCGCAGGGCGGATGCCGCTTCGGCCGCGACGTGGGCCTCGTCAGGCAGGCGCCGCCGCAAGAGCAGCGACAGTGGAATCAGCACAACAAGTGTCACGATCGCCAGCGTGACATAGACCTGTCGCCAGCCGCTGTCCGCCAGCACATCGGCCAGCATCGTCGGCCAAATCGCGCCGGACAGGTAGTTGCCACTGGCCGCCAGTGCCACGGCGATGCCACGTCGTTTGAGGAACCAGTGCGAGATGTCGGCGATCAACGGGCCAAAGCCAACTGCGGTGCCAAGGCCAAGCACAAGATGCGCCAGCGAAATGGTGAACATCGACGGCGCAATCACCGCCAGCCCGTATCCTGCGGCAATGCCAAAGGCCGCTCCGTTCAGCGCGATCGTCACGCCGAAACGATCCACCACACGCCCGATCAACAGATTGCCGACCGCAAATCCGATCATCGTCAGCGTGTAGGGCAGGGATGCCTCGGCGCGGCCCGCGCCAAACTCGGTTTCGATCGCCGGCAACACGACCACGACCGCCCACATGCCAGCGTTGGCCACCATGCCGATCAACAGCGTGATGCCCAGCCGAAGCCAGGAATAGGTGCTGTCGTGAATGGAAGCGGTGCTCATGCAAAGCACGCTAAGCGGGCGTCGCCGGAACACAAGTGGCAATCATCGCCGGGGCATCACCGGGGCCGGACCCGGACGACAGATCGAGGTCAGGTTTCGTCGCCGAAAAACGGAGTCATCTGTGCAATGATGACCGCGTTTTCGTCCAGCGCCCGTTGCATCAGCGCGCGCTCTTCATCATCAATCTCATGGCCTTCGGCCTCGCGCTCGGCAAGGGTGCCATAGCCGGTCACGTCCAGCGGCGCGGTGTCGGCCTGTTTCAGGATCGCCACCGTTTCACGCACGGCTTCGGCTTCGTCGATGCCGCTGGCAAAGCACATCAGCGCCGCGCCGCTGGCCCCCTTGGGCAGCCCGTCGCCGGTCTTGCGACCGATCTCCACCAGCAGGGTATAGACCTGCTGGCGGCTCGGTTTCTTGGCGGGCGTATCAGTCACGCAACAACTCGTTGATGCCGGTCTTGGAGCGGGTTCTGGCATCGACGCGCTTTACGATCACGGCGCAATAGAGGTTGATGTTGTTCTTGGAGGGCATGGAGCCGGCGACCACCACCGAATAGGGAGGAACTTCGCCATACATGACCTCGCCTGTTTCGCGGTCCACGATCTTGGTGGATTGGCCGATGAAGACGCCCATGCCCAGAACCGACCCTTCGCGCACGATGCAGCCTTCGACCACCTCGGATCGGGCCCCGATGAAACAGTTGTCCTCGATGATCGTGGGCCCGGCCTGCATCGGCTCCAGCACGCCGCCGATGCCAACGCCGCCCGACAGATGCACGTTCTTGCCGATCTGTGCGCAGGACCCGACGGTGGCCCAGGTATCGACCATCGTGCCTTGATCGACATAGGCGCCCAGGTTCACAAACGAGGGCATCAGCACGACGCCCGGCGCGATATAGGCCGATTTGCGTACGACACAATGGGGCACGGCGCGAAAGCCCGCATCCTTCCACTGGTTGTCGCCCCAGCCTGCGAACTTGCTGTCCACCTTGTCCCACCAGCCACCGTTCTGGGGGCCGCCGGATTGTTGCTCCATGTCCTTGATGCGAAAGCCGAGCAGAACCGCCTTTTTCGCCCACTGGTTGACATGCCAGCTGTTGTCGGCCTGCTTCTCGGCAACACGCAGAACGCCGCTGTCGAGCGCATTCAGCGTATCTTCGATGGCCTCGCGCTGTTCACCGCTGGTTGCGGGCGTAATTTCATCACGCGCCTCCCATGCGGCTTCGATGGCGGTTTCCAGCTGCGCGTTGGACATGAACGTCTCTCCTGTGAACAATCGTTGACAGCCCTATAGCGGGGCCGGCGGCGACAGACAATGTGAAGCATGGGCAACACGCAAAGACGGGTTGTCAGGGTTTGGCGCGGGTCAAGGGAGGGCAGGTGGCGCGATAGGCCGGATTTTCGGCGATGGCATCGAACCAGCGCAGGAGCGCGGGATACCGCCCGAGTGCGGCGGCCCCCTCGGGCGCCGCGTTGAAAAAGCCGATCATGGGCGCGAGGTGGAGATCGGCAAGGGTCAGGTTCGTTCCGTCAAGAACCAGCCCTTCGCGGGCAATGGTCTCAAGTCCGGAAAGGACGGTTTTCGCACGTTCCAGTCCGTCTTCGATTACAGCCTCGTCCGGCATTTCGCCGCTGGATGGGGCACTGATGCGTTGGCTGAAACCATACGCACGAGCGGCCAATAGGCCTGTGAGTCCACGATACTTTGAACCTGCACCATCCGGGCAATGGCACGGGGTGTGTCAGGAGACAACCGACCCCCGGCATATTGCGTATTGAGATAGCGCAAGATCGCAGCCGTTTCGGTAAGTTGAAAATCATCGTCGTTCAGTGTCGGGACAAGGCCGAAGGGATGTGGATTCGGCCCGGTACCGGTGAACGGATCAACCTCGACGATCTGCGCGGTCAAGCGAAGCTGATACAGCGCCATGCGAACGATCTGGCAATAGACGCTGGGCGGATAGGCATAGAGGGTAAGGCCCATGCGCCTAGGCCTGAAACGGATCAGGCGCGATGTTGCCGCCACAGATCAACACCGCGACCTTTTCACCGCGCGTAGGTTGATAGGCCCCTGACATCAGCGCGGCCAGTGCCGTTGCACCTGCGGGTTCGACAAGCTGCCGGCTGCTGCGCCAGAGGGCGTGCTGCGCCCTGGTGATGGCGTCGTCGCTGACCAGAACCGTGCCGCCAAGATGTTTCTCGGCAACCTCGAAGCAGATTGATCCGATACGCCGCGCGCCAAGCGCATTCGCTGCGACACCCGAAACCTCGACATCGACCGGTTTCCCGGCTTTGAGTGCAGCGTTCAGGGCGCAGGAGGTTTCCGGCTCCACCGCGACAACCTTGCGAGTACCCGCGAGCCATGCGAGCGCGCCCGCGATCAACCCGCCGCCGCCGACGGCAATCAGCAGCGTGTCGGCCTCAAGGCCCTGCGATTCCCATTCGCGCATGCAGGTGCCTTGCCCCGCAACGGTTGCAGGGGCGTCATAGGCGTGAATTTGTTTGGCCCCGGTTTCCGCCTCGTAGACCTGCGCCAGATTCAGCGCATTGGAATAGTCGCCCGGCACCACGGTGAGGTCCGCACCGGTTTCACGGATCAGTGCGATCTTGGATGTCCCGGCCATTTCGGGCACGAAGATATGCGCCTTGTGGCCCAGTTGGTGCGCTGCATAGGCCACTGCGGCACCATGGTTGCCGCCGCTCGCGGCGACCAGACCGGCTTCGGGCACCGGTTCGCCGAGCAATGTGTTGAACGCGCCACGTGCCTTGAAGCTGCCCGTGTGCTGCATCTGCTCCAGCTTCAACTGAACCGGGAACGTCAGGCCGACGTCGGTGAGGTCCAGAAGCGGAGTTCTGACCACGCGGTCGCGCACCCTTCCTGCTGCCTGTTCGATCTCCGATTTCCATTCCATCGCCGGGCCCTGTTGCTGGTCTTGCCACGCTGAACCCTATAGGGCTGGAACGAACACGCAAGCATGGATCCCCTTGATGACTGATGACCGCCAGAGCCCGTTCCGCGATGCCCATCTGGACCGCGATACCGCTGAACATGTACCTGACACACCGCAAACCCGCTCGCCTGCCTACCGGCTGGCCTTTGCCGATGAAGATTTCCTGTGCCGGGACGAGTTGCGCCCTGTCCGGTTGCAGCTGGAGTTGCTGAAGCCCGAGTTGATGCTGAACGAACGGGGGATCGAAAGCACCATCGTCATGTTTGGCGGCGCGCGTATCCCTGACCCGGCCAACAAGGCCGATGCGCGGACTGAAACACTGGCGGAGCTGTCGCGGTTCTACGACGAGGCAAAGGATTTCGCCCGGTTGATGACCGAGGCGTCCATCCAGACCGGCGGTCATGAAAACGTGATCGTGACCGGGGGCGGCCCCGGTGTGATGGAGGCGGGGAATCGCGGCGCGTATGAGGCGGGCGGGCAGTCCATCGGGTTGAACATCGTGCTGCCGCACGAGCAGGCACCCAACGCCTATGTGACTCCGGATCTGAGCTTCAACTTTCACTATTTTGCCATCCGCAAGATGCATTTTCTGATGCGTGCGCGGGCGATCTGCGTGTTCCCCGGCGGGTTCGGAACCTTGGACGAGATGTTCGAATCCCTGACCCTGATCCAGACTGGCCGCATGGAACGGGTGCCGTTCCTGCTGTTTGGGCGCGCCTTCTGGGAAAAGGTCATCAACTGGGACGCGCTGGCCGACGCCGGGACCATCTCGGAGGATGATCTTGACCTTTTTCGGTTCGTCGAGACCGCGCAAGAGGCGGCTGACATCATCGACAATTGGGAACCGGCTCCGGCGCGCGACAGCATTCCGGGCCGCTGAGATGGGCTAGGCTGACACCGGGCGCAAGCGGCGGGTGACGTCAGTCAAGGCTGCTGGTGCCACAGGGTGGATCGGCGTCAGTCTGCTCCACCGCGATCAGCTTTTCGAGCCGGTTGCGGGCAATTTTCCCGACAACCAATGTGCGGCCCACCAACAGCGCCGGCGTGCCGATGATCCCGAACGCGGCCGCCACCGCGCTGCTGCGGTCGATGGCTTGCGTCGTTTCCCTGCTGCTCCCATCGCGCTGGAACTGCGCGGGTTCGATGTCGAACCGATCTGCCAATGCGCGCAGTGACGCCGGCCCGGGCGGCAGGACCGAGCGCATCAGGTGCTCGTGCACCGGCAGATACTGGCCTTGGGCGCGGGCCGCGATGGCTGCGCGGGCGGCGGCCATTGATCGTGGCCCCAGAACCGGCATTTCGTGCCAGGTCACCGATATCGGGGCGCCCGTCTCGATCAGGACCATGATGATGCCGCTCAGCGTCGGGCAATAGGGACAATTGTAATCCGTGAAGACGGCGATCGGGACGGTTCCGCCTGCCCAGGGCTGCGGCCCGAATGCCGCAAGGCAGGGGTCCTTGGCAACCTCTTGGCGGAGCCGCGCGTCCTGCTCGGTCATCGGGTCAATGCCCGCGAACACGGCCTGTGCGCTCGACATCGACCCACCCGCGATGCTCCGAAATCCCGGCAGACCGGGGATCGGCTCAAATGTGAACTCTGGCCTGAATAGATCGATCACCCGCGGCACCGCAATGGTCGCCCCGATCGCACAGGCCGCGATCAAAACGTCGCGTCGGCGCAGTGGCATGGATCAGAGCCCAGCCTCGGACGCGATCTGTGCGCGGGATTTGCGCGCCCGCTCGGTGGCCGATTTCAACTGGCCGCAGGCGGCCATGATGTCTTCACCACGCGGGGTGCGGATCGGGCTTGCATAGCCGGCCCTGTAGATGATGTCGGCAAAGGCGTGGATCCGATTGCCAGAGGACCGCGTATAGGGCGCACCGGGCCATTCATTGAATGGGATCAGGTTGATCTTTGCCGGAATTCCCTCGATCAGCTGGATCAGGCGGCGCGCGTCTTCGTCGCTGTCATTGACGTCCTTGAGCATCACGTATTCGAAGGTGATGCGTTCCGAATTGCTGACCTTTGGATAGGCGCGCAAGGCGTCGAGAAGTTCGGCGATGTTCCACCGCTTGTTGATCGGCACCAGCTTGTTGCGGGTTTCGTCCGTCGTTGCATGAAACGATACGGCCAGCTGGCAGCCGATTTCCTGTGCCGTCCGGGCAATTTCCGGCACGACGCCCGAAGTTGACAGCGTAATCCGGCGGCGGGACAGCTGGATGCCTTCGGGATCCATTGCAATCTTCATCGCGTCGCGCACGTTTTCAAAGTTGTAGAGCGGTTCGCCCATGCCCATCAGGACGATATTGGACAGCAATCGTGTTTCGTCCTTGGGCGCACCGATTTCCGGCCATTCGCCAAGATCGTCGCGCGCCATCATCACCTGGCCAATGATTTCACCGGCCGTCAGGTTGCGCACGAGCTTTTGTGTGCCGGTATGGCAGAAGGAACAGGTCAGCGTGCAACCGACCTGAGAGCTGATGCACAACGTGCCGCGCCCTTCTTCGGGAATATAGACGACCTCGACCTCGTGATCGCCGGCGATGCGGACCAGATACTTGCGCGTGCCGTCGCTGCTGACTTGCTTGCTGACCACTTCCGGGGTCTCAATGACAAAGGTCTCGGCCAGCTGTGCCCGATAGGCTTTGGCGAGGTTGGTCATCTTTGCAAAGTCGCGAACGCCCCATTGGTAGATCCATTGCCAGATCTGACCAACCCGCATCTTGGACTGTTTTTCCGGAGTGCCATGGGCGATCAGAACGTCGCGCATGGCGGTGCGGGTCAGGCCGATCAGGTTGATCGGGCCATCGGGCAGTTTGCGTGGAATGGTCATCACGTCCTGAGTGATCGGCGTGGTGGCGGACATGGGTTTACCTTCGGGTTGCAGGGCCAGATCGCTTCTATATAGGGATTTGGTTTGGTTTCAAAAGAATTTGGCCTTACCGATTGTACGATAAGGCCGCAACTTGGTAGAAGATTCCGGACGGAGAGGTCAGCCGCCGCACCGCTTTTCGGCGTCTTCGATCGCTGCGGTGAACCCGAGCAACGAGAACGTATCCTTGGTTTGCGTCCCGCGCGCCGACCGGGCAGTGACCGTCGCCTGTGCGCCGCGCTTCATCGCGGTGATGATCTTGGAATCATCCGCGGCAGTTGCAGGCCAGGCCCATTCGCCTTCGCTGAAGAGCTCAAACTCGTTGCCCGAGATGTTCATGTTCACGGTCGAGCCGGGCGCAAAGGGATAGCCGCCGGTAAAGGTGACCTGGCCTTTTACATCGGCTCCCGGGCGATAGAACACGAACAACAGGATATCGCTGCGCCGCACGGCAACGACGCGACCATCGCGGGTGTTCACGGTTTGCTTGGGGGCCGAAACGCTCCAGCATTCCTTGGGATCGGCTTCGACAAAAACACTCCAGTCGGTCTTGGCTGCGACCCGATTGGTGCTTTGATCCTGTGCAATTGCGATGGTGGCCATACTGGCCAGACACAGGCCCGCCGCTGCGCGGGCAAGATAGGATTTCATGTGTACAGCCTCCAGACTGTCCTAGACCTCAATAATTCAGGGGTGCCCGAGCGATTTTTGCAACCGTCTTGACGCGCACCCCGCTGCTTGCCGACACATACACATTATCGTAAATTGCACCACAAGCGAAAGGCCATTTGGCAGGATTTCGCCAAGTTGTGAGGACTGATGTGACTGATCCTGTTCCGATGACCGAAATTTGGCGCGCTTCGCTGCTTGAAAGCCTGCATCTGGGCCATGCCGTGATCTGCGACGATACTGGCCAGATCGTCCGATCCTGGGGCGATCCCGATGCGGTGATCTATCCCCGCTCGTCCTGCAAGATGGTGCAGGCCTTGCCGCTGGTGACCTCCGGAGCCGCCGACAAGTTCGGGCTGACCAGCGAACAGCTGGCGCTCGCCTGCGCCTCGCACAATGGCGCAGCGATCCATACAGATAGAGTGCGCGCATGGCTCGATCAACTTGGGCTGAGCGATGATGACTTTCGATGTGGCCCGCAGGAGCCCGACGACATACCCGCGCGCAACGCCTTGATCCGTGCCGATGAAAGCCCGTGTCCGGTTCATAACAACTGTTCCGGCAAACATGCCGGTTTTCTGACGCTCGCCGCGCATATGGGTGCCGGGCCGGAGTATGTCGAGGTTGATCACCCGGTACAGCAGGCCAGTTTGACCGCGATCGAAGAGACCACGCAGCTGGACAGTCCGGGCTATGGAATCGACGGGTGTTCGGCCCCCAACTTTGCAACCACGGTGCATGGGCTGGCGCGGGCGATGGCCTTTTTTGCTTCGGCACAGGACCGGTCGGATCGACAGAGCAATGCCGCAGCCAGCCTGACCGCGGCAATGATGGCGCATCCCGCGCTTGTCGCTGGCGAGGGGCGGGCCTGCACGGAACTGATGCGGGCGATGAATGGCAGGGCGGCGATCAAGACCGGGGCCGAGGCCGTCTATATCGCAATTGTCCCGGAACGGCGCATGGGTATCGCGGTCAAGATCGTTGATGGCGGTACGCGGGCTGCCGAATGCACGATTGCAGCAATCCTTGTCGGGCTTGGTCTGCTCGACGCCGACCATCCTGCAACGCGGATGTTCATGAACGCCCCGATCCTGAACCGGCGCGGCATGGAGTGCGGTGTCATCCGACCGGCCGCGACGCTCGCCTGAGCGCCGCGACCCATCGGCTACATCGCGACGATTTCGGCGATTTCGACCGATCCGGAACCGTCAACGATCATCGGATTTGACTTTGCGATGGCGCAGGCGGCGTCGATGTCGTCTGCCGAAATGACGGAGTACCCCGAGGCCGGGTTGGCGCCGCCATTGTCCGCCACGCCCGAGGCGCTGACGGTCTTGGACATGCCGACGGGGTTTCCGGGTTCGACAAGGTTGGAGCCGTTGTCCTCCATCCATTTGCCCCATGCGGCCATGGTCTTGTCGATCTCTTCTTGAGATTCAGGCATGCTGCCTCCGTGATACACGAACAGAAAATTGGGCATTGTATTCCTCCTTGGTTGAAAGTTGCGGGCTCAGGCAAAGAGCCGGTCGAGTCTGGTAAGTGTCGATAGCCAGCCACGGCCATGATTCTGCGACGATTCGAGCGTGTCGAGCTGACGGTGCGACAGCGTAAATCGTGCGCCGATGCCGGTCGGGGCGACGGTAAAGGTGACATGGCTTTCTGCCCCCCGCTTGTCGTCGCCGTCATGCCAGCCCCAGGTAAAGCCGACAGAGCCTTCGCCGCCGGACTCCGGAGGAGAGACATGGGTGACCTGCCCGGACACCTTGAACCGATCTCCACTGTCTTCGCCGGTCATGGTGCAAAGCCACGGACCGGTTTTGGTGAAATCCATCTCGCAGGTTTCCAGCCGGACACCCTCTTTGCCAAACCATTGCACAAGTTCCTCGGGCCGGGTGACGGCCGCCCAGAGGCGATCAACATCGACCGGATATTCGCGGATGAGTTCGAGATCGTGTGTGTCTTTCATGACAAGTCCTCTGTTTCGGGGTTCAGGGCCAGAAGGCTGTCGAGCCGCTTGAGGCTGCCTTCCCAGAAGCTGCGGTGGTCCATGGTCCAGCGTGCGATGGTCTGCATCGCTTCGGGACGGACAGCGTAATAGCGGTGTGTTCCCGCCGCACGTTGACGGATCAGCCCCGACTCGCGCAGCACCTTGAGGTGCCGCGAAATCGCCGGCGCCGAGATCGGGAATTCTGAAACAAGCTCTCCTGCGGGCAACTCGCCCTCTGCCATCAGCTTTTCAACCATGGTCAGGCGGGTGGGGTCGGACAGGGCCGCAAAAGTCTGGGTCAGATCGGTCATGACCTGATACTTAGACGATTCGTTATTTAACGCAAGTGTTAATTAATAGGTTTGTCGGGGCCGAAGAAAATCATCCAGCGCATATCCCTGCAGATAAAGTAGTGCTGTGAGATCGCAAAAGTTGATTCGCACGTCACATTTTGCCGCGACCGACGGTTTGGCATGCAATGCGACACCGGTGCCCGCCCGGCCCAGCATCCCCAGATCGTTGGCCCCGTCACCAACGGCGATTACATCGGTTTCGGCAATCCCCAACCGCGCTGTGATCTGTTCCAGCGCCTCGATCTTGGCGGCGCGACCAAGGATCGGATGCTGCACCTGGCCGGTCAGTTTGCCATCTTTGGTCAGCAGCGTATTGGCGCGGTTTTCGTCAAAGCCAAGCTGCGCTGCCACGGCGGTCGTAAAGGCGGTGAACCCACCCGAAACCAACGCCGCATAGGCACCGTTTGCCCGCATCGTGGCCAAGAGGGTCCTGCCACCGGGCATCAAGGTAATGCGCCGCTCAAGCACCTTGGCAATGACGGTCTCGTCCAATCCGGCGAGCAGGCCGACACGTTCGGTCAGTGCGCCCTCGAAATCCAACTCGCCGTTCATGGCGCGTGCGGTTATGTCCTTGACGTGATCACCGACGCCGGCCTCGTCCGCCAGTTCGTCGATGCATTCCTGCTGGATCATCGTGCTGTCCATGTCGGCGAGCAGCATCGTCTTTCGGCGCCCCTCGATAGGTTGCACCACCAGATCAATCTGCATCTCTTGCAGGTCGTCCCAGACTTGCCATTGGTTGTCTGGCCGTTGGGAAACAGAAAACTCCGCCGCCACGTCGGGAGACAGCCAAAACGCAGCGCCTCCGCCCCACGCATTGCGCAGCGATTCAACCAGTGTAGGCTCGAGCCGTGGGGTATCCGGGTTGCTCAAGAGGGTAACGACAAACATGGGCAGGTTTCCGATAGGCAACAGAAGAGTCGCATTTGAGGGTTCAAACGGCGCTATAGCGACAATTTTTGTCTTGTGAAAGGCCGGGACGGGCCGTATTCCCGCCAGTGGGACACCCCTCCCCAACGAGGGGCGCTTATCTGGAAGGGTAGCATAATGGCTATTACACAACCGGCGATGCGCGAAGCCGCGCGCCAACCTGAAATGCGGCCGGCAAATCCGCGTTTTTCATCTGGCCCCTGCGCCAAACCCCCTGCCTTTGATCTGAGCAAGCTTGCGGACGCGCCTTTGGGTCGGTCGCACCGTGCCGCGATCGGCAAGGCCAAACTGAAGGCCGCGATCGAGGAAACCCGCGACATTCTGGGCATTCCTGCGGACTACAAGATCGGCATCGTACCGGCCTCTGACACCGGCGCCTTTGAAATGGCAATGTGGAACCTGCTGGGCGAACGCCCGGTCGAGATGCTCGCCTGGGAAAGCTTTGGCGCGGGTTGGGTCACGAATGTGGTCAAGCAGCTCAAGCTCGATGCGGCGGTCAAGACTGCCGACTATGGCGAGATCGTCGATCTGGCGGGCGTCGATTTTGACAGGGATGTATGTTTCACTTGGAACGGCACCACATCGGGCGTGCGGGTCCCGAACGGCGATGTCATCCCCGCAAACCGCGCGGGGCTGACCCTGTGCGATGCGACCTCGGCGGCCTTTGCGATGGATTTGCCGTGGGACAAGCTGGATGTGACCACTTTCTCCTGGCAGAAGGTGCTGGGTGGCGAGGCCGCGCATGGCATGCTGATCCTGTCGCCGCGTGCCGTTGCACGGCTTGAAAGCTATACGCCGGCATGGCCGCTGCCCAAGATTTTCCGCCTGACCAAGGGCGGCAAGCTGATCGACGGTATCTTTACCGGCGCAACGATCAATACACCCTCGATGCTCTGCGTCGAAGATTACCTGCTGGCGCTGGACTGGGCGCGCTCGGTCGGCGGGCTCGACGGGATGATTGCGCGCGCAGACGCCAACACCGCTGCCGTCACAGACTTTGTTGCGGCGCATGACTGGATCGAATTCCTCGCGGTTGACCCGGCGACCCGCTCTAACACATCGGTTTGCCTGAAGTTCGCGGATGCCCGGATTGTGGATGGCGCGGCATTTGCCAAGGCCGTGGCAAAGCGGCTCGAGCAGGAAGAGATCGCGCTGGATATCGGGGCCTATCGGGACGCTCCCGCAGGTCTGCGTATCTGGTGCGGCAGTACGGTCGAAACCTCCGACATCGCGGCGATGCTGCCGTGGCTTGCCTGGGCGTTCGAGGCGGAAATCGAGGCGCTGAGCGAAGCGGCCTGATCAACGCTGATTCGGCTCCGGGCACGACCCGGGGCTGACCATTCCAAATCTTCTAGCAGGAGGTTCCGGGCGTGATCCGGAACAGGCAGACAATGACAAAACCCAAAGTACTCGTCTCTGACAAACTGTCCCCGACCGCCGTGCAGATCTTTCGCGATCGCGGGATAGACGTAGATTTCGAGCCCGATCTGGGCAAGGACAAGGACAAGCTCGCCGAGGTGATCGGCCAATATGACGGCCTTGCCATCCGCAGCGCCACCAAGGTGACAGAATCCATCCTGCGCCATGCGGGCAAGTTGCGGGTAGTAGGCCGTGCCGGGATCGGCACCGATAACGTCGACAAGGACGCGGCGTCCAAGAAAGGTGTGATCGTGATGAACACGCCGTTTGGCAACATGATCACCACCGCCGAACACGCCATTGCGATGATGTTCGCCGTGGCGCGCCAGATCCCCGAGGCATCGGCCAGCACCCATGCCGGCAAATGGGAAAAGTCCAAATTCATGGGGGTTGAACTGACCAGCAAGACCCTGGGCGTCATCGGGGCGGGCAATATCGGTGGCATCGTCTGTGACCGGGCACGTGGTCTGAAAATGAAAGTTGTCGCCTATGATCCGTTCCTGAGCGAGGATAAAGCGCAGAAAATGGGCGTCGAAAAGGTCGAACTCGACGAGCTTTTGGCGCGCGCCGATTTCATCACGTTGCATGTGCCGTTGACGGATACCACCCGCAACATCCTGTCGGCTGAGAACCTGGCCAAGACCAGGAAGGGCGTGCGCATCATCAACTGCGCGCGCGGTGGGCTGGTTGACGAAGAGGCGCTGGCCGAGATGTTGAAGTCGGGCCATGTCGCTGGTGCCGCATTTGACGTGTTCTCCAAGGAACCCGCCACCGAAAACCCGCTGTTCGGTTTGCCCAACGTGGTCTGCACCCCGCATCTGGGTGCCGCAACCACCGAAGCACAGGAAAACGTCGCCTTGCAAGTGGCCGAGCAGATGTCCGACTATCTCCTGACCGGGGCTGTGAGCAACGCGTTGAACATGCCGTCGGTCACCGCCGAAGAGGCCAAGGTCATGGGCCCATGGGTCAAGCTGGCCGGGCATCTGGGAGCCTTCATCGGCCAGATGACGGATGAACCGATCAAGGCGATCAACATCCTGTATGATGGCACCGTCGCGCAGATGAACCTCGATGCGCTGAACTGTGCAGTCGTGGCCGGGATCATGAAAAAGGCCAACCCGGATGTGAACATGGTCAGCGCGCCGGTTGTGGCCAAGGAGCGCGGCATCAAGATCAGCACGACAAACCAGGACAAGTCCGGCGCGTTTGACGGGTATATCAAGGTGACCGTGGTGACCGAGAAGCGGGAACGCTCGATCGCCGGAACGGTGTTTTCCGATGGCAAACCGCGCTTTATCCAGATCAAGGGTATCAATATTGATGCCGAAATCGGGGCGCATATGCTCTATACCACCAACGCTGACGTTCCCGGCATCATCGGGACGCTGGGGCAGACCATGGGCGAGAACGGCGTGAACATCGCGAACTTTACGCTTGGGCGCTCCGACAAGGGCGGCGAAGCGATTGCGCTCTTGTATGTGGACGCCGAGGTGCCGGCACCGGTACGCGAAAAGCTCGCCAGCACCGGCATGTTCCGTCAGATCAAGCCGCTGGAATTTGACGTGGACTGATCACGCGCTGCGCAGGCGGTACCAACATGATGCCGACCGCTTGTCCGAGCGGGCGGCATCATAGCTTTCAGATCACGGTGCCGGACTCTCTGCTTTTCATTGCCCGCAAGCTGCGCTAGCCCACGGATATGACCCAACCGATCTACGCCGTAGGCGACATTCATGGCCAACTCGATTACCTCGAAGCCGCGCTCGACCTGATTTCGGCAGATGGCGGCGAGGATGCCGAAATCGTGTTTCTGGGAGATCTGGTGGATCGCGGCCCCAAGAGCCGAAGCGTGATAGAGCGCCTGATGGATGGTCAGGCCGCCGCGAAAAACTGGCATGTGATCAAAGGCAACCATGACCGCATGTTCGCCCGCTTTGTCAGCGAAGCCGAGGAGAACGACAAACGTATCCTGTCCGGGATCGGCTGGCTCAACCCCCGGCTGGGCGGTGCTGCGACACTTGCCTCCTATGGTGTCGATGTCGAGTCGGACACTTCGTCGTTCCGTCTGTTCGCCGAGGCGCAGAGCGCAGTTCCACATTCGCACCTGGACTATGTGAGCAACCTGCCGCTCTATCTTCAACGCGGAGAGGTGTTGTTCGTGCACGCTGGCATCGCGCCCGGCGTGCCGTTGCAAGATCAGGTCGAGGATGATCTGATCTGGATTCGCGATCCGTTTCTGAAATACACCGACCCCCACCCGTGGCTGGTGGTGCATGGGCACACGGCGCTCGAAATTCCGTTTCACTTTGGCAATCGGGTAGATCTGGATGGCGGTGCAGGATATGGCCGACCTATTGTTCCTGCGGTGTTTGAGGGCACCGATTGCTGGCTGTTAAGCACAGGCGGCCGGGTACGCTTGACGCCCTAGATCGCATCCCAGAGATCCGTTGACAGGTATTTCAGCCCGCTGTCACAAATGACGACGCCGATCCGACCACCGGAGTCCGACCCCGCCAGCAGCCGCAGCGCCGCAGCGACGTTTGCTCCGGCCGAGTATCCAGCAAAAATTCCCTCTTCCCGCGCCAGCGCCCGGGTGGTTTCCCGCGCCTCCTGGCCGCTGATTGTCAGATATCCGTGGACGAGATCGGGATCCAACAGGGACAGATCGGACATGGCATAGCCGCCGCCTTGAATCGGATGTCCGGGTTGTGTGACCGCATGTCCGGCCAGGGCCGCAGCACCTTCGGGTTCGACGACATAGCCACGCAGCATCGGATTGCGTTGCCGTAACGCTTTCATCGTGCCGCCGAAGGTGCCGCCGGAGCCGGCGAAATCCGCGAAAGCAGTCAGGCTGCAGTCGCTATCGGCCCAAAGCTCCGGGCCCGTCGTGTCAAAATGCGCCTGCGCATTGCCGGAATGGGCGAACTGATTGGCGCGAAACGCCCCGCGACTGGCGGCAATGCGCTGCGCTGCGTCCTCGACCAATGCCAGGTCCGCGCCCGATACCTCGCCCGGAACGCTGTCAGGTGCCTGATCGACCAATACGACCTCTGCGCCAAGCGCGGTCATCATGCGTGCCCGTTCCGGCGAGTTTCCCCGACTCATCACCGCGACAAACGGGTGACCCAGAACGCTGCAGACGATCGCCAACCCGGTGCCCATATTGCCGCTGGTCAGTTCCACCACGGTTTGCCCAGCCGCGAGGGACCCATCCGCGCGCGCGATTTCGATGATTCCACGCGCGGCACGGTCCTTCTTGGAGAACCCCGGATTGAGGTAATCGAGTTTGGCCAGAATGCGTCCGTCCAGCCCGCGTGCCTCGACCATCCGGTCCAGCCAGACCGACGGCGTGCGCCCGATTACATCGACGATCGATGCTCCAGCCATTCCTGCGCCCTTCATCTTTGGAAAAATACTCCGGGGGTGAACGGTGAAAATCCCCGATTTTCACCGGAGGGGGCAGCGCCCCCTGATCACGTCCAGTCCAGCACGACCTTGCCGCTTTGCCCTGATTTCATCGCGGCAAAGCCATCGGCAAAATCAACTGCGGCAAACCGATGCGTAATCACGCCGCTCACATCAAGCCCGTTTTGCAGCATGGCGATCATCTTGTACCAGGTTTCAAAGATTTCGCGGCCATAGACACCCTTGATGGTGATCGCCTTGAACACGATGCGGGACCAGTCGACCGGGGATTTGCCCGGCGGAATACCCAGCATCGCGATCCGCCCACCCATAGTCATCGCTTCGATCATCTGGTCGAGCGCCCGTTGTTTGCCCGACATTTCCATGCCCACGTCAAAGCCCTGCTTCATGCCCAACCGTTTGATCACGGCGTCAAGTTCTTCGGTCGCGACGTTCACCGGCACGACGTCGGCGACCTTTGCCGCCAGATCGAGGCGCGCCTGATTGATATCGGTAATCGCGACATGACGGGCCCCCACGTGCCGCGCCACCGCCGCGGCCATGATCCCAATCGGCCCGGCCCCGGTGATCAACACATCCTCGCCCACCAGATCAAAGCTCAGCGCCGTGTGCACCGCGTTGCCCAACGGATCGAGAATGGCACCGATATCGTCGCTGATCTCCTCGGGCAAAGGCACGACGTTGAACGCCGGAAGGCGCAGGTATTGCGCAAATGCGCCCTGCTCGTTAACGCCGATGCCACGGGTCTCGGGGTCAAGGTGAAACTTGCCCGCCCGTACCTGTCGCGAGTGATGGCCGATCAGGTGGCCTTCGCCGCTGCAGCGTTGGCCGATCTCGAGATCCTCGACATCGCGGCCGATTTCGACAATCTCTCCGGCAAATTCATGGCCGGTGACCAGCGGCACCGGCACGGTCTTTTCCGCCCATTCGTCCCAGTTCCAGATATGGACATCGGTGCCGCAAATGCCGGTCTTGTTGATCCGGATCAGCACGTCATCGGGGCCGATTTTGGGCACCGGCGCATCGATCAGCCAAAGCCCTTCTGCCGATTGGGACTTTTCCAGTGCTTTCATCGTGTTTTTCATTTGATAACTCCCAAGGCCTTGCCCACGGTTTCAAAGGCGTTCAGCGCGCGATCCAACTCATTCTGCGTCAGCGCCGCGTTCATCTGTGTGCGGATGCGGGCCTGTCCGCGCGGTACAACCGGAAAGAAAAAGCCCGAGACATAGACCCCTTCGTCAAACAGGCGGGCGGCCATGTCCTGCGCCAACTGCGCGTCACCCAGCATCACCGGAACAATCGGGTGCTCGCCGGGCAACAGATCAAAGCCCAGCTTTTCAAGGCCTGCCCGCCAGTAGCGGGCGTTTTCAAACAGGCGCGCGCGCAGGTCGGCACCGTTTTCGATCAGCCGGATTGCTTCGATCCCGGCGGCGACGATGGCGGGGGGCAGCGAGTTTGAAAACAGGTAGGGTCGCGCGCGCTGGCGGAGCAGGTCGATCACCGGCTGGGGTCCGGCGACATAACCACCGATGGCACCGCCAAGCGCCTTGCCCAGCGTGCCAGTCATGATATCGGCGTGGATGCCGAAATGGTCGGGCATTCCTGCCCCGTTTGGCCCCATGAAACCCGTCGCGTGGCAATCATCAACCATCAGAATCGCGTCATAGCGGTCGGCGAGCGCGCGAATTTCCGGCAGCTTGGCGAGATAGCCATCCATGCTGAACACCCCGTCAGTGGCGATCATGATATGGCGCGCCCCGTTTTCGCGTGCCGATTGCAGCTGTGCTTCGAGATCGGCCATATCCGAATTGGCATATCGATAGCGTTTGGCCTTGCAGAGGCGTATCCCATCGATGATCGAGGCATGGTTCAGCGCATCGGAAATCACCGCGTCCTCGGGGCCGAGCAGGGGCTCAAAAACACCGCCATTGGCATCGAAGCAAGCGGCAAACAGGATCGAGTCGTCGGTTTCCAGAAATCCGGCCAGCCGCTTTTCCAGATCGCGATGGAGGTCTTGCGTGCCGCAGATGAACCGCACACTGGCCATTCCAAACCCGCGCGGTTCCATGGCTGCACGCGCGGCCGAGATCAGGTTGGGATGGTCAGCCAGCCCAAGGTAGTTGTTGGCGCAGAGATTGATGACGTGCCGGTCGCCGACGTCGATTTCACCGCCTTGGGGCGAGGTGATCAGGCGCTCGCGCTTGGTCATGCCTTCGGCTTCGATCTGGTCGAGTGTTGCCGAGATATGGGACAGGAATGCTTGGGACATGGTGGGACCTCCGTTCGAGTCGCGTTTCTATCATAGCGGATGATATTCCGAAATAGAAGAATTTGTTATATCGGAAAAAGATCCGCAAAGCTGGAATGTCCTGGGATTTTCGGCGTCATGGCGGCGGGGCGACCCTGAGAAATTCCGAAATCACATCGTCTGCGGGATCTATCCGCAAGCGGACGGGCAGGGTGATCACCTTGCTTCTGAAGGCTGGGGGCAAACGCACAGCATCCTTTTCGGTGGTGACCAACTGCGCTCCCAGGGACCGCGCCTCGGTCTCCATTCGTGACATGAGAGCGGGGGTCAGCGGCTGATGATCGTCCAGCGGTTCGCATCGGCGCAGGTCAGCTCCGAGGTTGCGCAGCGTGGCAAAGAACTTTTCCGGCGCGCCGATCCCGGCAAAGGCAAGAACCGGGGTGCCGGCCCAGTCCATACCAGTCTGCAATGGTTCAACTACACCTGTCACGTGCGGGACGTTCAACGCATTGGACCAGTCCTTTGCGAATTTCGCCTGCGCAGTCTTGTCGCCCAGCGACAGAACCAGATCGGCGCGCCGCAATCCCTCTGTCACGGGTTCCCGCAGCGGGCCCGCAGGCAGGCAGCGCCCATTGCCAAAGCCCTGGGCCGCATCCACCACGATGATCGAAAGATCCTTGGCGACCGCAGCGTTCTGAAATCCGTCATCAAGCACGATGACGCTGGCTCCCGCCCGGGCGGCGGCCTGTGCGCCGGCAGCCCGGTCGTTCGCCACCCAGACCTGCGCAAAGGCGGCGAGCAGCAATGGCTCATCGCCGGTGTCGGCTGCGGAATGGATCGAGGGGTCGACGGAGACCGGTCCAGTCAATCGGCCGCCATACCCCCGAGTCACCACAAAGGGATCGTGCCCGGCATTGCGCAGCTGTTCGACCACCCAGATTACCGTCGGGGTCTTGCCGGTGCCGCCGGCGTTCAAATTGCCGACACAGATCACCGGCACACCGGGACGACAAGCCGTACCGCGCGCCACGCGTCGGGCAGTGATGGTCGCATAGAGATGCCCCAAAGGTGACAGCAAGCGCGAGCGCCAGTCAGGGCTGTCTGGTCCCGTGAACCAGAAATCAGGTTGGCGCATGATTTGCCCGGCCTCTGTCCAATTGATCAAGGATCATGTCGACCAGTTCATCGGTCATGTGCGCGCCTTCGGTGACAACCTTCCATCCGGACAGCGCCATCGTTGCCGCCTGGTCGGGCGCGGCCAGTTGAACAACCGCGCTGCCCAGCGACTCGCTATCATGGACCGTACGCGCTGCACCTGCCGCAGCCAACCGCGCGTAGGTTTCCATATGGCCGGTAACGTGGCTGCCATAAAGGACCGCAGACCCCAGGGCGGCGGCGTCCAGCGGTGAATTGCCGCTTGCTCCGGGTGTTAGAGAGTTCGCCATGAACGTCAGCGGGGCAAGACGATACCACAGGCCAAGATTGTCCGCATCACGGGACAGGACGATCTGGGTATTGTCGTCAATCGTATCACCGGTGTCCCAGTCGGCGCTGCGCATGTTCCGGGTGACGATCCCGCGCTTCAGTGCCTCTGCATCCGCATCGGCATGGGTCACGAGAACCAGCAAGAGCCGATGCAGAAGCCTGAGTGCGGCGCGATGCGCGTCGAGCACGGCGTCAAACTCCGCCTCGGCCACATGCGCCGCGAGCCAGACCGGACGCCCGGAGATTTCGTTGGTCACCTCCGCGAGTTCATCATCCGAGCAGAGCGGTGGCGTGGCACAGCTGCGAAGGCGCGCTGCGACGCGGATCTGGGCATCCGCAACACCGACGTTCCGGATCATCTGCGCGGCGGTATCGGTATTCGCGAGGATGGTGTCAAAACAGGCGAGGCTGGCTCCCGTCAAATCGGGAAGCCAGTTGTATCGCCGCGCCGGGAAATCGGATTCGCCGACATCCAGAAGGATCATCGGCAACTTGGCCTCGGATGCTGCCGCGATCAGGTTGGGCATCAGGTGGCCGCCTGTCCACAGGCACAGATCGGGTTGCCAGTGCTCAAGAAACCCCTGGGCGGTGCCTGGGTGGTCGGAGTCGAGGGACACGATGTGATCACAGCCGTTCTGCGGTGCCGGTAACGGATCGAACCGGGCGTGTTCGATGGTGATAAGCAAATGCAGATCCGGACGCATGATGCGCAGGCGCAGGCTGAGATCACAGAGCGCGGAATAGCGCTGTTCGTTTGTGGCGTGCGCCCAGATCAGTTCGCCCCGTGGGCGCGGAGGCTGTTGCGCGGATGCATTGAAAGGCTGACGCCGCGCAAAGGCGCGATAGGCCGCGAGACCGAGCGAACGGTTCATGGCAACAGCCCGGCAGTTCGGATCAAGCGACCGCTGTGCCGCGTGACACAGGACGAAGGCGTTGGATCATAGTCAATATCCTTTGCGCAAGCGCAGTATCAGGAACCGCTCTAGCCTACGCGATGCGTGACGCGCGTCAAGGCAAGGGCGCTTCAGGAAGGGCGCAACGCCGCGCAGAGCAGGCCGTGCATATCCTGCCCGCCGGCAACCAGCCCGTTGATCGTAGGATGCGCGTTATTGAATAGAGGCGGTGCGCCGGTCTTGTCGGTGCAAAGCGCCCCTGCCTCGCGCAGGATCAAGTCCCCCGCTGCGACATCCCATTCCCAGCAGGGGTGAAGGGTGATCATGCCGTCAAAGCGCCCTTCGGCGACCGTTGCCATGCGATAGGCCAGCGAGGGGCGATAGGCGCGCGTGAACTTCGGGACTGCGCCGCCCCGCCAGTTGGCCGCCAGCATGCTGGGCCGGTTGGCCAGAATCGCGGCGGTGTTCAGATCACGGGTCCGCGACGGTTCCAGCGGTTTGCCATTGACGGTCGCGCCCTGGCCCGTGGCCGCGACATACATGAGGTCCCGCATTGGCAGATAGATCACGCCGGCGGTCACGATCCCGCGTTCAGCCACTGCAATCGCATGCGCCCAGGTCGAACTGCCTTCGGCAAAGCTGCGCGTTCCGTCGATAGGGTCTACGATGAACACACGCTCGCGCGACAGCCGGTCATCGTTGTCCTCGGACTCTTCGGAGAGCCAGCCATAGTCCGGCCGTGCAGTGCGCAACCTATCGTGCAGCAGGTCGTTGACGGCGAGATCCGCCTCGGTCACGGGGCCGGTCCCGTCCGGTTTGTCCCAGCGGCGCGTTTGGGGGCCGGTATAGGTCATCGCGATCTTGCCCGCCGCCCGTGCAGCGTCAATCAGCAGTTCCAGATCAGTCGCCAGCAAGGGTCATCCCTTCGATCAGCAGAGACGGAACCACGCGCGACAGCCAGGGGCGTGCATCGTTTGCCGGGATGATCCGGCGCAACATGTCGCGCAGGTTGCCGGCGATCGTACATTCGTTGACCGGATAGGTGATCTCACCATTCTCTATCCAGAAGCCCGAGGCTCCGCGTGAATAGTCACCGGTATTCGGGTTGATGGTGCTGCCGATCATCGAGGTCACAAGCAATCCCGTCCCCATGGAGGCAATCAGGTCTGCCCGGCTCTGCTCGCCCGGTGTCAGTGCGATGTTCCAGTTTGCGGGTGACGGTGGTGACGACACGCTACGCGCGGCGTTTCCGGTCGGTGTCATGTCCAGCTTGCGGGCGCTGGAAAGATCCAGAGACCAGCCCGTCAGCACGCCGTTTTCCACTATGGCGCGGCGGGCGGTGGGCAGACCCTCGCCGTCAAAGGGCCGCGACCCGGAGGCGCGCGCACGGTGTGGGTCTTCGATAACCGACAAATGGTCCGGCAGGACCGGTTCGCCCAGGCAATCCTGCAGCCAGGAAGAGCCACGCGCGACGGCAGCGCCATTGGCGGCGGACAACAGATGCCCGATGAGCGACGCCGCGATGCGTTCGTCGAACAGAACCGGATAGCTGCCGGTGGCGGGTTTGCGCGCGCTCAGCCGTTCAACTGCGCGCTCGCCGGCAACCCGTCCGATTTCGCCTGCGCTGCGCAGGTCGGACTGGAATATCCGCGCATCGCCATCGTAGTCGCGTTCCATATCCGTGCCGGTACCGGCGATGGCGACACAGCTGATTGACCGGCTGGTGCGACTGTAGCCGCCGGAAAATCCGTTGCTCGATGCCATGTGCAGCGTTTGCGCGCCGTATGCGGCGTTTGCGGACTGCACCTGCGCCACGCCTGCGACCGCGCGCCCTGCGGCCTCGGCGGCCAATGCGTCCTGTTCCAGCGTGGCGGGGTCCGGTTCGGGTGTGGAATCGGCCAGTTCGAGTGCTGCGACGTCCCAGTCCTGTGCGATCTGCCCCGGCTCCGCAAGCCCCGCATGAGGGTCTTGGGGCGCTTCGCGGGCCATTGCGACGGCGCGTTCGGCCATCGCTGCGATGGTGGTGGCGCTGCTGTCCGAGGCAGAGGTGATGGCCGAGCGCTGGCCGATGAACACCCGAAGCCCCAGATCCGTTGCCTCGGATCGCTCGGCCATCTCAAGCGTTCCATTGCGTACGTCGATGGAGAGCGACGCGCCCCGAACCATGAGCGCCTCGGCAGCATCGGCTCCGGCATCGCGCCCGGCGCGCAGCAAGGCATCGGCAAGGTCTTGCAAAGAGTCGGGCATGTGCTGTCTCTCCGGGTTGAGGCCACAGGTCACGCCAGCAGGTATCCCCACTGGCGATGGCCTGCAAGAGGTGGCCGGCGACCCTGAAAGAACCGCCCGCCTGCCGCGCCTACTGAATGCGCTGACCGTTGGCCATGATGTGCCCCTGATCGTTGATTTCGATCTTGGAGTTCAGCGTGTCGGGCTCATCGCCCGGTACGGCAAGCAGCCCCATCATCATGCGTGCGCCCATGGCTTCCTCGTCGGCGATAAGGCCCATGCTGCTGAGCTTGTCAAGCAGCGCGTTGGCCCCGACCAGTTTCAGATCGAGATAGCCGGTAGGCTTGGGAAAGCCATCCATCGTGGTGGTGTCCGTATTGTCAAAGGTGAAATCGCCTGTGCCCGAGAGGCTGGCGCCAACCAGTGAGACGAGCAGCTTGTTGATGGTCAATGCGCTGATCTCTGCCGGTGGAGTGCCCGACTGATCAATCAGCGCGGCCTCTTCCGGGTCGAGCAGGTTGAAGAGCATCCTTCCCTTGCCGACGGCATCCAAGACGACGGTGGCCGGATCGCGGGGCAACTGGGCCGCCGGGTCGATCATTGACCACAGCACATCGGACATGGTGAATTCGCTCAGGTTGAGACCGAATGCAAAATCCTGATCATCATCTGACTTTTGGATCGGCATGCTGAAATTGAACGCCGACAGGGCCGCCGCGATCTCGACCGGTACGGGCAGCTCCCCGCCTTTCATCGTGATCGACGTTTGTTCCTGTTTCACATCATAGGCGATGTGGTTCTCATCCATCTTGACCACCAATTTGCCGCCTTGCGAAGAGCTGTCAAAGGCAAAGGTCTCTCCATCGCCGACGCCCAGAATGTTCGCGTTGCCAGCACTATAGGACAGCGTGGCATCTACCGCGAACCCGGCCTCGAGCGTGGCGTTGAAATCGGCGGGGTCCATTTCGAGCGGCATCGCGCCTGTGCTGTCGGTGCGGATATCCTGCATTGCGCCCTTGACGCTGCCCATGTCTTCGGAATTCGGGTCATCAAACGCGATATCATAGGTCAACGTATCCGCCGACATCTGCTGGCTGAAGCTCCGCAGATCACCTGTCAGCAGCCGATTCATCGACTCGACCTTGTCCATCGTCACCAACATCTGCAACATCGATGCGGGCATTGGTTCGTTGTTAACGGTCAGCGACGCCAGTTCCATCGAGACCCGCTGCGACGCATACACATAGGTAACATCACCGGGGCTTCCCGAGGCGGTCATGGCGGTGTCGCTTTGGGCAATGTTCAGAACACCCGACACCGGCTCTTCGCCTTCGGCCCGGGCGTCAAACGACAACGGAATCGTGTCCGGCATTGCGATGTCGACTGTTCCATCGCCGTTTTCTGTGAAAGTCAGGTTGTCCATCGTGATCGCAAATGAACCCTCGGTGTCGGGAATCGGCATCGAGATCAGGACATCGCTGATGGTCAGGCTGCCGCCGGTACTCTGTTCGTCGCCGGTTACGGAGTATCCGTTGGACGCGAGGTAGTCTTGCCAGTCTTTCCAGACATCACCGGCCATCATATCCGCATTGGCGGCCTGGCTCACGAGAACATAGACAACAGCGGCGCCGAGGCCCCGCGTGAAACGAGCGGTCATGGGTAAACCCTTCCAAGGAAAATTTCGGCGCATCGTCTGCGCTTGGCAATCGGGCGTCAAGGGGTGGACCCGATCAATTCGTGGCATTACCACGAGACCGTGCAGCATTGTGAAGGATCGTGCAGATGGACATGACGGGAAAGACGGTACTGATCACCGGTGCCAGTCGCGGTATCGGTGCGGAAGCGGCGCGGGTCTTTGCGCTGGCCGGGGCCAATGTCGGTCTGGTGGCGCGCAGCGCTTCAACTGTCGAAAGCCTCGCCGCCGATTTGGGCGAACGAGCCTTTGGCATGGTCTGCGATGTCAGCGATTTTGCCCAGGTCGACGCCGCCGTCCAGGCCTGTCTGGAGCGTTTTGGCGGGCTGGACGTGCTGATCAACAACGCCGGTGTGGTCGAACCGATCTCACATCTGGCAACCGCAGACCCCGCCGACTGGGGGCAGGTCGTGGATATCAACCTCAAGGGTGTTTTCTATGGTATGCGCGCTGCTCTGCCGGTGATGACCCAATCCGGCGGCGGCAGTATTCTCACCATAAGTTCAGGCGCGGCACACAGTCCGATCGAGGCGTGGAGCCACTATTGTGCGTCCAAGGCCGGGGCGGCGATGCTGACCCGTTGTGCCGACAAGGAAAACCGCGCGGCGGGTATCCGTGCGATGGGCCTGTCGCCGGGCACCGTGGCGACCCAGATGCAGCGCGAGATCAAGGCCAGCGGCATCAACCCGGTCAGCCAGCTTGACTGGGAAGATCATGTTCCGCCGGACTGGCCCGCCCGCACGTTGCTGTGGATGTGTTCACCGGATGCGGACGAGTTCATCGGCTCCGAGATTTCCCTGCGTGACGAAGGCATTCTCAAGCGGGTCGGCCTGGCATGATCGAACTGATGCGCGATGACGGCCTCTGGACGGTCACGATCAATCGACCGGACAAAGCCAACTCGCTGACGGGTGACATGCTCGCCGAACTTGCGGGGATCGCCGAGTCCGCGACCGAAGCGCGCGCGCTGATCCTGACCGGCACCGGAAAGGTGTTCAGTGCCGGTGCGGATCTCGACGAAGCCCGCGCGGGATTGGCCAAATCGGAGGTTTGGGAGCGTCTGTCAGGCGCGATCGCGCGCTTGCCCTGTCTTACCGTTGCCGCGCTGAACGGGACGTTGGCCGGGGGGGCGATGGGCATGGCGCTGGCCTGCGACCTGCGCATCGCGGTGCCCGGTGCCAAGTTCTTTTACCCGGTGATGAAGCTGGGCTTTCTGCCGCAACCCTCGGATCCCGCGCGCCTGATGGCGCTTGTCGGTCCATCGCGCGCCAAGCTGATCCTGATGGCCGGCCAACGGGTTCTCGCGGATGAGGCCCTGCAAATCGGGCTGATCGACCGGATCGTGGAGCCGGAGGCGTTGCTGGGCACCGCCCGCGATTTGACGGCAAATTCCTGCGCGGCACATTCCGACATCGCAACGGGGATCGCCCGGTTGTGCGGCAAACCCGTCGATTAGGACCTGCTGCGCCGTTTTCCCGGCACGCGCGACCGAAATTCAGGCGGCCGTTTGCGGACCCAGGCGATGAACCTGGCCAGCCTCGGATGAGACCGCAGCGCGTCCACGGTAGAAAAGTCACGTGCGAGTTCGGTTTCCGTCAGACTGGCGTGGATCTCGCGATGACAGATATCGTGGAGCAAGACGGTTGGTCCGCCCTTGCCGCCCCGCAGCCGCGGGATCAAATGATGCTGGCTTCGCGGGACATCGGGCGGGATGGGGCGACCGCACAGAGCGCATATTGGGGGCGTGTCACCGGACATCGCGCTTGATCCTTTGGCGCCAGATGGGCAAGGGTCTTTGGGTAGTACGCGAAAAGAGTGTGAGCAAGAGTGATGGATTTTGATCTGGAGAACCAACCGGAGATCGTACGGCAGGCCGTTGATCTCGGGTTACAGGGTTGGGAACTGGCCAGGGGATGGCTGTTGAGTCCGGCGGCGTGGACGCAGTTTGCCCTGCTCGTCGGGGCGTTTATCGTGGCCCTGTTGGTGACCCGCAAGATTCGGCCGGCCCTGACCCGGCTTCTGTCACCTCCTGAAGATCAGAACGGCATGATTGCCACCGCGCGACGTACGGTTCTGGCGTTTCTGCCGCTGATCCTGCCGCTCTTGGCCTATCTGTTTACCGGTGTCGGCGAAGGTGTCGTGCGGTCGCTGTTTGACAGCGGCGAGGTCATCGCGTTTGGAAAACGGGTGTTCCTGTTCCTGGCGGCGCGCATTCTAGTCAAAGAGATCATCGACGAACCCTTCCTCAATGCGCTCGGTCGGTTCGTATTGTTGCCCATGGCGGCCCTATACGCCCTGGGCCTTCTGGATGATGTCAGCCTGTGGCTTTCCGAAACCACCGTGGGGCTGGGCAATATCCGGTTCTCGCTGATTGCCCTGGCACGGGGGGTGATTGCCGGCAGCTTGCTGTTTTGGTTCGGGCGATGGTCCAACGATCAGTCCGCGGCGTTTCTCAAGAAACAGGAACAGATGCGTCCCGCCACCCGCGAGCTTGCGATCAAGGCAGCAGAGATCGCGATCTTCGGTCTCGCCTTTATCCTGTTGATGAACATCATGGGTGTGAACCTGTCGACACTCGCCGTGCTGGGCGGTGCGATTGGCGTTGGTCTCGGCTTCGGTCTTCAAAAGATCGCGTCGAACTTCATCTCGGGTGTGATCCTGCTGCTCGAAGGGCAGGCCACGGTGGGTGACTATGTGGAACTGGATGGCGGCGAAGCTGGCACCATCGTCAAGATGACCGCGCGGGCAGCCATTCTGGAAACGTTTGATGGCCGCTGGATCGTGGTGCCGAACGAGGATTTCATCACGACGCGCGTGGTCAATTATTCCGACAGCGGATCGGCCAATCGGTACGAAGCCCCGTTTTCAGTGAGCTATGACACCGACATCAACAAGGTTCCCAAGATTATCGAGAGCGCCGTGGCCAAGCTGCCGTTCGTGTTGCAAGAGCCGGATGGCCCGGATTGCGAGTTGCGCGGGTTTGGCGACAGCGGCATTGATTTCGCAGTCGAATTCTGGGTGAACGGAATTGACGATGGGCGCAACAAGTTCACGCCCAAAGTGTTGTTTGCGGTGTGGAATGCGCTCAAGGACAACAATATCGAAATCCCCTATCCGCATCGGGTTGTCGAGTTGAAGGGCGGGTTGCCTGCACCGACTGAATGAGCCACTGCAACGCGCTTGTCATAGGTACCGGACCGGCGGGATTGATGGCCGCGGAAGAGCTGGCACGCGCCGGGTGCCGCGTGACGGTGGCCGAGGCCAAGCCATCGGTCGGACGCAAATTTCTGATGGCGGGAAAGTCCGGGCTGAACCTGACCAAGGATGAACCCGCGTCCATGTTCAATTCGGCCTATGCCGACGCGGCCGCTTGGTTGCAACCGATGCTCGCGAAGTTTGACGCCAGGGCGGTGCAGGACTGGGCACGCGGGCTGGGGCAAGACCTGTTCACCGGCAGCAGCGGGCGGGTGTTTCCGGTGGCGATGAAGGCCAGCCCGTTGCTGCGCGCATGGCTCGCACGGCTTGATGGCCTGGGCGTTGCCCGGCAGACGCGATGGCGCTGGACCGGTTGGACAGAGTGCGGCGCTGCCCGCTTTGACACGCCTCATGGGCTGCAGGAATTGGCAGCGGATGTAACGGTTCTGGCATTGGGCGGCGCCAGTTGGGCGCGGTTGGGATCAGACGGGGCCTGGGCGGAAATTCTGGCGGCGCGGGGCGTGGAACTGGCTGCGTTTGCGCCATCCAACGTGGGGATCAATCTGGACTGGAGCGCACATATGGCACCGCATCTGGGCGCGGCGCTGAAGTCGGTGCGCTGGCAGGCGGGAGACCTGTCTTCGCGCGGAGAGGCGACAATTTCACGGCGCGGTCTGGAAGGTGGCGGGGTCTACGCGTTAACGCCTGCGCTGCGCGCGGGGGCCACGCTGAGCGTTGATCTGGTGCCGGATTTGACGGCCGAGGTGCTAACGAAACGGTTGGCGTCGAAGGGGGCGAAAGTTCGATTGTCCCACTGGTTGAGGAATGGGTTGCGCTTGCCGCCTGCAAAGCTCGCGCTGTTCTTCGAAATGACGCAAGGTGCACCGCTGCCACGAGAGAAATGGGTGGCGACGCTCAAGGCATTGCCAGTGCGCACAGCAGGTTTGCGCCCGATGGATGAAGCGATCTCGACGGCGGGGGGCGTTGCGCGCAGGTCTCTGGATGACGGGCTGATGTTGCGGGCAATACCGGGTGTGTTCTGCGCCGGAGAGATGCTGGATTGGGACGCGCCGACCGGAGGCTATCTGCTGACCGCGTGTCTGGCCACCGGGCGTTGGGCAGGGCGCGCGGCGGCACAGGTCGCGAAAGTCAGGTGACAGACGCCCGTCCCGCTATCAGGCGGCGTCAAGGGCGCGAGCGCGTTTGAACGCGTCTCTTTCGCGCATGGTTTTGGCATAGCCTGCAAGGGTCTCGTTTTCGACGGGAAACTTTGCGCTGTAGGCCCAGTTCAGGCAATGGATCGCAATGATGTCAGCAATCGTCATGGTCTCGCCCATGAGAAATGGCCCCTCAAAGCGGGCGGCCAGCCGGTCGAGGTTCTGTTTGAATTCCCATTGCAGGCTTGGTTTGACCTCGGGCACGCGCTTGTCTTTGGGCAATGCAAAACTGTGACGGGCCGCAGTCCAGAGCACCGCATCCAGTTCGTCGAGAATCATGAAGGTCAGCGCATCCTGCCGGGCACGCTCGATGCTGCCTGCGGGAAAGGTCAGTTTGCCGTGCTTGTCGGCCAGGTAGGTCATGATCGCAGAGGAGTCGGTAATGGTGTTGTCGCCATCCTGAAACACCGGAATCTTGCCCGACGGGTTTAGCGCCATGATGACATCGCTGCGCGGTGGAGCGACGATGAACTCGTAAGGCTCACCCAACTCTTCCAGCATCCAGAGAACACGAAACGTGCGCGTGACGGTGATTCCATAGACCTTGTACATGTGGCAACTCCCGATGACATCCTGACTCATAGGCGCTCGACAGACGGCTGGCGTCAAGGTTGGTTATCGTGATCTGATCCGCATGGCGAGCCAGATCAGGGTGCGCTCCATGATCGCCATCGCCGGGGCGGTCTGTCCGGCGGACCGCAGTTGCAAATCCGTATCGGTGAGCCGCGTCAGCGCCTTTTGCAGCTCGGCAGGTCCCCAGGTCTTGGCCTGGCGGATGATCCGGTCGCGGCGCGGGCCATAGACCGGTGGGCGCAGCCGTCCGACTCCGGACGCGGGTCCGCCGGGGTCTGCGGCAGCCGTATAGAGCGTGCGAAAATGCCGGGTGGCCCCGATGCAGAGCGAGACCGCGTTGGTGCCCTGCGCCTGCAGGCGGTTGAGCAGCGGCCCGATCTCTTCCTTGCGCTGCTCGGCGACCACGTTCAGGATGTCATCCAGCGCCGCTTCTGTCGATTGCGGGGCGCAGGCCGCGATATCGTCAAGGCCAAGGTCGCTGTCATCGCCGTGTTTGTAGATCGACAGCTTTTCAACGGTGCTGGCAAAATCACCCGGGCCAAGGGCCGCCGCGAGATCGACAAGCGCTGCCATGCTGTCGGCAGGCACCTTGTGCAGGCCGGCGGCGGCCAGGATGCGCTCGACCTCGGCGCGGCTGGGCGGATCGTCATAAAGGCCGACGGCAACGGTGTTACGGTGGTTCTCAAACAGTTTTCGCAGCTTGGAGCTGGCCTTGAGCTGGCTGGCCGTGACGATGATCTGGGCGTCGCCGGCCTGCCAGTCCGCGACAGCGGTCTGGATCGCTGGGGTTGCCGCATCGGTGGCCGATTCGACAAAGACCGCGCGCAGGCCGGGAAAGAAGCCGACCGCCTTGACCGCATCCAACAGCAATGCCGGATCGCCGCGCAGATCGGCACCGGGCATGCGGGTCAGGCGCATTTCTTCTTCGGCCCCATCCCCAAGCAGTGCCGCGATCACCTGTTGCCGTTTCAGGGCGACGCGCATGGCATCCGCGCCATAGATCAACAGGCCGGTGCGTTCCGGATCGGGCTTGGCAAAATAGCTGTCCGCGTCGCGCCCGCCGAGCTTCACGACGGAAGATCCGCTGTCGCATTCAGTTCGCGCACGACCTGATCTGCGAGAATCACCATCAACCGTTCGCGGGCATCCCGCTGGGCCGCAAGGGTTTCCACGGTGTTGCCGGTCGCGGAATAGCCAGTGAAGTTGCTCACGCGACCTTCTTCAACGATCTGCGCGCTGGCGATGTCTTGAAGGGCATAGTTGATGGCCCCGATCACGCTGTAATATGTGATTGCGCCAGAGGCGGTGATTGCCTGTCCCTGAAAGCCGATTTCCAGCACCATGGACAGACGATAGACCGGGTCGGCGGACCGGCCCAGCTGTTCTTCCATGCGGCGCACAAGGAAGTAGGTGTTAACACCCTGCGGCGCGTCGACGCGAACCTTGCCATAGAGCGCCTTGCCCCCACCGCCGGGCCCATAGACCGGTTGAAACCCACAGGCGGCAAGCGCCAGTGGCATCAGCAAGAGAGAGCGTCGATCAAACAACGACATTCACGATCCGGCCGGGGACCACGATGACTTTTTTCGGCACCGCCCCGTTCAGCGCCCTTTGCACAGCGTCCACTGCCAGCGCGGTTTTTTCAACCTCGTCCTTGGGCATCTCCTTGGGCACGCTGATTTCCGCGCGGCGTTTGCCGTTGATCTGGATCGGCAGGGTCACCGTGTCATCAACGAGCATTGCGGGATCGGCGACCGGCCACGGCGCGGTCGTGATCAGCCCATCACCGCCAAGTCGGGTCCAGATTTCCTCGCTCAGGTGCGGGGTCATTGGGGACATCAACTGGGCCAATGTCTTTACCGCTCGCAGTTTCGCGGCACTGCCCGCCTTGGACTTTGCCAGCGTGTTGGTAAAGGCGTAGAGCCGGGCAATCGCGGCATTGAAGCCAAAGGATTCGACGCCCAAGGTCACATCATTGATGGCCTTGTGCATCTCGCGCAGGAGATCCTGGTCATCGGCATGCGGGCCTGTGTCTGAGGCGGCGATGTCATCGGCGATCCGGTAAACCCGACTAAGGTGCTTGTGCGCGGCCTCGGCCCCGGCGGCGGTCCACTCCACGTCACGCTCCGGTGGGCTGTCAGACAGCACGAACCAACGCGCGGTATCGGCGCCGAAGGCTGCGATGATGCTCACCGGGTCGACCACGTTTTTCTTTGATTTCGACATCTTGGCCGAGGGAATGATCTCGACGGGGGAACCATCGGCGAGTTTGCCGTCCGTGATGTCTTCGGGCAAATGATAGACCGGGCGGCCCCGCGCGTCGCGGGTCTGGTAAATCTCGTGCGTCACCATGCCCTGCGTGAACAGCGCATCAAAAGGCTCGGTCGCCTTGGCGGGCAGATGCCCGGTGATCTTCATGGCCCGTGCGAAAAAGCGGGAATAGAGCAGGTGCAGGATCGCGTGTTCGATGCCGCCGATATACTGGTCGACGTTCATCCAGTATTCGGCCTCGGCCAGATCGGTCGGGGTCTTGGCGTGGGGCGCGGTGAAGCGGGCGAAGTACCAAGACGAATCGACAAAGGTGTCCATCGTGTCGGTTTCGCGTTTGGCAGGCGCACCACAGGACGGGCAGGTGCAGTCGCGCCAGGTCGGATGATGATCGAGCGGGTTGCCCGGCTTGTCGAAGCTGGGATCGTCGGGCAGGCGCACAGGCAGGTTTTCTTTCCTTTCGGGCACCAGCCCGCAGGTCTCGCAATGTACCACCGGGATCGGTGCGCCCCAGAAGCGCTGGCGGGACAAGCCCCAGTCGCGCAGGCGGAACTGGGTCTTGCCCGCGCCCAGCCCCTGTGCTTCGGCCCAGTCGATGGTGGCGTCTATCGCCTCTTGACCAGTGGCCACATCCAATCCCGCGGGCTGGTCGATCCAGCGAACCTTTTCGGTCTTGGGCGGCACGAACGCGGTGTTTCCGACCCGGCTGTCATCGTCCAGCGCAACGAATGTGTCGATCACGTTCAGGTTGTATTTGCGTGCAAAATCAAGGTCACGCTGGTCATGGGCGGGGCAACCGAAGATCGCTCCGGTTCCATAATCCATCAGCACGAAATTGGCGACCCAGACCGGCAGGATCTGATCGGGGTGCAGCGGGTGCTGTACCGTCAGCCCGGTGTCAAAGCCACGTTTTTCGGCCTTTTCCAGTTCGACCTCGGATGTGCCCATCTTGCGGCCAGCGGCGTTGAACGCGGCGAGATCGGGGTTGTCCGCTTCCAGCGCGCGCGACAGCGGGTGATCGATGGACAGCGCCATGAAGGACGCGCCCGCGAGCGTGTCGGGGCGGGTCGTATAGACATCGATGCCAGTGTGATCGTGTACGGGCTCTGACAGGGCAAAGGTCATCTGAAGCCCGCGCGACTTGCCGATCCAGTTTTCCTGCATCAACCGGACCTTGGCGGGCCAGTTGTCAAGCCCGTCCAGTGCGTCGAGCAACTCCTCGGCCATGTCGGAAATCTTGAAGAACCACTGGGTCAGTTCCCGCCGCTCCACATCGGCACCAGAGCGCCAGCCCTTGCCGTCGATCACCTGTTCGTTTGCCAGAACGGTCATGTCGACCGGATCCCAGTTCACCAGCGCGTTCTTGCGATAGACGAGGCCGGCCTGAAGGAAATCGAGAAACAGCGCCTGTTGCTGGCCGTAATACTCCGGATCACAGGTGGCGAACTCGCGTGACCAGTCGATGGACAGGCCCAGGGGCTTCATCTGCTCCCGCATGTCGGCGATGTTCTGATAGGTCCAGTCGCGCGGATTGGCCCCAACCGCCATGGCAGCGTTTTCCGCCGGCATGCCGAATGCGTCCCATCCCATCGGGTGCAGCACGTTGTGTCCTGTTGCGATCTTGTAGCGCGCGATGACGTCGCCCATCGTGTAGTTGCGCACATGGCCCATGTGAATCCGGCCAGACGGGTATGGGAACATCTCAAGCACATAGTACTTGGGGCGGTCGGTTTTGTGGCTGGCGGTAAAGACGTTGGCCTTGTTCCAGGCCTCTTGCCACTTTGATTCGATTTCTGCGGCGGAGTAGCGCGACATGAAAGCGGTCCTTTGACTGAAAACGCCGGGCATGAACCCGGCGCCCTGATAGTTATGTGTGCAGAGGCGTCAGATACGGCTGGCTTGCACGCGAAGCTGGCGGGCGCGGGACAGGATGGCGTCTTCGACAGCGCGCGTGGTTGCGGCGCTGACCGGGCCGCCCTGAGTATGCAGGGAAACCTTCAGCGAGCGCGCATCCAGAGCCGGATCGTCAATCAGCACGGTCGCCCGATAGGAGCGGCCGCCTCCGGGGGGTCTGCCATATCCGGTTATGATGACGCCGGTGAACGGATCAACTTCGGTGACAGGCAGAAACGAGAGGACGTCAAGTGAAGCAGACCAAAGATACTTGTTAACGTTGACGGTCTGGTCCGTCTTGTTTGGGCCAAAGATGTCCCAGATCGTTGATCCACCAGCCCCGGTATAACCTGCCGTCTCGCGGCTGTTTGCTTCATACGCCGATGGAGGAGGCGTCTGAGGAACGGAGCGCGTGGCCGACCGACGGTTGCCGCAGGCAGTCAGGCCCAGGCAGATCAGAATGATCAGCGTCGCCTTGAAAAATCCAGTGAGGTTCATCGTCAAATCCTGAACAGTGTTGGCAAGGTTCCTACCCAAGCGGGCAAGGTGGGGCAAGGCTTTAGAGCGCTTTGGGGTTGATGTATTCCACAAATCGCCTTCTGTTTATTGGCCGAACGTGCCCTAAAGTACGCATGCAGCAGAGAATATTGCAAAGGGCGCGGACAGACCGGGCATGGTGCAAGTGACCTTGGACAACTTCAGGGCTGCGTGGTACGTTCATTGGTGGTCGGAATTGACCCCGGTTTGATCGACTTGGACTGTGGCAAAGCTGCACCATCCGCAACCACTTTGATGCGGGCCTGCTGCGAGCACTTGCCAAAACGACCCCGAAAGAGCGAAACCCCTCTTCATACCCACACCGGATTCCCCGGTTTGGGCTTATGATTTTAAACCGAGGGAAAAACGATGAAAAAGGTTCTCTTCGCAACGACTGCGCTGATCGCTCTTGGCAGCATGGCAGCAGCAGACGTTCGCCTGAGCGGTTACGGCCGTTTTGGTTTGGACTATAACGACGCCAACGACGACAACTACAACGGCGGCAACAACTCTGCCTATAATGGTATCTCGTCGACCAACATCACATCGCGTCTGCGTCTGCAGATCGACATGTCGACCGAAACCGACGGCGGCGTGGGCTTCAACGCACGTTTCCGCGCACAGGCCGAAAGCCGTGACAACCAGCCGGGCGGTGCCACCTTCAACGGTGCACGCTTTGGCGTGACCTATGGCGGCCTGATCGTCAACGTCGGCAACATCATCGGCGCGGTTGAAAACGCACCCGGCCTGTACACAACCGGAACCCGTTCGGCTGGTACCGGCATCGACGGCATGGGCTTCCAGTCCCTGCCGCTCAAAGGTCTTGGTGTCGATAGCACTGCCGACGATTTCGGCAGAGGCGGTACATCGTTTGACTGGGATGCGTATGACTCCACTGGCGTTGGCGCCAACGGCATCGAAGCGATCTATACCGTTGGCGGGTTCACCGGCCACATCTCGCTTAGCCGAAATAATGATCAGGTTCCGGTTGCCGCAACTCCAGGCAATCCGCCCTTCACTAACCCAACTCAGGCAATTGCGCAGTCTGACGGCGAAGAGCGTGCGGCGATCATGCTGAGCTACAGCTTCGGCGACTACTATGTCACCGGTGCCTATCAGGCTGTTGACGACAACGGAACCTACACCAATGGCAACGGCCAGGTCTACAATCAGGCCGACGGCCTGTACTTCCTGGCTGCCGGCGGTGACTGGGGCCAGTTCGGTGCCAAGCTCGCCTACGGTTCCACCGACGTCGCTGACTCGTGGACTCTGGAAGGCAACGTCGATGTCGGCGCGGCCAGCAACATCCTGGTCTGGGTGAATAGCACCGATGTTGACGGTGGTCTGCTTGACCCGGCTTTCAACGATGCCACAGTTGTCGCGGGTGCTCAGCGCCTTGACGGCACTTCCTACGGTATCAACTACCAGTATGACCTGGGTGGCGGCGTGACCTTCGTTGCCGGTGCAGCAGAATCTGCCGGTGACAACACTCAAGTCCAGGCAGGTGTGTACTTCAGCTTCTAAGCTGAAACACGTTTGACCTGAATTTTGGGCGGGCCTTCGTGGCCCGCCCTTTTCTTTTGCGCCTGTCTGGTGTTTCTGTCGAACAAACTGCCCGAGAGGAACAGATGCCACTACAAGACATCAAAGCACGTATTTCCGCCGCGGAATCCGCCGCCGGACGCCAACTCGGTTCAACCAGGTTGATCGCTGTATCCAAGGTGCAGCCGAACGAACGGGTCGAAGCCGTTCTTGAACAGGGTCACCGCTGTTTTGGCGAAAACCGGGTGCAGGAGGCGGCAGGCAAGTGGCCAGCGTTTCGCGAGCGCTTTGATGCGATCGACCTGCACCTGATCGGGCCGCTTCAGACCAACAAGGCGCGGCAGGCAATGGAACTGTGCAACGCCATTCATTCAGTAGACCGCCTGAAACTGGTCAACACCCTGGCTCGGCTCGCGCAGGAGCGCGGCGCCTGTCCCGATCTTTTCATTCAGGTCAATACGGGTGAAGAAGAGCAGAAAGCAGGCGTCTTGCCGATGGATGCCGACGGGTTCGTCACCGAATGCCGCGCGCTTGATCTGCCGATCCGCGGGCTGATGTGTATTCCGCCGGTCGATGAAGAGCCGGCGCTGCATTTCGCACTCCTTGCCAAGATCGCCGCGCGTAACGGCCTTGATGGCTTGTCGATGGGGATGAGCGCGGATTTTGAAACTGCGATAGCGCTCGGCGCGACTCATGTTCGCGTCGGATCGGCGATCTTCGGCGACAGAGCACCCGCCAGACCCTAATGCGTTTCGCGCTAGAGCGGCTCATCTATCGCAGCCTGAAATCATTTATTTCAATGCGTTAGGTGATGCCAGATGACCAAGGTCAAACGCGAAGCAATCTAGCCGGACACGACAAGCCGAGTGCCGGGAGCGGCACGCCGCGCGATCCACCGCAGATGATCGCGCCGAAACGCGATACATCCTTCGGTCGGATATCCCGGTCTGCGCCATTGATGCAGAAAGATCGCCGACCCTCGTCCCGCCACCGCAAGCGGCCAGTTCCAGTCGGTGAGCAACACCAGATCATAGAGAGGATCCGCGCGCCGAAGGGCCTCGTGACCAAATTCATGCGGTGTGCGGACATGTAGATTGTATTCCGGATCGCGCACATCATCAGACCAGAGATCAACCGGCCCGATGGGATGTGCCCATCTGGTCGGGCGTGCCATTCGATCAGGGCGATAGATCAATCCGACGATGCGAAGCACGCCAATCGGTGTGGCCCCATCACCCTCGCGCTTGCGTGCAGTGACACCGCCCTTGCCGATGGAACAAGGAAGCCGACGGCCGCCGAATCGCAGGCCCATCGGGGTCAGCACCATGTCGGTGACGCTCAAAGAAGGTGACCGGATTTCGTCGCCTTCGTCGCGAGATAGCCCGCGTTATGCGCGGTTTTGCCCACCTTCAAGGGTACGCGTTCCACCACGCTGATTCCGGTTTTCTCCATCATCGCGATCTTGGCGGGGTTGTTGGTCAGCAACCGGACAGACGAGAACCCCAGTGATTTCAGGATATCGGACCCCAGGCGAAAGTCACGCTCGTCATCTTCAAAGCCCAGACGGTGGTTGGCCTCTACCGTGTCAAAACCCTGATCCTGCAGGCTGTAGGCGCGCATCTTGTTGGCCAGCCCGATGCCGCGCCCCTCCTGGTTGAGATACAACAGGACGCCTGCGCCCTCGGCTCCCATCTGTGCCATGGCCGCGCGGAGTTGCGGGCCGCAGTCGCATTTCAGGCTGCCGAGCAGATCTCCGGTGAAGCAGGCGGAATGCAGCCGCGCAAGCACCGGCTTGTCACGAAGCGCCCTGCCGATTTCAATGGAGTAGTGTTCCTCGCCGCCATCCTCGGGCCGAAAAACATGAAGCCGTCCGGCCTCCGACACCTGCATTGGCAGGCGGGCGCTGACAACAGCGGCAAGCGGGTTACGATCTTCCAGATGTCGCTTGGCCAGCTGGTGATCGATCATTGTCAGCCCGTTCTGTGCCGCAAATGCTGCTGGATCCGCAACCGGAACTGCCACGACAGCTGGCAGCAAGCGGGCGGCCTTGGCGAGTTTCAGCGCGGTGCGATGCAGGTTGGCATCGCCGCCGCGTTCGGTCCTGAGAGGGCCCTTCATCGGGGCCTTCAGATCATCCGCCGGATCGGCAACCGCCTGCACCCAGTTGACATCCGCGTCCGCCGGCATGATCACCCGCGCCAGATCGCCGTCATAGGCGTGCGCCTTGAGTGTCGCGGTACGCCGTGCAGTGATAGCCACGATCGGCGTATTTGCGACAGCGCGCAGGTCGGCAAGTCTTTGCTCCGTCAGCGTTTCTGTCGACAGGGCGAGAATCGCCGCGCCCTCACCGGCAAGAACGATCGGCACACCCATGCGCAGATCAGCCCGGGCGCGGGCCAGCAGTTCGGAAATGTCGGGCATTAGGCTCATGAGATCACATCCATTTCTGTGACGTTCCTACCCCAGGAAATAGCCATTTTAAACGACAAACGCGGTGTACGGGCAAACCAGCTTTGCGATCGGTCGCGAGAGCCTCCGCCTCCGCCCTGATCCCGACGCAGCGCGCGGAATGCAAGGAAAGGTATTTCACTGCAACGCCTTAGACGGCCGGATCAAAGATATCTCCCTGCCGCCGATTGCCCCCCTTGAAGCGGTTTTCGATTGCGCGCAATCTGGAATGCGCGTTCAAACGAAAAAAGCTGCCGATTGGACATGAACGTGATCCTGACTTCGGCTGGCGCAATTGGGTCAAGATTTTCAATGGAGTGGTATCACGGATGAGCCTGACCTCGGACCAGATGGAACTGCGCGAAGATGACATTCGCAAACACTATCCCGCGGCCGAGGCGATGCTGGCGGGCTTTGATCACGCCCCTCGAATCGCCTCGGCAGGCGAGGGCACGGTGCCGGAACGGTCCTCGGGTATCGGCACGCGGCGGCGGTTTCGCTCCACCACGCCGGGGCTCGTGACACAACGAAGCGTGCGCCCGGAAGGCGTGCGGTTGATCAACCGGATAGAGTCGGCGGATGGAGGCGATGTGCTGACCTCGCCGCAGCAGGCGGCCGTGATGCATGCGCTGCGCCGGGCGCTGGCAATCGCACTGGCCGTGGCGGATACCTATGGCGATGTGACTCCGCTCGCCGACCTCAAGCGCGCAAACCTCGCAGGTGATCTCGCGGCGGCGCGCAAGACCGAGTTCTCCGAACTGTTGGTGGCAGAGGCGCTTGTGACGCTGCACGTCTTTGCCAATGCACTGGCTTACCTTCTCTCGTCGCACCTTTCGGAAGTGTCGGTGGAGGTCGGTGAAGTGCAGGAGGTCTTGACAGACAACGGACAGCTGGCCCTGCACGGCGCGCTATGGGAACTGGATCAGGATTTGGCCGCACATGCGACCGATGATGCCAGGCTTGTTGCAACCACCAGCGCCTTTTCCGAGCAGTTGATGGAAAAGGCTGCGTTGCGCGCACAGAACGCGCCGCATCTCGCCCCGTTCAACGGTGCCGTCTGGCGGATCGAGGCGGATGATCTGACATTACGCGGTTTTGTTCCGGCAGCGCGGGCGAAATCAACGTCACTGACCATGACGTTCAAGAAGCCGAACGAGGTCGTCGGAAATCACATTGCCAAGTATCAGGCCATGAAGCTCGCCAAGATGTTGATGGCGTATGATTTCGACCGCCGCCTGAACCCGTTCGCGGAGCTGGGCGGATTTATCTTTACCTTCATGGGTGATGGGAAACCGGGCACCGGGAAAACCACACTGATCCAGATGATGGCGGGGATGATCAATGACTATTGCCAGATCGCTGGCTATCCGTTCCGTTACCAGAACCTGAGCACGGACAATATCGACAGCTATCAGGGCAAATCGGGCCAGAACGCCAAGGCGTTCATCAACACTATTCTTGATCCTGCAGTGATCGGGTTTGGCACCATCGACGATATCGACACGCTGGCCGGCAAGCGCGGCGACCGGCAATCGTCGGCAGGCCAGCTCGAGATCACCGCCGTTCTGATGGAGAGCTTTGCCGGTGCCAATACCGTCGTGCGCGGGAATTGTACCTTTGGCATGTTCTCCAACTATCCCGAAAACGTCGATGATGCCCTGCGCCAGCGCGCCGGCGCACGGTTTCTGGTCGATGGGCCGCAGACGCGAGAGGATTACATCGACATCCTTTACCTGCTGATGGGCAAGAACCACGATATCCCGCTGGGCGATCACGAAGCCTATGCGGCACAGGAAATCAAGAAAGCCGTGGCTGCCAGCTTTGCCGGCCACTCCCGACCACACGAAGACGGGCTGCTGCGGGTGTTTGACCGGGTGCGTGACGAGGTGGGCGAATTGAACACGATTGCCCGGATGGGGGTGTATCTCAAGGGTATTCAGGAGGCGGATGAGCGGTTCACCGGTCGAGCCATCAAGAACATCACCGATGCGGTCAAAGTGCGGTCAATGGATTTCGAACTGCCCGACGTCTGGATGGAAGACCCTGACCTGTTCCTGTTCAAGGACTATGACACCAAGAAGGCCATGATTTCAGACCTGCGGGTGCCGATCACCACCGAAATGGTTCTGCAGGAAATCAACCGCTACGCGGACAGCGAGTTCCGCTATGCCGACAAGTCGGATGAGGTGGCGATTGACGCGATGGTGCGGGAGTATGGCCGCACAGAGGAGGCCAAGCGGCGGTATCTGGAGACTAAGGCTGAATTGTAGAGTCTGTGCCGTCAGCCGTCAGCTACAGAACGGGGCATCTGGTTGTCGGCAGGAACATTCCCGCCTTCCGATAACACAAGTCCTATCACTGAGGTTCAGGAGCTTGGAAGGCATTTTTCGCTCGCGCAAGAAGCTTGGATCGCCCATACGGGTCTCAGAACTCCAAGACAAATCAGGCTGGTAATGTGGACAGGATTGTAGTTGGTATCTGGCAGAATGCGCCGGGTTGGGTGTGGCCGTTATTCGTTGTTCTTGTGGTGATCGGCATATTGTCGATGAAGACGCGAGACAGTTCGACCATTCCCTATTTCTTTTATCCGCTCTTCGGTCTGAGTGCGGTGGGTTCGATCGGCGGACTTGTTCACGTTCCGACAAATTGGGTGGTTTTTGGTTTCAGCTATCTGATTGGCATTCCGCTGGCAGGATGGCCTGATTCTCGAGAAGCAGGGCCAGCGAATGGTTCTTCAAGGTGATCGGATAACGATTGTGATCCTAATGTTGATCTTCTTTTCCAATTTTGTGAATGGCGTGGTTCAGGCGGTTGGCCCGCAATTGCTCGAAGCGACGGCCTATTCTGTCGGTTTTGCCGCCGTTATCGGTCTGTGCTCGGGCAGCTTCACAGGGCGGGCCCTGCGAGTCGTTACTCTTGGAGATCGCGGCGCATCCCCGGCATAGGTCACAGGCATATTCGCACAAGCTAGCGGTCAAACGCGCTTCAGGTTGGTCTCCCGCCATTCCTGTTATGGCGGGCGTAGCGCCTACTGCGACTTGCACCTTTGCCCAATCTTTGCCATTGCCTCTGCGACGCTCATCCAACGCAAGGGCCCGTGCCATGAAATTCACGCTTTCCTGGTTGAAAGACCATCTGGACACCGAGGCCAGCCTTGACGAGATCCTCTATGCCCTGACCGATCTGGGTCTTGAGGTCGAAGAGGTGACGAACCCCGCCGCGCGGCTGGCGGATTTCACGCTTGGCAAGGTCGTGCACGCGGAACAGCACCCCGATGCCGACCGGCTGCGGGTGTGCAAGGTGGCGACGGACGAGGGCGAGTTGCAGATCATCTGCGGCGCTCCGAACGCGCGCGAAGGCATTACCGTGGTTGTGGCCAAACCCGGCGTCTACGTGCCCGGCATCGACACGACGATTGCCATCGGCAAAATCCGGGGCATCGAGAGCTTTGGCATGATGGCGTCCGAGCGCGAGATGGAGCTGTCGGAAGAACATGACGGCATCATTGAACTGCCCAGCGGCGAGGTGGGCGACCGGTTCATCGACTGGCTGGCAGAGAACGATCCCGCCAAGGTGGATCCGGTGATCGAGATCGCGATCACGCCGAACCGCCCCGATGCATTGGGCGTCGAAGGGATTGCGCGCGATCTGGCGGCGCGGGGGCTGGGCACGCTGAAACAGCATGACATCGTTCCGGTGCCGGGCGATTTTGCTTGCCCCGTTTCCGTCACTATCGACGATGACACTCTGGATGGCTGTCCGGTCTTTGCCGGGCGGGTGATCCGGGGCGTCAAGAACGGCCACAGCCCGCAATGGCTTCAGGATCGGTTGCGCGCCATCGGGTTGCGACCGATTTCGGCGCTGGTCGATATCACCAACTATTTCACCTATGACCGCAACCGTCCGCTGCACGTTTTTGACGTGGGCAAGATGAATGGCGGGCTACGGGTGCACCGTGCCGCAGGGGACGAGACCCTGACGGCCCTGGATGACAAGGATTATACATTTGCGCCGGGCATGATGGTCATCTCCGATGATAATGGTCCCGAGAGCATCGCGGGTGTCATGGGTGGCGTGGCGACAGGTGTGACCGAAGAGACAGTGGACGTATTCGTCGAAAGCGCGTTCTGGGACCATGTGCAGATCGCGTTGACCGGGCGGGCGCTCAAGATTAATTCCGACGCGCGGTATCGCTTTGAACGCGGGATCGATCCCGAATTCACGCTGAACGGGTTGGAACTGGCGACACAGATGATCCTTGATCTTTGCGGTGGCGAGCCGTCCGAAGTTGTGGTTGCCGGCGCGGTTCCCGATCATTCCCGCGCCTACCGGCTGGATGCCGCGCGGGTGCAGAGCCTTGTGGGTATGGATATTCCCGAAACAGTTCAGCGCGATACGCTGACCAAACTCGGCTTTCGCCTCGAGGGCGATATGGCGCATGTGCCAAGCTGGCGGCCCGACGTGCAGGGCGAAGCCGATCTGGTTGAAGAGGTCGCGCGCATTGCGTCGCTGACCGGGCTGCAAGGGCGTCCGTTGCCTCGTCTGACCGTGGGTATTCCGAAGCCGGTGATGACCCCCGCACAGCGCCGTGGACAGGCGGCACGGCGGACCTGTGCATCGCTTGGCTACAACGAATGCGTCACCTATTCGTTCATCGATCAGGCCAGTGCCGCGCTGTTTGGCGGTGGTGACACCGCGACCATGTTGGAAAACCCGATCAGTTCCGAGATGAGCCACATGCGTCCGGCGTTGTTGCCGGGCCTGTTGCAGGCTGCGGCTCGCAACCAGGCGCGCGGGTTCATGGATCTGTCACTGTTCGAGGTCGGACCGGCCTTTCACGGCAGCGAGCCGGGAGAGCAGCATACGCTGATCACCGGTCTGCTGGTCGGGCGAACCGGGCCAAAGGACGTGCACGGCGCGTCGCGACCGGTCGATCTCTATGACGTCAAGGCCGATGCCGAGGCGGTTCTAGCCGCCATCGGTGCCCCGGGCAAGGCGCAAATCCGGCGCGGCGCCCGCGAATGGTGGCACCCCGGTCGTCACGGCCAGATCTGCCTCGGGCCGAAAAAGGTGCTGGGCGTGTTTGGCGAGCTTCACCCAAAGGTGCTGGCCGCAATGGACATCAAGGGGCCGGCAATGGGCTTTGCCATCTGGCCCGACGAGGTGCCCATGCCCCGCAAGAGCGGCGCAACACGCGCGGCGCTGGAGTTGCGCGATTTGCAGGCGGTCGAGCGTGACTTTGCCTTTGTCGTCGACGCCGATGTCGATGCCCTCAATCTCGTCAATGCGGCGGCAGGTGCTGACAAGGCGCTGATCGAAGGCGTGCGCGTGTTTGATGAGTTTGTCGGCGGCAACCTTGGCGCGGGCAAGAAATCACTGGCGGTAACAGTCCGGTTGCAACCCTCCGAGACGACGCTGAAAGAGGCCGATATCGAAGCTGTCAGCGCCAAGATTGTGGAAAAAGTGGCCAAGGCGACCGGCGGTGTGCTGCGCGGATAGCAGTGGATTGAAGTCGTTCAGTTCCAAATTCCGGTCGCGGCGCTGCCCCAGCCCGGCCTTGGGTCTAGTCGCCTACGGCACGCTTGCGTGCACTCAAGGGCAGAGTTGCCAGGCGGTGTCGCGCCCGATTGGAAACGCCGGCGTCAATCCTTGCTCAGTATGGCGGTGAATTCCAAACGGTTGATTGGAGTATGCCAGACCCGTTGCGGCCTAAGCTTGATCATTTCAAGCTCTCTGAGCGTCGACAGGATTTGTAGAAAACGGGTAGGTGTGAATTGCCAGGCGTGAGAGTCGATGTACCTGCCATCCGCACTCTTAATACGGTCGATCACCTTTCTGGTGCGCTCGCTTTGGTCTTCGCCCCAGCCAGGGTCGACATGATCGCCGGCCCAATGTCGCGCCGGCTCATTGTGTGTCGTGAGGACAGCCATATCGACGATGGATTGCATTGTATGGCGCTGGCGATTTTCGTCCGCCGCCTGCAGGACTGACCCTAGTGATGTTTCGGGACGCAGATGATCAAAACAATATCGCTTGTCCGGTGCTATGATGAAATACTGCCCACCGGGGTTTAGCAGGTCATGCACCTGGTTCAGATGTTCGACAAGATTGGGCTGGTGCTCGATGCAATGCGAACTGAACGCAATATCAAAGGTTTCCGGTATGCACGACATATCGCCGTCGCCGTTGTGGAAGTGTATTTCGGGTATGGTATCCGGGTCCACGGATGCTTCTGGATCCAGCTTTGCGTTTTCGCGGAGTTCTTCTGTCGAAAACACGTCGAAGTACTTTACGGAATCCCCGGAAAAGGAGGGGGCATAATAGGGGCCGATTTCAAGAACCGTTTTGACCGAAGGATCGATGAAACCCAGAAAGTTCTCGCGAGCGGCCTCCTTTTCCACCGCACTTCCCAACAATTGTGACGCAGCCGATGACAGATGCGGCGCGTCCGCAGCGATGTTGGCATTGCCTATCCTGTTGCTGCGAAAAGTCTTGAATAGACGGCGTATACCCAACCAGATTCCCTCCATCGATCGAGCGCTTGAAACATTCAGCCCTCATGGTCATCGAAAAATTAGCGGGTCGGAAAACAAAAGACCACCTCGGCGTTGACGTGTCAGCATCATCGCGGGTCAACTTGATCGGCATCGGGGATGTTCCAATTGATCTTGCGGACATGACGGCACCGCGAACCAGCATATCGGCACCGATGAGCAACCCGGACCTCGCAGACATCCAGGTACTCATGAGCCCCTCTCTCATGGGGCAGTACATGCACCGGCAATATCGGATCGAAACACGGATGGCCCTCTTTCCGGGCATTGGTCCAGGCCTTGCGATCGCCGCGCGAGACAACGCGACGTGACCCTCGGTTCGGGCCGAAAAACGTGCGGCTGTGGATAATCGCGTTGATTGTGGCGGGAAAGCTGGGCTAGGAACAATAAGCACCGAAAAGGCATTTGACCCCACATGACCATGCTTGGCACTTTCATCAAACCCATGCACCGCGAAGGCATCCCCTTTGTCGCCGGGTTTGCCGTCATTTCCCTGTTGTTGTTTCTGATACTTGAACCGCTTGGTTGGATCGGGGCCGGGCTGACGGTCTGGTGTTATTACTTTTTCCGTGATCCGCAGCGCACCACCCCGATCCGCGAAGGGTTGTTCGTCAGCCCGGCTGACGGGGTCGTATCCCTGATCGAGCCCGCTGTTCCACCGGCAGAGCTTGGCATGTCAGACGCGCCCCTCACGCGGGTCAGCGTGTTCATGAACGTATTCAATTGTCACGTGAACCGCGTGCCGATTGCCGGGCGTATCGCGTCCGTGGCGTATCGGCCGGGCAAATTCCTCAATGCGTCGCTCGACAAGGCCAGTTCCGACAACGAACGCAACAGCCTATGCATCGAAATCGCCGATGGCCGGCAGATCGCCGTCGTGCAGATTGCCGGTCTCGTGGCCCGACGCATCGTCTGTTTCGTAGAGGAAGATCGGCAAATGATGACCGGCGAGCGCTTTGGTCTGATCCGGTTCGGCTCTCGCGTCGATGTCTACCTGCCGGATGGGGTGTCGCCTCTCGTCAGCGTCGGGCAATCCATGGTCGCGGGCGAAACCGTGCTGGCCGATCTGACCTCTGACGAAACGCCCCGCACCGGGCGGACCGCATAGGCCATGAAGGAAGACCGGCATCCCCAACGTTCGGACATGCCTCTGACGATGCTGCTGCCCAACGTGGTGACCATCACCGCGCTTTGCGCCGGACTGACGGCGATCAAGATGGGATTTCACGGCCAGTTCAAGGGCGCGGTGATCATGATCCTGATCGCCTGCGTGCTGGACGGGATGGATGGCAAGCTGGCGCGGCTGCTGCGCTCTGAATCGCCGATGGGGGCCGAATTGGACTCGCTGGCTGACGCCGTCAACTTCGGCGTTGCGCCGGCGCTGTTGGTCTATGCGTTTGCGATGCAGGACACGACCGGGGCCGGCTGGATCGCGGCGCTGGTCTATGCGGTCACATGCGTGATGCGTCTCGCCCGTTTCAACCTCGACAGCAAATCCGAAACAACCAGCCCCTCGGGCAGTCGCTTTGTTGGTGTTCCCGCACCGGCCGGAGCGTTTCTGGTATTGCTGCCCCTGTTCCTTTCCTTTCAGGCGAACGACCCGGATCTGATACCTCCCCTTCTGGTCGGGTGCTACATGATCGGCATCGGGCTGTTGATGATCAGCCGGATACCGACGTTTTCGTTCAAGAAAACGCGGGTGGCCCGCAAGAGCGTGAAGTTCCTGCTTCTGGGTTTTGTCTTTCTGGCCGCAGCGCTGTTGACGCAGACGTGGTTGACCCTGATCGCTCTGGAACTGGCCTATGCCATAAGTGTGGTCTGGGCATGGGTCACCCGCGACAATATCGAAGCGACGTAGGACCGCCGCGCAACATCGCGCAACGATTGTGCGCGGGTGCAGGTGGACTTTGCGCGCATCGCCCTCACATTTGGCGGCAGACACCACTCAGGAGAACAGCCCGACATGACCGATAGCAGTGACTATTCACCTCCCCGCGTCTGGACCTGGGAAGCGGAGAGCGGCGGTCGATTTGCCAGCATCAACCGTCCCATCGCCGGGCCGACCCACGACAAGGAGTTGCAAGTCGGCAGGCATCCGTTCCAGCTCTATTCGCTCGCCACGCCCAACGGGGTCAAGGTGACGGTGATGTTCGAAGAACTGCTGGCCGCCGGTCACACGGCTGCCGATTATGACGCTTGGCTGATCAACATCGGCGATGGCGACCAGTTCGGCAGCGGTTTTGTGTCGGTGAACCCGAACTCCAAGATCCCTGCGCTAATGGATCATACGACAACGCCTCCAACACGCATTTTCGAGAGCGGCGCGATCCTGTTGCACCTTGCAGAGAAATTCGGTGCTTTCCTGCCGTCCGATCCGGCCAAGCGCCCTGAAATGCTGTCATGGCTGTTCTGGCAGATGGGCAGCGCGCCCTACCTGGGCGGCGGCTTTGGCCATTTCTATGCCTATGCACCGACCAAGATGGAGTACCCGATCAACCGCTTCACGATGGAAACCAAGCGGCAGCTTGATGTTTTGGATCGACAGTTGGCCGAGAATACCTATCTGGCCGGTAAGGACTATACGATTGCCGACATTGCGAACTGGGCGTGGTACGGGCAGCTGGCACTGGGTCGCCTTTACGATGCCGGCGAGTTCCTCGATGTGGAAAGCTACAAGAACGTGGTTCGCTGGGCCAAGGCGATTGATGCGCGGCCTGCGGTGCAACGCGGTCGCATGGTTAACCGGGCGTCCGGTGATCCCAAGATGCAGTTGCGCGAACGCCACGATGCGGCAGATTTTGACACCCAGACCCAGGACAAGATCGGCGAGCCCGAAACCGATTGATCAGCGATATGGTCAGGGGCAGGTCACCTTTCCCTGACGCACAAAGCCCTAGCCGGCGTGTGCTACGCTCAGGTTATCGATCAACCTGACATCGCCGAGCCAAATGGCGACAAACAAGCGCGCGGGTATGCGTGTGTCCTCGGCCGGAGCGAGATCGCTTTCCCTGCGGAGCTCCAGATAATCGATCGGTCCCAGCCCCTGATCAAGCAATGTGTCCCGCGTGTTTTTCAGAACGTCCGAAACATCATGCCCGGCCAGTATCGTTCGTGCGGCCTCGGTCAGGCTTGCGTGAATGGCGCTGGCCTTTTGCCGCCCCGCATCGTCCAGTCGCTTGTTCCTCGACGACAGCGCCAGCCCTGACGCTTCGCGCACCGTGGGGCAGCTCACGATCTCGCACCTCAGGTCAAGATCCTCGACCATGCGGCGCACCACCTGCACCTGCTGAAAGTCCTTTTCGCCGAAAAACGCGAGATCCGCATCCGTCTGCAACAGCAGCTTGGCCACCACGGTCGCAACCCCTTCAAAATGCCCCGGACGCGTGGCCCCGCACAGTCCGTCGCTGACACCGCTGACGGAAATGGTCGTGGCAAAGCCGTCCGGATAAATCTCGGCGCCGTCGGGCACATAGAGGACATCCACGCCAAAAGGAGCGAGTTTGCGGGCATCAGACTCTTCGGTGCGCGGGTATTTGGAAAGGTCCTCGGGGTTGTTGAACTGCTTGGGATTCACAAAGAGCGTCACGATAACCCGGTCGGCACGTTCGCATGCTGCAGACACAAGGCTCAGATGGCCTTCATGCAATGCACCCATTGTCGGCACCACACCAACGGTTTCGCCTGCGGTACGCCAGCCACGGGTCACCTCGCGCAGGTCCGATTTGCTGCGGATGATCTTCATGCGTCGTCGTGGCCGTCGGCGAACATGTGCTCGGACCCCGGAAAGCTGCGTGCGCGGACCTCTTGCGCATACTGGCGCACAGCCTCGGTCGCATCCCCTGAAAGATGGGCATATCGCTTGACGAATTTCGGTTTGAACGCATCAAACAGCCCGAGCATGTCATCGATCACCAGGATCTGGCCGTCACAGCCAACCGATGCTCCAATCCCGACGGTTGGAATGTCGATTGCCGCCGTAATCTCGTTTGCCAGTGCCGCCGGGACTTTTTCCAGAACCACCGAGAACGCGCCCGCATCGGCGACGGCGGTCGCATCGTCGAGTATCCGTTGCCGGTCGCTGCCCTTGCCCTGCACAATGTAGCCGCCAAGGGCATTCACCGATTGCGGCGTCAGTCCCACATGGGCCATCACCGGAATGCCCCGTTCGACCAGAAACCGGATTGTCTGCGCCATATGCTGCCCACCTTCCAGCTTGACCGCACCCGCACCGGTTTCCGCCATGATCCGGACCGCGTTGCGCAGCGCCTGTTCCGGGCTTTCCTCGTAACTCCCGAACGGCATGTCCACGACCATCAGCGCCCGCTTCAGGCCGCGTGCCACCGCCTGCCCGTGCAGGATCATCATCTCCATCGTGACAGACAAGGTCGATGGCAAGCCGTGCAGGACCATGCCGACACTGTCCCCGACAAGAACAAGGTCACATTCGGTATCGGCGATCTGCGCAATCTGCGTCGTATAGGCGGTCAGACAAACCAGCGGCGTGCCACCCTTTCGGTCGCGGATGTCGCTGGCCCCAATGGCCTTGATAGGTGGTGTATGGCTCAAGTTCCTGCCCTCGTTTTACCCTACGTCAACTAGTTATGCCGGGCGGCTAGTGGTTGCAACCGATCCGCGATCATGCCGACCGTTGAAACAGCGCGGCCAGCGCGCTCCGGTCGATGCCGCGACAGAGGTGCCCGCGTGGTTTGACCGTGGGTGTATCCTCGCCCGCGACGAGGGCGTTGATCACGGCCTCTTCTACCGCCTCGACCGCGCCGAGATAGAGTGGATCAAGCCGCTCGGTGTTGAGTGTCGCGGGGTGCTGCACCATGGGCGCATGTTGTGGCATCGGTCCGGGGTTGGCGGTCGAGAACGCCAGAAAGATATCTCCTGAACTGTTGCCGCCGGGCGTGCCGGTGCGTCCGATGCCGATGGCGGCGCGTTTGGCGATCTGGCGCAGGGACAGCCCGGAAAGCGGCGCGTCCGTGCCCAGAACAACGATGATTGATCCGGTTTCCTGCGAAAACAGCGCGCCGTCGGGCATCATCCGGCCAACCGGGTAGCCGAGAATGTTCAACCAGGGCCGAATGCCGAAATTGGCCTGCACCAGCGCGCCGATCGTGTATGTCGCCTCGCCTATCACAACCTGTCGTGACGACGTACCGGTGCCGCCCTTGAACTCGTAGCAGATCATCCCGTTGCCGCCCCCGACGGAGCCTTCGGCAACCGGCCCGCTCGTCGCGCCTTGCAGCGCCGAAATCGCGTGGTGCGGCTCAACGAACATGGCATTGATATCGTTCAGCACGCCGTCATAGGTCTCGCCTACCACCGGCATTGCCCAGGCATGATTGTCACGAAAGAACTCGGCATAGGTGTCAATCATCCAACGGGTCGCGCCGGAATGCACCGCGCCAACGCCATGCGTATTGGTGATACAGACCGGGCCGATGAAGTACCCCGCATCCTTGATCCAGTGGCTGCCCGTCAGCTCGCCATTGCCATTCAGGCTGTATTGTCCGGCCCAGACCGGCATCGGCGCGGCGCTGGTCCCGCGTGGAATGATCGCCGTCACGCCGGTGCGCATGTCACGTGCCGGATCGGTGAGCGTGGTAAACCCGACCGTGACCCCGGCGATATCGGTGATCGCGTTGTAAGGTCCGGGGCGTCCCGCAAAAGGCAGGCCAAGGTCGCGGGCTCGGATTGGATGCATGGATCGTCTCCTGTCTGTCGCTGCAGAATGGGGCAGCCTCTCCCCCCATGCAATGGCCGTGGTGCACGCCGTTCAAAACCGCAAGTTCCGGGTCGCCTCGGCAACCGGCATGTCCTAGTTTGGGACCACAGACAAAGGACAACAGGTCATGAACGTGCAAATCCAGGAAGACGGTTACCATTTCAACGTCATGCGACGCGCGATCGATCTGATCGACGATGGCGGCGAAACCCAGACGCTCGAACAGCTGGCGGCAAAGATGGATATGAGCCCGGCGCATTTTCAGCGCCTGTTTTCCCGCTGGGTCGGGGTTTCGCCCAAACGATATCAGCAATATCTGACGCTTGGACATGCCAAGGCGCTGTTGCGCGATCGTTTCACCACGCTCGAGACCAGCCACAGCAGCGGCCTGTCCGGGTCGGGTCGCCTGCATGATCTGTTTCTCCGGTGGGAAGCGATGAGCCCGGGCGAGTTCGCGGCCAAGGGCGCGGGGCTGACGATTTTCTGGGGTTGGTTTGACAGTCCCTTTGGTGCGGCACTTGTGATGGGCACCGAAAAGGGCATTTGCGGTCTCGGCTTTGCGTCCGAGACCGGCGAGGAGGCGGCGATGGACGATCTGACCGCCCGTTGGCCGCTGGCCGAGTTCGTGGAAAATCCGGACGTTTTGCGACCCTGGGTACGCGCCGCCTTCGGGGCACAGCCGGCGGATGAAAGGGCCCCGCTCTACATGATCGGCGCGCCGTTTCAGATCAAGGTCTGGGAGGCATTGCTCGCCATCCCATCGGGCCATGTCACCACCTATTCCGAGATTGCCGAAGCCATCGGGCACCCCAAGGCAGTGCGCGCGGTTGGCACGGCGGTGGGGCGCAACCCGGTCAGCTGGCTGATCCCCTGCCACCGCGCCCTGCGCAAATCCGGTGGTCTGGGCGGTTATCATTGGGGTTTGCCGGTGAAACGCGCGCTGCTTGCCTATGAATCCGCGCGGGCCGAAGCGTGAAAACCTGCGTCCGGCGATAAACTGCCGTCACTCTCGATAATGTGGCTTGAGACCGGGCATGCGGATCATGCTATACTGCGCGCAACCAGCCCTGCCGGAACAGGGCGCGAGCAGAAGGTACATGAACAATGATCTCCAAGTATTCGATAGGTGCGGCTCTGGCCGCTTCGCTCGTCCTGAGCGCCTGTAACGATCCGTCCGCTCTGGGGGGTACGGCCGACCCCAACGCCAAGGCCAAGCAAGGCGCGCTCCTCGGGGCTGTGGTTGGCGCCGGGCTGTCTGCCGCGACAGGCGGCGAGGGCGGGAATATCCTGCTCGGCGCTGCTGCGGGCGCCGCCGCAGGGGGTATTGTGGGCAACGAGCTTGACAAGCAGGCCGCCGAGTTACGGTCGCAACTGGCCAGCGATGGGATTACCATCACCAATGCCGGTGACCGCCTGATCGTCACCTTGCCACAGGATATCACCTTTGCCACCGACAGCGCCGATGTCACCCCGTCATTGCGTGCGGATATCGGACGTGTCGCCCAGAATCTGCTGCGCTATCCTGACAGCACCGTGCAGGTGGTCGGCCATACCGACAGCACTGGCGACGCCACCTATAACCTCGGCCTGTCGCTGCGCCGCGCCAATTCGGTTGCCAGCATCCTGCAAAATGGCGGAGTCAGCTCTGGCCGGATCAATACCTACGGAAAAGGCGAAGAACAGCCGCTGGCGTCAAACCTGACCGCCGAGGGGCGGGCGCAGAACCGACGTGTCGAAATCGTCGTGATCCCCAGAAACTCCTGACCCTGCCGGCTTTGCCGCTGAAGCTGCCTGTGTGGCCCTGCAATGATGACTGGGAAAAACATGAAACAACCAACTCTTCTGGGTCTTTCGGGCGCCTTGCGGGCTGGTTCGACCAATTCCAGGCTGATCCACGAAGCGGCACGGCTCTTTGGCCCATGCGACTTTACCGAGGCCAATCTGCGCTTGCCACTCTATGATGGCGACATAGAGGATGGGCCAGGCATTCCGGATGAGGTACAGGTCCTCGCCGACCAAATCGCCGCCGCTGATGCCGTCGTGATCTCGACACCGGAATACAACAAGGCTCCGTCCGGTGTGCTCAAGAACGCGCTGGACTGGATCAGCCGGACCAAGACCAGGCCATGGCAGGACAAGCCGGTTGCCGTGATGTCCGCAGCCGCAGGTCGGGCGGGTGGAGAACGATCCCAGTCGATCCTGCGCGCCATGATGGTGGCCTTTCAGCCGCGCATCCTGCAAGGGCCGGAGTTTCACCTCGCCGACACACGAAACCAGTTCGATGATAACGGGCAGCTCAAGAGCGATCTTTACATCAAGACATTGCAGGGGCTCATGGACAAGCTGCGGGCTGAAATCGACCGCTGAAGCCGGCGCTCGGTTGTTGATTGCGGCGCGTTTCGGGCGTTTGGCGGTGCAAGCTTGACTGGATGCGTAAGGTATCACCCGGCGATATGTGATACAGATTCAATCCGAAATGCTGTAGACTGCGGGTCATGAAGTATGCCCATCCCGCCACGGAAACCCAACACGATCTTCTCGATCCGGCGCGCGCGCAGGCGTTTCAGATCGCGCTTGGGCAGGCACCCGATATCGAGGCGGGCAGCCCGCTGCCGCCGTTCTTTCATCAGCTCTATTTCTGGTCTCCCCAACCGGCCACCGATCTTGGTCGTGACGGTCATCCGCGCCTTGGCGTCGGGCTGATCCCTGATCTCGGTCTGCCACGTCGGATGTGGGCGGGTGGTCGGCTCGGCTTTGCCCATGAACTGCGCGCCGGCGTTTCGGCCGAACGTCACAGCACGGTTGAAACCGTCGTGCACAAGCATGGGCGCAGCGGTCCTCTGGCCTTTGTGACGCTGCGCCACGAGTACCGGCAGACTGATCGGGTCTGCCTCACCGAATGGCAGGATCTGGTCTATCGTCAGGACCCCAGCCATGATGCGCCACGCCCGGTGCCGCCCGCCGCCCGCAAGGACGAAACCGAATTGCGCGAGCGGCGCTTTGATCCGATCCAGCTGTTTCGGTACTCGGCGCTCACCTTCAATGGTCATCGCATCCACTATGACCTCAACTATGCCCGCGAGGTCGAAGGCTATGATGGGTTGGTGGTGCATGGTCCGCTGCTGGCGCAACACCTTATGCTGATGGCCCGTGAATTGATCGGCCCGCTGGCCCAGTTCTCCTACCGGGCCGCCTCGCCGCTGATGGAGTTTGAAACCGCCAGCCTGTGCCGCCATGACACCGACCTTTGGGTGCGCGGTCCGGACGGGCGCACGGTGATGACGGCGAATGCGGTGCCTATGCTGTAGTCAAGCGATCCTGATGCGGCCATGCGAAATCGCGCGCTACAAGGAGGCCTCTACCCGAAAACCCTCGGGGATGGCGTCTTGTCCGTCAAGCAACAGATCGGCCATGACCTGCGCCACCTTCGGGGCCATGCCAAACCCGATCTTGAAACCACCATTCGCGATGAAATGATCCGGCCTGTCCGGCCAACGGCCCAGCATTGGCGCGCGGCTCTTGGCGCGTGGACGAATGCCAGCCCAGCGTTCAATCACCGCAACGCCGTGCAGGATCGGCATCGCGGCGACCGCCCGTTCGATCACGTCGTCCAGCAAGGCATCGGTTGTCCGGGCATCGTCATAGTCACGTTCGCTGGTCGAGCCGATGGCAAGGGTTCCATCCGCGTGGGGGATCAGGTGCAGACCGTCGACAAAGAGTTGCGGAGCATCTTCACCCGCATCAAACCGCAATAGCGCCGCCTGGCCCTTGACGCCAACACCCACGGACTTGCCCCGCGCGTGCGACAGGTCGGCCAAGCCATCTACCCCGGTGGCATGTACGATCTGCCCGCGATCCGGTGCATCCGCTAAAATCGGCACGCCACGTACGCCGAGCGCGGCCACCAGCGCCGCGCATGCGCGTCTTGGATGTATCCGCGCGCTGAGGGTGTCGTGAATGACTTGACCGGTGGCGCTGGATGGGGCAAACGGGCCCAGATCAGCGGCATGGCGTACGGTCCACACTGCCTGCCCTTGCCAGAGGCTCTCTGCGTTCACCGCCCGCCGCTGCGCGAGATCCAGTGCGCGTTCATCGGCGATGGGTTGCAGGCGGCCGGTTCGACCATAGCCTGCCGTAACACCGCCGGTTGCTTCGACATCTTGCCAGAAATCCGGGGCCATCAGCAGGCTCTCAAGCTGAAACGCCTTTTTGGTGTTCCAGTTCTCCGGGACGTGCGGCGCCAGCGCCCCGACGATCCCGCCGGACGCGCCGGATGCGGGGCCGTTGGGGTCAACCACCTGCACAGATGCGCCACGGCGGGCACAGGTCCAGGCGATCGACAGGCCAAAGATGCCCGCGCCGCGTATCGTTACATCGACCATTGCCTAATTCCACTCCTTGCGCCATGTCTCGCGGCGTTGCCAGACATTCTTACGGACTCCGGACATGCAGGACCAGCAGGCAGAATTGCAGTGGCGCGATGGCCATGTGCCGGTTTCGACCCGGTTTGACGATCCGTATTTCAGCCTCGAAAACGGGCTGGCCGAGACACGGCACGTGTTTCTGGATGGCAATGACCTGCCGGATCGGTTTTTCGACGGGTTCCATATTGCCGAGCTTGGCTTTGGCACCGGGTTGAACATGCTGACCGCATGGGCGGCGTGGGAAGAGGCGGGGCACCGGTCTCCGCTGCAATTCACCAGCTTTGAGGCCTTCCCGATGACGCCTGTCGACATGGCGCAGGCGCTCGGGGCCTTTCCATCGTTGTCTTCGTGGAGGGATCGGTTCCTTGAGGTCTGGACAGGGGAGGGGGCCTGCGATCTGGGCACGATGCACCTGAAGGTCATCACCGGCGATGCGCGCCAGACCTTGCCGACATGGGCGGGGCACGCCGATGCGTGGTTTCTCGACGGCTTCTCGCCTGCAAAGAACCCGGAACTCTGGGGCGACGCCCTGTTGTCGGAGGTTGCCCGCCACACCACCCCCGGCGGCACGGTCGCGACCTATACCGCGGCAGGGTTCGTGCGGCGCGGATTGAACGATGCGGGCTTTGCCGTGACACGCGTTCCGGGATACGGGCGCAAACGGCATATGGTTCGGGGGGCCCTCGCATGAGCGCGCCCAACCTGTCGCAGCAGTCCAACAACGTCCCGCTTGGCGTCACGCTGATGATTGCCACCACCATCGTATTCGCGCTTCAGGATGGGATTTCGCGTCATCTGGCCAGTGAATACAACACGATGATGGTGGTGATGATCCGCTACTGGTTCTTTGCCGCCTTCGTGATAGCGCTGGCCGCCCGTGCGCGCGGCGGGCTGCGCGCCGCAATCCGAACGTCGCAACCGGCGATACAAATCACGCGTGGTCTGCTGCTGGCCACTGAAATCTGTGTCGCAGTATTCGGTTTCACGCTGCTGGGTCTGATCGAGAGCCATGCGGTCTTTGCGTGCTATCCGCTCCTGATCGCTGCGCTGTCCGGGCCGATCCTGGGCGAAAAGGTCGGGTGGCGACGGTGGAGCGCCATCGCCGTCGGCTTTGTCGGGGTTCTGATCATCTTGCAACCGGGCTTTGGTGTGTTTGATCCGGCGGCGATCATCCCGCTGGTCTCGGCAATCATGTTCGCGGTCTATGGGTTGCTCAACCGATACGCGGCGCGGCGCGACACCACGGCGACCAGCTTTTTCTACACCGGCACAGTCGGTGCGGTCCTGATGACGGGTATCGGCATCTGGTTCTGGCAGCCGATGGCCGGGCCGGACTGGCTATGGATGATCACGCTCTGCATCACCGGGGTTCTGGGCCATTGGCTGCTGATCCGCTGTTACGAGGCGGCAGAGGCCAGCGCGGTCCAGCCCTTTGCCTATTTCCAGCTGGTCTTTGCCTCGTTGCTTGGCTTGCTGGTTTTTGGTGAGACCCTGCGCGACAACGTCGCTATCGGGACCGCGATCATCGTTGCGGCAGGGCTGTTCACCTTATGGCGCGAACGCGTTAAGAGTTGAGCCCGCCAGTTCCCGTGAAAACGGGATCGGCAACGCCGCACCGCCCAGCCGTGCGCGATAGACCGGCAGGCTCTCGGTCACCCGCATCACGTAGTTGCGCGTCTCGTTGAACGGAATGAACTCGATCCAGTCGATCACATCCACGTCCGGGCTGCGCGGATCGCCAAAGTCCAGCGCCCATTGCAGCGGCCGACCAGGCCCGGCGTTATAGCCCGCCGCCATCATTACCACGTTGCCGTTGAAGCCGCCCGCCAGCCCGGCCAGGTAGCGGGCGCCGAGCCTTGCATTGTATTCCCATTCCGCGATCAGCCGTGACGTCTTGTGGGCGGCGGCGATGCCCATGTCCGCAGCCACGGCACTTGCGGTTGCGGGCATAACCTGCATCAATCCGCGCGCGCCCGCGCCGCTGATCACCTTGGGGTCAAATTCGCTCTCGCGTCGGGCAATCGCCAGCGTCATCTCGGGGGCCATCGGCAGATTCATCTCCGCGACGGGATGCAAGGGATAGTAGGCGGCATGCAGCACCATAGCCTGTTGCGCCGCGCGCTTGGCGATCATCACCGCCAGATGCGGCTGGCCGATATCAATCACCATCTCGCCCAGTTGTCCGGCCTGTACCGGGTCAAGGCTTTCGACCAGATGCGCGAGAAACCGTTCTGCGAGATCCAGTTCTTTGGCTTCCAGCAACAGCATTCCGGCCTCCAGCACGCTGGACGACATGAACGGGGCATCTTTCCAGGGCGGCAGGTCAGGCGGGGCGGCAAGCACCGGGTCAAAGGGCCGCCCGATCTGCTCTGCCGCGAGCAACCCGTAGAATGACGTCTGGTGCTCGGCTCCCTGGGAATAGGCGTCATGCGCTCCGTCACTGTCACCCAACGCCTCATGGGCCCGACCCAGCCAGTACCCGGCACGACCCCTTGAAATAGGTGATACCACGGCCGCGTCGAAATGCTGGAAATGGCGAAGGGCGGTGGTTGGATCCTCCAGTTGACGCAGGGCAATGAACCCGGACAACCATTCCAGATCTGCATAGGCGGAGCCTTCGGTCAGGTAATGTCTCGATGCAATCTGGTAGGCACGCTCTGGTTCGCCGGCGCGCATCACCTGGCGTGCCAGATTGGCACGGCGGCGCGCCCATTTCTCGGGCTCGCCAAGCATTTGGGCGCTGGCGCTGCGCTCCATCATGAGGTCTATCGCGTCGTCGTCGCGGCCCTTGCGGTCGCGCCAGACGAACCGATCATAGGCCAGACCCGGCGCATCGCTCAGTGCTTCGGGGACCGCCTCGATTCGGACATCCACGCCGGGGGCCATTTCGTGCAGGGCGATTCGAGCCTCGGCCAGCGCCCGGTGGTCGTCATCGACCAGCGACAGCATCTGGCGCGCGCTGACCAGATGGTTGTCCCACAGCATCCGGTCCAGACGGGCGTTGTGATGCGGCGCCAGCAAGGCCTTGTGTTGTCGCAGATAATTCGCCTGTATCAGTCGTCCCATCGGCATGGTGCGCCAAGCCAGAACCAGTTCGGCCTCGGCATCGCCCTTTTGACCCTTCGCGATCAGGACCCGTGCACGACTCAAGACGCCTTCGGGCGACTGCGGCGGCATCTCTTCGTAAAACGCGATGATTTCATCCGGCGGCAATACGTCTATCGCGGCCTCGGTCTTACGCCGCAGCCAGGCCAGACCGGGCCAATCGGGGCGGCGTGCGAGAAACCCGGTCACGTCATCCGCATCGCCCAGCCCGGCTCGCAGTCTGTGCCATTCGACAATGTCGCGTGCCACGCTCTCGGGTTTGCCAGCGGCGTTCAGCGCCTCGGGCCATTCCCATTTTCGCAACAACTCCATCGCGCGCGCCACATTCTGCGCATCATCTGCCAAAGTAGCCCCCCAAGGGGCCGCAGAAAGGCACAACAGAACTGTCAGAATGCGCAACATCACTTGCATTACCCGATCATCCAAGGCTAGAGCCTGTGACGATAATCCGTGGCGGGCCGGGATCAACACACAATCACGGAACCGTTGCAGTTAATGCGGGGTTTTCCGCGCAGATCGAAGGAAAAGGAGCGTGCCCATGTTCAAAGGCTCAATGACAGCCCTCGTCACACCGTTTCGCAACGGCGAGTTGGATCTGGATACGCTGAAACAACTGGTCGAATGGCAGATCAGCGAAGGGACAACCGGGCTGGTTCCGGTCGGGACCACAGGCGAAAGCCCCACTCTCACCCACAGGGAACATGAATCCGTCGTGACCGATGTGGTCAAGGCAGCGGCTGGCCGCGTGCCGGTAATTGCCGGGGCGGGGTCCAACAACACGCTGGAAAGCCTGCGGCTGGCCCAACATGCCGAGTCGGTCGAGGCGGATGCGGTTCTCGTGGTCACACCCTATTACAACAAGCCGACACAGCGCGGCCTGATCGCGCATTTCACTGCGATCCACGATGCAACGGCGCTGCCGATCTTCATCTACAACATCCCACCGCGTTCGGTGATCGACATGTCGCCGGCAACCATGGGCGAGTTGGCAGAGCTTCCGCGCATCGTCGGCGTCAAGGACGCCACTGGCGATCTGGCCCGGGTCAGCGCCCAGCGGATCACTTGCGGCACCGATTTCATCCAGCTTTCGGGCGAAGACGCGACCGCGCATGGGTTCAATGCACAGGGCGGGGTCGGGTGCATCTCTGTCACCGCAAACGTAGCACCGGGCCTATGCGCGCAGGTGCAGGCGGCCACCGCCGCGGGTGACTATGGCAAGGCACTGGAGATCCAGGACCGGCTGATGCCACTGCATCAGGCGATCTTTACCGAGCCGGGGCTTGTCGGCGTAAAATACGCGATGAGCAAACTGGGCCTCTGCAGCGAAGAGGTGCGCCTGCCACTGACCGGGTTGATGGACAGCACCAAGACGCTGGTGGAAGACGGTTTGCGCCACGCCGGTCTGCTGAGCTAGAGCGTTTCGCGTTTCACCTGGATCATCTGGCATCAGCCAACACGTTGAAATCCACGATATCAGGCGGCGTCAGGTGATCCGGCACATCGCGAAACCACTTCCACCAAGCTGATATTGGTTTCCGCTTCGGCCGAGATCGGAGTCCTATTACTTGACCTTGCGATGCCGAGTTGTCTCAATCGCCCGATTCCGTCTTGTCCGGGACCGGATCATATCCGGACCCGCCCATCGGATGACATCGCCCAATGCGGCGCGCGGCAAGCCACGTGCCTTTGACCGCTCCGTACTTATCGAGCGCTTCCAGTGCATAGGCCGAGCAGGTTGGTTGAAATCGACAGTTATAGCCAACCCAGGGCGAAAAGATCAGCCGATAGGCGCGCACCGGCATGGCCACGATATGGGCAAATGGGCTCAAAGCCTTCCATGCAGGCGACGCAGGGCATAGCGCAAGTCCTCTTGCAGCGCCTCGAATGGGCGTGATGCCGTTGCCTCAGCACGCCCGATCAGAACATAGTCCCAGCCGGCCCGCCCATGTTCGGGCAGCACGAGGCGAGCGGCCTCGCGCAATCGCCGCTTTGCACGGTTGCGCGCCACGGCGTTTCCGACCTTCTTGGAGCAGGTGAAGCCGACGCGTATGCCCTCGGCCTCGTCCGGCGCGCGTTTGCGTCCCTGAACCATCATAGAGGTTGTGCCCTGTCGCCGGGCCCGCGCCGCGCGCAGGAAATCCGCGCGCGCCGTCAGCACGCCAGGAGTTTCAGGCACGCGAACGGAAACCGCCGGGGGCTTGCTCCCTCGGGCGGCATTGCCATCCAGGGGGACCTCCGGCGGTGTCATGTCCGTCAGAAAGTCTGATGCGCTTACGCGCTCAGTTCCTTGCGGCCGCGCGCACGACGCGCGTTCAGAATCTTGCGTCCGGCCTTGGTCGCCATACGCGCACGGAACCCATGGCGGCGCTTGCGAACCAGGTTCGAGGGTTGAAAGGTGCGTTTCATCGCTCCGTCTCCAGCTATTCTCGGTCGGGTAGGGCGCGGAATCGCCCCCCGTGTGTACTTTGAAGCCCGTCCTCTAATGGTGCTTGGACGTCAAGTCAAACCCTGCCTGCGAAAAATGCAGGGGAATCTGCAACAATTCGCGCTGCGACAACAGTGGAATTGTTTCAACCGGATCGATCCCCGCCGGGATTCTCACGAAAGCGGCGGGCCACATCAACGGCCCGTGATGGACCTGTCGCTTTTCTGCTGCGAGGCGCATGTTGAGCCAGCAAGACCCCCCGGACGATGGATCCAGATTGATGAAGGCTACACCCGATCAGAGCGGAAACAGATTTCTGCGTCATATGCCGCTGATGTTGATTCTCTGCGTCGCGCTGATCGGGAGCTTTGCCTTGCGCGACTATCTCACCTTCGACACGCTGCGCGCCAACCGCGAGGCCTTGCTTGCGTTCCGGGATCAGAACCTGCTGGGCCTCGCGGCGGGGTTTGTGATGCTCTATGTCGTGATCGTCGCCTTTTCCCTGCCCGGAGCAGCGGTCGCATCCGTGACCGGCGGTTTTCTCTTTGGTCTTACCGCAGGGACGATGCTGAACGTTCTGTCGGCGACCATCGGCGCCTGCGCGATCTTCCTTGCCGCACGCGCAGGTCTGGGTGCGACGCTCAGCGCCAAGCTGGACGCATCCGAAGGTGCCGCGAAACGCATACGCGACGGGTTGCGCGAACATGAAATCAACGTGTTGCTCCTGATACGCCTGGTCCCGGCGGTGCCGTTCTTTGTCGCCAACCTGCTGCCGGCGCTCGTCGGAGTAAGGTTCCGCAACTTTCTCTGGACCACGGCCATCGGGATCATCCCCGGTACCATCGTCTTCACCTGGATCGGCGTTGGGTTGGGCGCGGTGTTCGACCGTGGAGAGACCCCGGATCTGTCGCTGTTGTGGGAGCCGCATATTCTCGGGCCGATCCTTGGCCTGTGCGTTCTCGCCGCGCTGCCGATTGTCATCAGGCTCTTGAGGGGCCGGAAAGAGATTTGAAATGGTGAACCCGATCAAGACAGACGTGCTCGTCATTGGCGCAGGCTCTGCGGGGTTGTCCGTCGCGGCGGGTGCCAGCCAGATGGGGGCCGATGTCGTGCTGCTGGAAGGGCACAAGATGGGCGGAGATTGCCTGAACTACGGCTGCGTCCCGTCCAAGGCCCTGATCGCCAGCGCCAAGGCAGCCCACGCGTGTACGCAATCCGCACCGCTCGGAATCGCCAATCAAACCCCGAGTGTCGACTATGCCGCAGTGATGGACCACGTCGCGCAGGTGATCGCCCGGATTGCGCCGGTTGATAGCCAGGAACGCTTCGAAGGGCTGGGGGTGCTTGTGATCCGCGATTTCGGCCGGTTCGTATCGCCCACAGAGGTACAGGCAGGCGATCACCGCATCACGGCCCGACGCATCGTGATCGCAACCGGATCATCACCGCTGGTGCCGCCAATCCCCGGACTGGACACGGTCCCCTATCTGACCAACGAAACCCTGTTCGATCTGCGCGAGCGGCCCGACCACCTCCTGATCATTGGCGGCGGTCCGATCGGCGTGGAGATGGCGCAGGCCCATGCGCGTCTGGGCTGTAAGGTGACAGTGATCGAGGGTATGACTGCGCTGGCCAAGGATGACCCGGATTTTGCGACAGCGGTGCTGGATACCTTGCGAACCGAAGGGGTATCGATCCAAGAAGCGGCAATGGCGGCGGAAATCCGCGGAGAGGCCGGGGCCATCGAGGTCGAGGCCAAAGATGGCCGGATATTCCGCGGCTCACATCTGTTGATGGCCGTTGGACGCAAGGCCAACACTGACAAATTGAACCTGGAAGCGGCAGAGATCGAAACCACCAAGTCCGGCATCAAAGTGGATGCACGAATGCGCACCAGCAACAGGCGCGTCTTTGCCATTGGCGATATCGCCGGGGGGCTGCAATTCACCCATGTCGCCGGTTATCAGGCCGGGATCATCCTGCGACCGGTCCTGTTCGGACTGCCCGCAAAGGCCGGGGTTTCCCATATTCCATGGGCCACCTATACCGATCCGGAACTGGCGCAGGTCGGTTTGAGCCAAGCCGAGGCACAGGAGGTACACGGAGACAGGGCAGAGGTTGCGACATTCGCTTATGATGAGAACGACCGGGCCATTGCCGAGCGGAAAACCACGGGCAAGATCAAGGTGATGGTGGTTCGCGGGCGCCCGGTGGGAGCCACTATTGTCGGGCATCGGGCAGGCGATCTGATCAGCCTCTGGTCGCTTGCAATCGCGAACAATCTGAAGATGAGCCAGATCGCCGGGATGGTTGCACCCTATCCCACATACGGTGAAATCAACAAACGTGCTGCAGGGGCCTATTTCTCACCCAGACTGTTTGATAATCCTAGGGTTAAGCAAGTGGTTGGGTTGATCCAGAAATGGCTGCCCTGACGAACAAGGAGCAGCATGCTGAACACGCTTTCGGGCCGGCTTCTGGTACTGACGACGATCTTTGTGATGCTGGCCGAGGTGCTGATCTTCGTGCCTTCGGTGGCAAGGTTTCGCGAGGACTATCTGCGGAACAGGCTTGAACGTGCGCAAATTGCGTCGCTTGCCCTTCTGGCGGGTGACATGCTGTCGACAGAGCTTGAGGCCGAATTGTTGCAGACGGCCGGGGTGTTCAACGTGGTTCTGCGCCGTGACGAAGTCCGCGAGCTGGTGCTGAGCTCGCCCATGCCGCCGACGATAGCCGCCACCTTTGATCTGCGCGAGGCCGGTCCATTTACGCTGATTCGGGACGCCATGATGCGGTTGTTTGTGCCCAAAAATCAGGTCATTCGGGTGATTGGGTCTCCTGTCCAAATGGCGGGGTTGCTGATCGAAGTGACGATAGAAACCGCGCCGCTGCGCGCCGAGATGATTGACTATGGCCTGCGCGTCCTGGCGCTGTCTGCAGTGATATCGGTGTTCACCGCAGTGCTGTTGTTCTGGGCCGTGCGGGTTCTTCTGGTGCGCCCGATCAAGGGCATCGTTGGCCACATGCAGCGCTATGCCGTTGCCCCAGAAGACGCGCGCGGGCTCATACATCCCAGTTCCGGTGTCGTCGAAATGCGCGAAGCCGAGGACGCGTTGCAAAAGCTTCAGACCGATCTGACACAGGCCCTCAAGCAACGCGAACGACTTGCACAGCTTGGCGGCGCAATTGCCAAGATCAGCCACGATCTGCGCAATATCCTGACCAGCGCCCAGCTGTTCACTGACAGGATCGAAGCGTCGGATGATCCGCTCGTGCGTCGCTTGGCGCCCAAGCTGGTCAATTCGATCACGCGTGCCGTGTCGCTTTGCGAAAACACGCTGGCCTTCGGTCGCGCCGAAGAGCCGGCACCGACGCTTGGCATGGTGCGACTGCTTGACGTGGTGGACGACGTTGTCGAGGGTGAACGCCTGGCCGAAGACAGCAGAGAGATCACTTTTGACCTCGACGTCATGCCTCTCCTGACACTACGCGCAGACAAGGAGCAACTCTATCGGGTGCTGTTGAATCTCGTGCGCAACGCGCGGCAGGCCATCGCGGCAACCGGCAACCCAGGAACCGTTTCCATCGCCGCGCGCGAAGGCGACGAAGCCTGGATGATCACAGTAGCCGATACCGGCCCGGGTCTGCCACCCCGTGCCATCGAGCATCTTTTTACGCCGTTTCAAGGCGGCGCGCGCAAGGGCGGCTCAGGTCTCGGCCTCACCATCTCCGCCGAGTTGGTCCGAGGGCATGGCGGCAAGCTGACGCTCAAAGAAAGCAACGCGGACGGCACGGTGTTCGAGATTTGCCTTCCCAAGGGAGACGGCATGGTCTGAGGTCGTCTTGTTTTTTCACCTGACTGGCGCTTTCTCCTTGCAAACCAAGGCTACGCCCTCTAAATCGCCGACCAGTGGACCGATAGCTCAGCTGGATAGAGTACTTGACTACGAATCAAGGGGTCGGGGGTTCGAATCCTCCTCGGTCCGCCACTTTTACCGCACAAAAGAGTGGCGATGCTTGGAAGATATATGAAAATCAATGGCTTGCGTCCTGGATTGGCCGCCTATTTTTCGAGCAATCCCGCAACATTGAAAATCCCGCAACACTACGAATTTTCGGACGCAAAGTAGCGTTTGGGTCTTCCTCGTTAGCCGTTGCGTTTTGCCGCACAAGACTCCTCTCGACGTGAGACATTTTTCGTAAGCATCCGCCGTGTACCGCGGTCAGGCTGCCTTGACGTGTTGCGTTGCTCCGTCCCATTCCCAAGGCAGAAGCTCGTGCAGGCGTGAGACCGGCATGTCGGAGATGCGGGCGATGACGTCGGCGAGCCAGGCCTGCGGATCGATACCGTTCAGTTTGGCCGTGCCGATCAGGGAATACATGGCGGCGGCGCGCTGCCCGCCACGCTCGGACCCGGCGAA
>NZ_JASMWN010000005.1:0-250768 GCF_032595355.1 Sedimentitalea todarodis | reverse complement strand
CGTTGCTTCAGCGCTTCGTTGTAAGCCGGCCAGTTCTTGGTCATGTAGCTCGGCGGGATAGGTCTGCTCATACAGGCCAGCTACCATGCTGGATTCACAAAATGAATCCCTCATCCAGCCTCTGCGCAACAAAGCCATGAGCAATGCCAAATCCTGCCCGGCGCCGTCAAAACCTCCAGCGTTCTTCTTTGTCATCCGGCCAGCGGCCTGTTCGCTTATTTCCCTGCCCCGGGTGTCCTTGCCCGGCAGCGCAGACATTGCATCTTTGAAGGCCTGCGTAACCTTCAGGTAGCGTTCGTAGGCTTCTTTGGTTTTCTTGTTCTGGCTTCCGGTAAACCAGCCTTTGCGTATGAAGAGGTCCAGCATTGCGATATGCTGAGGTGTGTGCCAGCCGTTCGAACCTCGTCCTCCTCATTCACCAGAGATAGCCCCGGCAAGATCAATAGGCGCTTACAAACACTTGTTTGGTATGAAAAAATATCCGCGTGCGTGATCGCAGGAACCAGATACAACCTCTCGCTGAATCTGGTGTGTATGCGTTGGTGCGGATGGGCGTTCTTTCTCGAACGTTGCGGCAGCCGAGTATTTCGGACCTGAGTCTGTTTACAAGGGAGGGCGATCTTACTGGTCGCAATCACAAGGAAGGGCTGGTCTTGACCGGCCCGTTCGGTCTAAGAGCGTGCCTTGTTGCAAACCAACGACATTTCCAACCGCTTTGCGAGACCTGAATGCCGATCGAAATCCACATCAAATCTGCACAATGGGCCAAGATCGATCTCGACGCGATTGCAGAGGCCGCAGGGCAGGCGACGCTGGGCCTCTTGGGACTCGATAGCGACCCCGTTTCACTCGCCATACTTGCGACCGATGATGCCGAAATCGCGAAACTGAACGCCGAGTTTCGCAAAAAACCTGTCCCGACAAATGTGCTCAGCTGGCCGGTGAAAGACCTCGCCGCGTCTGTGGCCGGGGGCCAGCCGGCGTTGCCGCAAGCGGATGTCTTCGGCGAAATCGAGCTTGGCGACATCGCGATTTCCTTTGAAACTTGCGCTCGCGAGGCTGATACAGCAGGTAAACCGATGAGCGATCATGTCACACATCTGATCGTTCACGGAGTGTTGCATCTTCTCGGGTATGACCACATCCGTGACCCGGATGCCACCTTGATGCAGGCACGAGAAGTCGAGATACTTGGCAGATTGGGTATTGATGACCCATATTGGGATAGGGACGGGGCATAGGGCCCTCATTTGGACGGGATCAATGGACGACACAGACGGCAGTTCTAACGCGGCGCAGCGCGCGCAGCCACAGGACGATACGGCTCTTCCGGCGACAGCGGAGGTCGAAGAACAGGACGGGGCGGATCGCCCCGGCTTAATTGGACGCATCATCGAGGCCTTTTCGCCTGCGGAGGAGCCGTCACCGACATCGGTGAACGGCAACGCTATTGAGACGCGCGGCATGATCAATCTGCGGCGCATGCGGGTCGAGGATGTCGCGATCCCGACCGCTGATATCGTGGCCGTTGCCAACACCACCAGCAAGGAAGAGCTGGTGCAGCAGTTTCGCGAGAGCGGCATGACCCGGATACCGGTTTATGAAGGCACGCTTGATACGCCACTCGGATTTGTCCACCTCAAGGATTTCGCGCTGAGCCACGGCTTTAACGGGGGTACGACAGATTTCGATCTGACGTCGATGCTGCGCCCGCTCTTGTTCGTGCCGCCGTCGATGCCGATCGGCGTGTTGCTGGCCAAGATGCAGACCGAGCGCCGCCACATGGCATTGGTGATCGATGAATACGGCGGGGTTGACGGGTTGTTGACCATCGAGGACCTGATCGAGCAGGTTGTGGGTGAAATCGAGGACGAACACGATACCGACGAGGATCGCCCCTGGATCAAGGAAAAACCCGGCTGCTACGTGGCGTTGGCCAAGACGCCGCTGGCCGATTTCGAGGCCGAGATCGGCCAATCCCTGACGGATCATGACGAGGTCGACGAAGAGGAAATCGACACGCTCGGCGGGCTGGTGTTCATGCTGTCGGGGCGTGTTCCCGCGCGTGGCGAGGTCGTGCCCCATCCGGAAGGGCCAGAGTTCGAGGTTATCGATGCGGATCCGCGCCGGATCAAACGATTGCGGATCCGACTGCCTGAGACTCCCGCATGATATCACCGCCCGGCGGGCTGTTGCTTCGGATGGGGGTGGCGGCCGGTTTCGGGGCGCTGGCCGCGTTGGGGCTTGCGCCCTACGGTCTCTGGCCTGTCACCCTGATTGCGTTCGCACTTGTGCCCTGGCTGTTGCAGGGAACCGACAGCCCGCGCCGCGCGGCATGGATCGGCTGGGCACTCGCGACCGGTTACTTCGCCCTTGCCCTGAACTGGATCGTCGAGCCGTTTTTGGTGGACATCGCCCGGCACGGTTGGATGGCGCCATTTGCGCTTGTGCTTCTGTCAGGCGGGCTGGCGTTGTTCTGGGCAGCGGCCTTTTGGCTGGCGATACGGTTTTCAAAGACACAGGGAATGCGGATCGGGTTGCTGATCGCCACGCTCTCACTGGCCGAATTCGCGCGTGCCTATGTGCTCACCGGGTTTCCGTGGGCGGGCCTGGCCCAGATTTGGGTGGGAACGGATGTTGTTCTTTGGCTGGCCTGGATCGGGCCGCAGGGGCTTGGTGCCCTGACCTTGATTGCTTCGCTCCTGCCGGGACACGCGCTCGTATCGAAAGCGCGTCTCGGGGCGCGGCTGCTTTGCGGGTTGCCGGTGCTGACGCTGCTGCTCGCGGGCGTTGAGCTGGCGCGGGCCCTACCGGAGACCCATCCGTCACCCGGCACCGTCCGGATCATCCAGCCCAACGCGCCGCAGCATCAGAAATGGGACCCGGAGATGATGCCGGTGTTCTTTCAACGCCAGATCGACTTTACCGCTGCGCAGCCACAACCTGACCTCATCGTATGGCCGGAAACAGCTGTTCCGGTTCTACTGGATTATGCCGGGCCTGCACTCGCGCGGATGTCGGAGGCCGCGGCCGGTGTGCCGATGGCGGTCGGTATCCAGCGCAGCGAGGGTGCGCGTCACTACAATTCGCTGATCTACCTGGATGGTGTCGGCGATATCGCGGCGGTCTATGACAAGCATCATCTTGTGCCGTTTGGCGAGTATTTTCCCGGTGGGGATTTCGCCTCAGCCCTCGGGTTGCGCGGGTTTGCGGCGCGGGAGGGCGATGGCTACAGCGCGGGGCCGGGGCCGGTGCTTCTGGATTTTGGCCCTCTGGGGCAGGCTTTGCCGCTGATCTGTTACGAGGCGGTCTTTCCCCAGGATGTTTCAGGAACAGCGAGTCGCGGTGCCTTTCTGTTGCAGATTACCAACGATGCCTGGTTCGGTCAGTACGCCGGGCCCTACCAGCATCTGGCGCAGGCACAGATGCGCGCCGTCGAACAAGGTTTGCCAATGGTGCGCGCGGCAAACACCGGGGTTTCTGCAATGATCGACCCGTGGGGGCGGATCACCGACAGCCTGCCGTTGGGGGAGGCGGGTTATGTCGATGCAACGCTGCCGGCGCCGCTGCCCGGCACCCACTATTCACGCAGCGGCGACTGGCCTGTGTTGTGCTTGCTGCTGGTCGGGTTGATTCCGCTCTTGCGGCGAGGTCGCGAAATAAAAGGCGCTTAGGCAATTGACCTTGCCGGTTTGCGGGCTTACTTCGGCTGAAACCTGTCACAACGGCTTCCTGACGTGGCAGGATGAAACCCAATGGAGCGCTATTCATGTCCCGCAATACCCATACGTTCACTTCGGAATCGGTTTCCGAGGGTCACCCTGACAAGGTCTGTGACCGAATCTCCGATGCCATTCTGGATGCCCTTCTGACAGAAGAACCCGAAGCGAGGGTCGCGGCAGAGACCTTTGCGACCACCAACCGAGTCGTGATCGGGGGCGAGATCGGGCTGAGCGATCAGGACAAGCTGACGGACTATATGGGCCGTATTGACGGGATTGCGCGCGAATGTATCCGCGATATCGGCTATGAGCAGGACAAGTTCCACTATGCAACCTGCGAAATCACCAACCTGCTGCATGAACAATCAGCGCATATCGCACAGGGCGTGGATGCCTCTGGCAACAAGGACGAAGGTGCTGGCGATCAGGGCATCATGTTCGGCTTTGCCACAAATGAGACAACGGCATTGATGCCGGCACCGATCCAGTATGCCCATGCGATCCTGCGACGGCTGGCAGAGGTGCGCAAGAACGGGACCGAGCCGACACTCGGGCCCGATGCAAAAAGCCAGCTGTCGGTGATCTATGAAGACGGCCGTCCGGTCGGTGTGCGCTCGCTGGTGCTGAGCACCCAGCATCTGGACGAGTCCCTGAGCAGTGAAGATATCCGCGCGATTGTCGAACCCTATATCACCGAGGTTCTGCCGGAGGGCTGGCTGACGGATCAGACCGAATGGCATGTGAACCCGACCGGAAAATTCGTGATTGGCGGTCCTGATGGCGACGCCGGCCTGACTGGGCGCAAGATCATCGTCGATACCTACGGCGGTGCCGCGCCGCATGGGGGTGGGGCGTTTTCCGGCAAGGATCCGACAAAGGTGGACCGGTCTGCTGCCTATGCGGCGCGGTATCTGGCCAAGAACATCGTCGCCGCCGGCCTCGCGGATCGCGCGACCCTGCAACTGAGCTATGCCATCGGGGTGTCCCGCCCGCTGTCGATCTACGTGGATACGCACGGCACCGGACAAGTAGAGAGCGCAAGTATCGAGAAAGCCGTCGGACAGGTTATGGACCTGACCCCGCGCGGAATTCGAGAGCATTTGCAGTTGAACAAACCCATTTACCAACGCACTGCCGCATATGGGCATTTCGGACGCGAACCCGATGCGGATGGCGGGTTCAGCTGGGAGAAGACCGATCTGATCGATGCGCTGAAGGCGGCGATCTGACAGGTTGAAAAAGCGTGCGGCTGCGCCGCGCGCGATTCAAGAGATGAGGGGCGCTGCCCCTCAAACGCCCCGGAGTATTTGCGCAAAGATGAAACCCGCTTGATCGGTATGCTGTTTCGCGTTTCACAAATTCATCCGGCCAAGGCAATTGCGAACAGGGGGCCATCGGGCTAGACCGCGCACCATGACACAACCAATCCGCCCGCACCGCAATTTTTATGGCCGCCTCAAGGGCAAGACGCTGAAGAAAAGCCAAAAGGCCTATCTGGATGAGGATCTTGCGGCCCTGTCACCGGGGCCGGTTGGCTGGGACGAGAACCCGGAGCGACAGCCCCTCGACCTTAATACGCTGTTTGGTGGGCGCCGGGTCTGGCTTGAGATCGGGTTCGGTGGTGGTGAGCATCTCGTGCACCAGGCCCAGGCCAATCCCGAAATCGGGATCATCGGGGCCGAACCCTATATCAACGGTGTTGCCATGCTGCTTGGCAAGATACGCCGCGCGGGCGTGTCAAACCTGGCCGTCCACCCCGGCGATGCGCGCGATCTGATGGATGTGCTGCCCGACGGCGCGATTGACCGGGCGTTCCTGCTCTATCCCGATCCCTGGCCCAAGGCCCGCCATCATCGGCGCCGGTTCGTGACGCCTGAGCATCTAGACCCTTTGCATCGCGTGCTTGCGCCGGGTGCGATTCTGCGGGTGGCCACGGATATTCCGGATTACGTGCGGCAAACTCTGGAACAGGTGCCAAAGGCCGGGTTCGCGTGGTTGGCCGAGCGCCGCGAGGACTGGCGCGCGCCCTGGGAGGACTGGCTATCGACACGCTATGAACAGAAAGCGCTGCGCGAAGGACGCGTTCCGCATTACCTGACCTTTCGACGCCTTTGACACGATATGTCTGGCGCAGGTGGTCACGGGTTGTGGACGCTCTTGCAGGCATCGGCTAAAGCGGGTGCCATTGACCTGATGAGAGGCCCGATATGTCCAGCCACGGCACCCCGATTCCGATGATGTCCGCCCCTTGCGGGGCGCTGTCCGGCGTGGCCGATGTGCCCGGCGACAAATCGATTTCCCACCGTTCGCTGATATTGGGCGCGATGGCCGTGGGCGAGACGCGAATCTCCGGACTGCTCGAGGGCGAGGATGTTCTGGACACCGCCAAGGCAATGCGTGCCTTTGGGGCAGAGGTCGACCGGGACGACGATGGCACCTGGCATGTGCATGGTGTAGGTGTCGGTGGCTTTGCGGAGCCGGACCAGGTCATCGATTGCGGCAATTCCGGCACTGGTGTCCGGCTGATCATGGGCGCGATGGCGACCTGTCCGATCAGCGCAACGTTCACCGGGGATGCCAGCCTGAACAAGCGTCCGATGGCGCGGGTGACGGACCCGCTGGCCTTGTTTGGCACGCGTGCGGTCGGGCGATCTGGCGGACGTTTGCCAATGACCATTGTCGGGGCGAAAAATCCGGTTCCCGTGCGATACGCGGTGCCGGTGCCGTCCGCGCAGGTCAAATCTGCTGTGTTGCTCGCGGGGCTGAATGCGCCGGGCCAGACGGTCGTTGTCGAAAAGGAGGCGACACGCGATCATTCGGAGCGGATGCTGGCGGGTTTCGGGGCCGAGATCACGACAGAAGACACCGATGAAGGCCGGGTGATCACGCTCACCGGTCGACCCGAGTTGAAACCACAGACGATCGCAGTGCCGCGTGACCCGTCGAGCGCGGCCTTTCCGGTCTGCGCCGCGTTGATCGTGCCCGGCTCTGATGTGCTGGTTCCGGGGATTGGGTTGAATCCGACACGTGCGGGTCTCTATGCCACGTTGCGCGACATGGGCGCGGACCTGACCTATGAGAACGAGCGTGAGGAGGGCGGCGAGCCGGTCGCCGATCTGCGCGCACGGTTCTCGCCCGAGATGAAAGGCATTGATGTGCCGCCGGCCCGTGCGGCCAGCATGATTGACGAATACCCGGTGCTGTCGGTGGTCGCGTCATTTGCCAGCGGCGTCACCATGATGCGCGGCGTGCGCGAGCTGCGCGTCAAGGAAAGTGACCGGATCGATGCAATGGCTACCGGGTTGCGTGCCAACGGTGTCGATGTCGAGGAGGGCGAGGATTGGTGGTCGGTCACGGGTCATGGCCCCGGAACCGTCAAGGGCGGTGCCGAATGTGCCAGCCATCTGGACCACCGGATCGCGATGTCGTTCATGGTGATGGGGATGGCGACAAAGCATCCGGTGTCAGTGGATGATGGCGGCCCGATCGCCACGTCCTTCCCGATATTCGAACCATTGATGCAGCGCCTCGGGGCGTCTCTTTCCCGGGCGGACGGGTAGGGGCCGGAATGCGCCACCTCTGGATCGGGCTGGCCGGGTTTGCCGGTGTGGCGGTGGTTTGCCTTGTTTTGATGACGGTCTGGACCAAACCGGCGATCATCGCGGGGGCCAAGGGCGCGCCCATGTTCGATTTGCGCACTGAGGGGTATGATCACGCAACGGCAAAGGCCTATCTGGACGACCTCTCGGAACCGGCGCGCCGCCTGTATCTGGGCGCACAACGCATTCTGGACACGCTTTTCCCGATCGGTCTGGCCGGTGCTCTCGCTCTGGCCATCTATCTTGGCCTGCGTCGCAACTTTGGCCGGTGGGCGCTGGTTGGGGCGCTGTTGCCGTCCGCCTATTTCTATGCGGACATGCTCGAAAACGCGGCGGTCGCCGGACTGTTGCGATCTCCGATCCTGACGCCGGAAGATGTTGAACGCGCCAGCACCTACACGATCCTGAAATTTCAATTGTTCCAGACGTCGCTGCTGCTGCTCTTGCTGTGTATCATCGGCCAGATCGTAAGGTGGAGCCTGAACAGGTTCAGAGGGATGCCATGACGTTCACAATCGCAATTGACGGCCCCGCCGCCGCGGGCAAGGGCACTATCAGCAAGGCGGTGGCGGCCCATTTCGGGTTTGGCCATCTGGATACAGGACTGCTCTACCGCGCGGTTGCTGCGCGGGCTCTCGACGGGGCCGAGGCGACCGAGGCGGCGCGGTCGTTGACGCCCGAGGATCTGGGGGCCGGCAATTTGCGCAGCGCAGAGGTGGCGCAACAGGCAAGCCGGGTGGCTGCCATTCCCGAGGTGCGGGCCGCCTTGGTCGAGTTTCAGCGCGCCTTTGCGCGCAAGGGCCCTGGTGCCGTTCTGGACGGGCGGGATATCGGGACAGTGATCTGCCCGGATGCAGAGGTGAAGATCTTCGTGACAGCCAGCGATGAAATCCGCGCACGGCGGCGCTTTGATGAATTGCGTGCGGGCGGATCATCGACCACCTATGATGCGGTTCTGGCGGACGTGAAGGCGCGCGATGAGCGCGACATGAATCGCGCGGATGCCCCGCTGAAACCTGCGGTGGATGCGGTGATAGTCGATACATCGGACCTCAGTATCGAAGCTGCGGTTTCGTCGGTGATCAAGCTGATCCAAAGCCGGATGTCACAGAGCGGCTGATCGGATCAGACCCCTGGCGTTTTCGGTCAGGAAAACCTGACTGACGCCAACGCAAACTGCAGAGTAGTTTTGGATCACCCGGCCCGGAGCCGGGTACACGGGTATCAGATCAGGAGCATTTCAGATGGATAGTTTCGTCTTCAACATTCCCCGGAACAACGACGATCTTGCAAAGGTTCCCGATATTGCGGGAGAATCCCAACCTATGCCGATCAACCCGCTTGCGCCGGGTGCTGCCGGTTTCGAAGATCCGCTGCTCGGGTTCGAAGACCCGCTGTTGGGTGCTACCGCACCGATGGGATTCGAGGACCCCTTGCTCGGTTAGTCGAAGGTTCGCCACCCCCCGCATTGAACCCTTGCCATCAGGGGTGCAAAGGACTATACGCCGCGGTGTCCAAGCGGCAGACCAGATCGCAGACATCACGAGCAGGGCCGGGGAATTCCGCGGCCCTTCGTCTGTTTGGAGCCACCGCGCGGACCAACCTGAAACCCAAAGACCGGCGGAGACAACCGCACGGCCCGCAAAAATGTGAAAAAGGAAACGACTTATATATGTCCGCTAACGCATCCATGGAGGAATTCGAAGCCCTCCTTAACGAAAGCTTCGAAATGGACACACCCGAGGAAGGGTCTGTCGTCAAAGGCAAAGTCATCGCGATCGAAGCGGGACAAGCCATCATCGACGTCGGCTACAAGATGGAAGGCCGCGTTGATCTGAAAGAATTCGCAAATCCCGGAGAAGCCCCCGAAATCGCCGCCGGCGACGAGGTTGAAGTTTTTCTGCGCCAGGTCGAGAACGCACGTGGCGAAGCCGTCATTTCGCGCGAAATGGCCCGCCGCGAGGAAGCCTGGGATCGTCTTGAAAAAGCCTATGCCGATGAGCTGCGCGTCGAAGGCGCGATCTTTGGCCGGGTCAAGGGTGGTTTCACCGTCGATCTGGGCGGTGCCGTCGCATTCCTGCCCGGCTCGCAAGTCGACGTGCGCCCTGTGCGCGACGCTGGCCCACTGATGGGTCTGAAGCAGCCGTTCCAAATTCTGAAAATGGACCGTCGCCGTGGCAACATCGTCGTGTCCCGTCGTGCGATCCTCGAAGAAAGCCGTGCCGAGCAGCGCGCCGAAGTCATCGGCAACCTGCACGAAGGTCAGGCCGTGGATGGCGTCGTCAAGAACATCACCGAGTACGGCGCATTTGTCGATCTGGGTGGCGTTGACGGCCTGCTGCACGTCACCGACATGGCATGGCGTCGTGTGAACCATCCGTCCGAGATCCTGTCGATCGGTGAAACCGTCAAGGTTCAGGTCATCAAGATCAACAAGGAAACCCACCGTATCAGCCTCGGCATGAAACAGCTGCAGGAAGATCCGTGGGATCTGGTTGGCGCGAAATACCCGCTCAGCTCCGTCCATACGGGCCGCGTCACCAACATCACCGATTACGGTGCCTTTGTTGAGCTCGAACCCGGTGTCGAAGGTCTGGTCCACGTTTCCGAAATGTCCTGGACCAAGAAGAACGTGCACCCCGGCAAGATCGTGTCGACCTCTCAGGAAGTCGAAGTCATGGTGCTGGAAATCGACGGAGCCAAGCGGCGCGTTTCGCTGGGTCTCAAGCAAACCATGCGCAACCCGTGGGAAGTCTTTGCCGAGCAGTTCCCCGAGGGAACCGAGGTCGAGGGCGAGGTCAAGAACATCACCGAATTCGGTCTGTTCATCGGTCTCGAAGGCGACATCGACGGCATGGTTCACCTGTCGGACCTGTCCTGGGACGAACGCGGCGAAGATGCCATCCAGAACTATCGCAAGGGCGACATGGTTTCGGCCGTTGTCTCCGAGGTCGATGTCGAGAAAGAGCGCATCAGCCTGTCGATCAAGGCCCTGGGCGGCGACAAGTTTGCCGAGGCCGTTGGCGGCGTCAAGCGCGGTTCGATCATCACCGTCGAAGTGACGGCGATCGAGGATGGTGGCATCGAGGTGGAATACGAAGGCATGAAATCCTTCATCCGCCGCTCCGACCTGTCCCGTGACCGTGCCGAACAGCGCCCCGAGCGGTTCAGCGTCGGCAACAAGATCGACGTGCGCGTTACCAATGTCGACAGCAAGACCCGCCGTCTTGGCCTGTCGATCAAGGCACGCGAAATCGCCGAAGAGAAAGAAGCCGTCGCACAGTATGGCAGTTCGGACTCGGGCGCATCGCTGGGCGATATCCTGGGTGCGGCGCTCAAGGGCGACGAGTGATCCTTCGGATTAGTCCAGACGAGACAGAAACCCGCCGGACCATGTCCGGCGGGTTTTTTCATGGCCAATTGCGCAGTAGGCCGCATTTGGCGGCTTTCTGACGACGCAATTCGCATCTGTATTGGCCAATCTCAAGCTGGCTGATCCCCCACCGGCCTCCTTCGCGCAGCGAATCGCGTTGCTCGCGGATCGGTGGAAAAACGCGGTCAAAACCAATTCATCGCGTCGCATGAGGGTGGGATTCGCGCATGATTGCGGGTGTACCGGCGGAACTGGGTGAGTTTTTCCGTTCATATTCCAATAGTTCTGGTTCCCGCGAAGGATTTTTGCTCCTATACTCAACGAACCAGTCTTGTTAGCGCGATGCCGCCTTGGGAGGGACACGCCGAATGATCCGGTCTGAATTGATACAGAAAATCGCTGATGAAAACCCTCACCTCTACCAACGCGATGTCGAGCGTATTGTGAATACAGTGTTCGATGAAGTCACCGGTGCCATGGCGCGTGGTGATCGGGTCGAACTGCGTGGTTTCGGCGCGTTCTCGGTCAAAAAGCGCGATGCGCGGATCGGACGCAATCCAAGGACCGGTGAAACCGTGCATGTTGAGGAAAAGCATGTCCCGTTTTTCAAGACCGGAAAACTCCTGCGGGACCGTCTGAACGGAAAGTAATCTGATGCGGTACATTCGCTATGCCTTCCTGGCCACGCTGGGAGTTTTGCTGATTTCGGTGTCCCTGGCGAACCGTGGATTTGTCACGCTGAAATTGATGCCCGATGCGGTTGCGGAACTGCTGGGGTTCAACATGACCATATCGCTGCCGCTGTTCGTGGTTGTGCTGGGGGGAATCGTCGCCGGATTGGTGATCGGGTTCGTCTGGGAATGGATGCGTGAATACAAGCATCGCCGCGAGGCGCAGATAAAGGCCCGCGAAGTGCGCAAGCTCGAGCGTCAGGTCGGCAAGCTGAAAACCGAAAAGCACAAGGGCAAGGACGAAGTTTTGGCCATCCTGGACGAAACCGGCTGATCCTGTCATGTCCCGGGACATTCACGTCAAGATCTGCGGGCTGAGTACCGCAGAAACGCTTGCGTCCGCGGTCGCTTTTGGTGCGCGCTACGTGGGCTTTGTTTTCTTTGCCAAATCGCCACGCAATGTTGCCCTGCCACTGGCGGCGACATTGGCGGCCTCGGTGCCAGAAGGCGTCTGCAAGGTTGCGCTGACGGTCAACGCGGATGACGTGACGCTGGACCATCTGATCGACACGGTGCCGCTCGACATGCTGCAACTGCATGGTGCCGAAGATCCCGACCGGGTGGCCCAAATCCGGACCCGCTTTGGCCTGCCGGTGATGAAGGCGGTCGGCGTCGCGCACGAAAGCGATTTGCCGGCGCTTCTGGATTATCAGCAGGTCGCGGATCAGATACTGGTTGATGCCAAGCCGCCAAGGCACGCGGAGCTACCCGGCGGCAATGGTTTGGCCTTTGACTGGCGGCTGATCGCGGGGCGGCGTTGGCCAGTGCCGTGGATGTTGGCGGGCGGGCTGACGCCGAACAATGTGGGCGAGGCGATTGCCATGACCGGCGCCCGTCAGGTTGATGTGTCTTCCGGCGTTGAAAGCGCGCCGGGCGTCAAGGACTCCAGCCAAATCCGCACATTCCTTGCCGCGACATCGGCATACGCAATCTGACGGAAAAACACGGGCCCGTGAGGGTGATGAAACACGGATCGCAGGTTTGATCCATGTCGTGTCGTGCTGCGTAACCTCGGTGTATCAAACAGAGGAGAACAGCAAATGCTTCGTCGCAACTTTCTAACCGTCATCGGTGCCGCAATGATTGCAGGTACGGCAATGTCCCCGGCGAAGGCCGCTGATATGGACATCGTCGACACTGCGGTCGCAAACGGGTCCTTCACCACTCTCGTTGCGGCGGTACAGGCTGCGGGGCTTGTCGACACGCTCAAGGGCAAGGGGCCGTTCACCGTGTTTGCGCCCACCGACGAAGCCTTTGCCGCGCTTCCCGATGGAACGGTTGAAACGCTGCTGAAACCCGAGAACAAGGACCAGCTGGTTCAGATCCTGACGTATCACGTGGTCCCCGCCAAGGTCATGTCGGGAGAGCTTGCCGGCAAGCGGACCAAGGTTCTCACGGTCGAAGGTGAGCGGCTCAGCGTCAATGGCATGGGAAATGGCGTCAAGGTCGGATCAAGCAAGGTTGTGGCCGCTGACGTCGGCGCATCGAACGGCGTGATCCATGTCATCGACAAGGTGTTGATCCCCGAAGGCTAGGTCAGAGCCTGCAACCGATCACCGAGTACCCGAACGCCACGCAATACGCGTGGCGTTTGCTCGTCGGGTTGCTGGGACGGGGAGGAAACCACTTTTTGCATGGCATTTCCTGAAACTGGCCCATATGAACGGGGCGTGCGACGCAAGGGGGACCATCATGGCCGACGATCTGTTCAATTCCTTCATGACCGGACCGGACGAAAACGGGCGCTTCGGAGATTTCGGTGGACGCTTTGTCAGCGAAACGCTGATGCCGCTGATCCTGGCGCTGGAAGAGGAATATGAAAAGGCCAAGACCGACGACAGTTTCTGGGCCGAGATGCAGGATTTGTGGACCCACTATGTCGGCCGTCCCAGCCCGCTTTACTTTGCAGAACGTCTGACCGACCATCTCGGCGGCGCCAGGATTTATCTCAAGCGCGACGAGTTGAACCACACTGGCGCGCACAAGATCAACAACGTACTGGGCCAGATCATCCTCGCCCGCCGCATGGGCAAGACGCGCATCATCGCCGAGACCGGCGCGGGGCAGCATGGGGTTGCGACCGCGACCGTCTGCGCCAAGTTCGGCCTGAAATGCGTCGTCTACATGGGCAAGCATGATGTCGAACGTCAGGCGCCAAACGTTTTTCGCATGCGCCTCTTGGGGGCCGAGGTCATTCCCGTCACTTCCGGGCGCGGCACGCTCAAGGATGCGATGAACGACGCGCTGCGCGACTGGGTCACCAATGTGCGCGATACCTTCTATTGCATCGGCACCGTGGCCGGTCCGCACCCGTATCCGGCGATGGTGCGCGACTTCCAGAGCATCATTGGCAAGGAAGCCAAGGAACAGATGCAGGCCGCCGAGGGCCGTCCGCCTGATACGCTGGTCGCCGCCATCGGTGGCGGATCAAACGCCATGGGACTGTTCTTTCCGTTTCTGGATGACAAGAGTGTCAACATCATCGGGGTCGAGGCCGGCGGCAAGGGCGTCAACGCCAAGATGGAGCACTGTGCCTCGCTGACCGGCGGACGCCCCGGCGTTCTGCATGGCAATCGCACCTATCTGCTCCAGGACGATGACGGGCAAATTCTCGAAGGATTCTCGATCTCGGCCGGGCTGGACTATCCGGGCATCGGCCCCGAACATTCATGGCTGCATGAGATTGGCCGTGCGAAATACGTGTCGATCACCGATGTCGAGGCGCTCGAGGCATTTCAGCTCAGCTGCGCACAGGAGGGTATCATTCCCGCGCTCGAGCCCAGCCACGCCCTGGCCCATGTCATGAAGATCGCGCCCGATCTGCCCAAGGATCACCTGATTTGCATGAATATGTGCGGACGGGGCGACAAAGATATCTTCACGGTCGCAAAGCACCTGGGATTTGACATGTCCGACACCGAAGGTCGCGACGCGAGCTAAAGCGTTCCGCGTTGAACCTGAATCACCTAACGCTGCCTGAAATCATAGATTTCAACGCGTTAGGTGACACCAGATGATCCAAGTTAGTCGCGAAACGCTCTAGGCGGGGCGTTCCACGCGACACGGCACAGCTGCAATACGGCTGTGCCGGTTCAGGTTCCCACCACTTTCGCTGCGCTAGAGTGCGTGTTCCTCAAGCGCCTTCAACGGGACAATGTCCAATGCGCGCTTGTGCGTGGCGCTCAGATTGACCTGTGGCGCGCAGCCTTCGTCGTGGGCCTGCAGAAACCGCCCGGCGCACAGGCACCAGTGATCGCCTGCCTTCAGCCCGGCAAAGCCAAACTCGGGCCGGGGTGTGGACAGATCATTTCCAAAATACTTCGAATAGGCGAGGAATTCATCGGTCATCACGGCGCAGACCGTGTGGCTGCCCTGATCGGCGGCGCAGGTGTTGCAATGACCATCCCGAAAGAATCCGGTCACCGGATCGGTCGAGCAGGGCGCAAGGGCGCCCCCTAAAACGTTGATGCTGTCATCCTGTTCCATGCGCGTCTCCCTATAACCCGTCCGCGATCCGGCGGAACATCGCGATATTGTCGTCATTGATGCCATCCTCGCGAAACGTCCGGTCGGCTGCGGTGGCCACGATCACGACGTTCCTCGCCTGGTCAATATAGAGATATTGACCGTAAGCTCCACGGCCCATGAATTCGGACGCGACACCCCCTTCGGGGCTCCACCAAAGATATCCATAACCATCTTTGCCGGGCGCTGTTGGTGCGGTCGGGGCGGTTGATGCGGCAACCCAGTCTGCAGGAATCACCTGCTGGCCGTTGTAGTCGCCATTTTGCAGGATCATCTGGCCAAAGCGCGCATAGTCCCGTGTGGTCAGATTGAGCCCGCCCAGAACAAACGCCACGCCCGCGCCATCGGTCAGGTAGTAGGCGTCTTGCTCCTGTCCCAGAGGCGCTATGATCTTCTCCGCAAGCAACTCGGTGACGCTGCGCCCGGTCGCGCCCCGGATCACCAAGCCAACGACATGCGTATCAATCGATACATATTTCCACACAGCGCCGGGTGCGCTGAACCTCTCGACAAAACTGGCGGTGAAATCATCCAGCGTTCCGCCAAGAGCTATGATCCGACCCATGCGGTTGATATCCGAATTGGGGTCCATGATATCTTCGTCAAAGGTCACGCCGCTGGCCATGGTCAACACGTTGCGAATGCTTGCGCCGTCATAGGCGCTCCCGGTCAACTCTGGCGCATATCGTGTGACAGGATCACCCAACGATTCGATCGCCCCTTCGTCCAGCAGAACGCCGAACAGGGCAGACAGGTAACTCTTGGCGATTGACCATGAAATCCGCCGGTCATCAGGACGGGTGCCAAGGAAGTAATCCTCGTAGCGGATCGTCCCGTCCTTCATCACCAGAAGCGACGTGAGCGTGCGGGCCTTGATCCAGCCCTCTGTGTCATCGGGAAGTCGGGCAGGCTCGCCCTCGGGCAGCGGGCTGACCGGCCCATCGCCACGCGGCAGGGGTGCGGTCAGAAAGGCCGCGTCCATATGCGAGAAGTTGCCAACGATCCGTTCTTCGGAGAACAGCGAATTCACCGCCCAGAGCCGTGTGATCTCTTCGCGTTTCCAAACGCCGATCACCGCCGCGGCGAGCAACAGCGACAGTAATATGCGGCCCAGCCATTTCCCGAGTGTGCGCATCCGCTCTCCTCTTCCGTTCCGTCGTATCCGGGGTCTGGTCAGGCGTCCCACCGAATCCAGCGTCCGTGAAAATCGGCGCGGCCCAATGATATGCGCCGGTCTTCGGGCCAGAGCCTTAGAGTCAGAGCAGCCCCCGCATTGTCGCCGTCATTTTCCATCGCCAGCCAGGCCAGCGGCCGGGTCTTGGTCGCGCGTGCACCGGCCGCCTCGATCAACGCGGTTCCGCGCGCCTGCGCCTCGGTTGGAAAATACTGCCATGCCACCGTGTGATAGATCAGGTGGATGTGGCCAACGGGTGCGGAGGTCAGGCGCGGTTCAAGCCAGTCAATCGCGTCCGCCTTGTCAACCGTGCCATTCAATGCCCCGATCGCCGCGCGAGTCAGGTTCATCCGGTGCGGTTGATCCGGCCAGAGATAGGCAAAGAGCCGCAACGCCTGATCCGCGTCCTGCACATCCAGAGGGTTCAGATCAACGCCGCGCCGCTCTGCAACGGTTACGGGCATGGCCACAGGCATCTGACCGGACCAGTCCGGCGACAGGCAGAGGGCCGCGTCGGCGGGACCGAGGCGCTGGTCAGCATGGCTTACGGCATAGCGATCCCACATCAGGTTGAGACCCGCGCTCGCGCCCAGTTCCGAGGTGACGAAAGGCAGCCGATATCGTGCGGCAATCCAGTGCGCCGCTGCGATCAGCGCAGCACTGCGCCCTACCTCGTTGGTTTGCGGCGCGCTTTCGATCCAGTTCAGCATGAAGGCCTCATGCCCTGCCAGTGCGTCCAGGACTGCCTCGCGCAAACGCGCATCGGTAACCGTCGCAGGCGGGTAAACCGCCCGCAATGCGGGGGCGTCTCCGTTCAGCACCAGCGCATGCAGGCCACCGGCAATGCGCAGTGGCAGAGATGCCCCACTGGGGCCGATATCGCCCGTCCATTCGCCGCAGCGATTGGCCAGCGCGGTATCCGCAGGCCAATCGCTGGCCAACATGTTCAACAACCGGCCCATGAAGGGGGACCCGAGACCGGCGCACGCCTGCGCTTGTGTCAGGAATGCGTCGCTCAGCGTCATTTGAACCGATCGACGAGTTTTTGCAGCCTGCTTCTCTCATCCGGCGCGGGTGCGGGCGCTTCTGGTTGGGGTGCTGTGGTCGGCGACGTCTTGGGAACGCTTGTTGAGGAACGGGGCGGGGCGGTGCGCAAGGCGACCGCGTTCATGAACCGTCCGCCATCTCCCTCGGCCAGATGCACGGCCCCATCGGAAATTCCGCGCAAGAGATCGTCGAGCCAGTCATCGTCAGCCTTGGGGAAATCGCGCAGCACGTATCCCGGCACCAGTTCCTTGCGTCCGGGATGGCCAACCCCGAGCCGCACCCGGTCGTAAGCATCACCGATATGGGCATGGATGGAGCGTAACCCGTTATGTCCGGCATGGCCGCCTCCGGTCTTGATCCGTGCCTTGCCCGGTGCGAGGTCGATTTCGTCATGGATTACGATCAAGTCTTCCGACTCCAGTTTGAAGAACCGCATGGCCTCGCCCACCGACTGTCCGGAATTGTTCATGAATGTCTCGGGTTTTAGCAGCATCACCTTTTCCCGGCCCAGCCGACCCTCGCACAGCTGCCCCTGAAACTTGGCCCGCCAAGGGGCAAACCCGTGGTCACCTGCAATGCGGTCCAACGCCATGAACCCGATGTTATGCCGGTTCCGCGCGTATTTCGCGCCCGGATTTCCCAATCCGACAATCAACTTCATGACGGGCTCCACGGTTCAATGCATCGTCACCGCTGTGATGCCCGATGATGCCTGCAATTGCCAGCCCCGCAGAGGCGATCATCCCGCGGGCGCGCAAGAGACCGGTGAACTGTCGGCGCGTTTGGTGGTGGTCATCGGTAGGGCTCTATCCTGAGTTCCTTGGCCTCACCGGCGGTTCAGTTTGGGGTCGGCACCCGCAGAGGTGCAGCCAAACCCGAGAAGGGTCGAGACCTCGCGAGGATCAGGGGAATGCTTCGCCAGTGATGTGTGGCAGTCGTCGGCTTGCTTGGACCCTATCACCGATCTTGGCTCTCATGGGGAGGCGCGATGCAGGCGATATCAGCAAAAACGGGGCCTCAAAGGACCCCGCTTCAATATCATATCCGATTGCAGTGATCAGTCTTCGACGTTGATCGCCTCGACCTCGTCTGGTGCGACTTCTGCCTCGGCATCCTCTTCTTCTTCGTCCTCTGCAGACTTCAGGCCAGACGGTGCCGACAGGTTCGCAATAACGAAATCACGGTCGATCGTCGCTTTGGTGCCTGACGGCAGGGTGACCGACGAAATGCTCACGTTGTCGCCGATTTCCAGCTCGGACACATCAATGGTGATGTGATCGGGGATCTCGCCAGCGGTCACCATCAATTCGACTTCGGGACGGATCAGCGTCAGAACACCGCCCTTTTTCAGGCCCGGCGAAACCTCTTCGCCCACCACTTCAACCGGAATGAACAGGTTGATCTTGGTGTTGCGGCGCAGGCGCATCAGGTCGAGATGGGTTGGCAGGTCCTTGACCACGTCGCGCTGGACATCGCGGCAGATGACGCGGACGTCGTCGTGTCCGTCAACTTTCAGGTTGAACAGCGTTGCCTTGAACCGACCCTGACGCAGCCGTGTCAGAAGGGTGTTGAACGGGATGTTGATCGGAAGCGGATCAACGTCGCCACCAAAAACGATTCCGGGAACCTTGCCATCGCGGCGTGCCTGACGAGCGGCGCCCTTGCCTGTCCCCGTCCGTTCCTCGGCGTGAAGATCTGGGATCTCTCCGGCCATTGTTATTCTCCAAGTGTTGAGGCAGGGATCCTCCAAGGCTGTATCCCCGCGTGAAGTCGCGCGTATAGACCGGATGATCGCCCTTGAAAAGAGCGAATCCGGCCCGTTTCACAGGCTTTTCCGCCCTGTGCCTGGCTGTGCGCTTGCCGTCTGACCCACCCAGTTCCGATCGCCTGCTCCAAACGACATGCCTCACCGCTTCCAATGCAGTAGTCCGGTTCGATCAAGAAGACGCAATGAGGACGCCGTCTTGCCCTGCGCCCCGTGGAAGTCGTGGAACATCGCAGGATGACGAAGCCCCACCAGATCGGGGCGTTCCGGAAAATGGGGAAGGGCGAGCACGCACCGAGCTTCACCAAGCGGCTGCTGTGTCAGACGGCATAAAATGCGTCAGGCATTTCCCGCGAGCAAGGCTCAAATTCGCCGAGCACCCAATCCGAAAGCGAAACCGACCAAGAGTTAGGACATTTAGCCATCGCTTCAAATGCGCGAAAGTTGCGCTAACCCATAGATATCAAATGGAGGCGAGTACCGGAATCGAACCGGTGTACACGGATTTGCAATCCGCGATGTTATCCAGTCTGTAGATTGTCCACTCTCGTCCGTTAGTGTGCACAGCCGTCTGCAAATCGTGTTGATAATTAACGTATAAAGGCCTTCTATACGTTGCGGGGGACAATAAATCCGTCTACAGTTGTCCATGGACGTTCACCATAATCTTGTGAAAAATGTCCCCCAGTTGTCCCCCAGAAGGCGCATTCGATGAAAAGAGAACTAAATGACCGCTTCTTGCGAAGCCTGAAGCCGCAAGAGGGCCAGCGGATTGAAGTCTCGGACACAAAGTGCATTGGGCTGCGTTTTAGACTGTCGCAGAGCGGTCGAGCGTCATGGGTTTACGAAAAACGGATAAAGGGAGGACCCAAGCGCAAATTCACCCTTGGGACATGGCCCAAGCCCGTCAGCCTTGCACAGGCCCGTTCGATGTCTTTTGAGATTCAAGCAGAGGCGCAACGGGGAATTGACCGCGTAGAAAACGCCAAACGGGAAGATGAACGCCAAAAAATCGAAAAGGCGACGCAAGTGAGTTGCCGTGAAGTCTTGGAGGCATATCGCGAACTGCACCTGAGTAATATTGCAACTGGCGACGAACGGTTTCGACAGATTTCAAATGCCTTGGAGGGCCTGCTGGATGTCCCCATCAGTCAAATCGGGCGCAAGGACCTGCAGGCAGCGGTAGACACAAAGGCGCAAAGTGGCCGTCGGCCCTATGCCAACAGAATCCGAGCGGCGCTCGTGGCGTTTGCTAACTGGGCATTTCTTCGCGGTTACACTGATGTGCCGATTGGGGCAGGGGTCGCGAAAGCGACCAAGGAGAAGGCTCGCGAAAGAGTGCCAAGCATTGAAGAGGTTCGCTCAATCTGGTCAGCGACAGGGAGGATGGGTGAGGTATGGGGACCATTCTTCCGCTTGATCATTCTAACCGGCCAAAGGCGAGGCGAGATTGCAAAACTTCGTTGGTCCGAAGTGCACTTTGAAAACAGGATGATCGTGAAGCCAGGTAGCGAGACCAAGAATGGTAGGGCACATCAGACCCATATGTCAGAACCTGTTTATGCTGAACTCCAAAATCTGGGCGACCGAGCCTCAATTGGCGAGTTTGTATTCACCTTTGATGGTGTCCGCCCTGTTGCTAACCCGTCGCATGCAAAAGGTAGGCTTGATACGATTTTAGGTGAGAAGTTCGAGCCTTGGCGCATACACGACCTTCGCACGGCAATGGCCACATCCCTAGCCGAGGCAGGCCAACCAGAAACAGTTGTTGACCGTATTCTAAACCATTCGGCCAGCGGATCGGCCCCCAGTGCGGTTGCACGTGTTTACAACCAGTCCGAGCAGTTGCCGCAACGAGCCAATGCCCTGAACAAGTGGGCGGAAATGGTCACGAGGGAAATCGTGAAGACTGCGAGGATTGGTCGATGAGAAACATCCAACGCCCAACCTATACGCCGCCGCCCTACATTAGTTTCGAAGACACGAAAAAACTCGTATGTGCTCACCTATTCCCTGCTCCACGCGAAGACCGGGCGCTTCTGGATTCATTATCGCAGGATGAGGACGCATTAAACGCGGGCCTAGCAGAGATTGAAGGTTGGAAACCGTATGAGCCACCCACTACTAGGGTTCGTGATTCGAGCTCCCACCTATGGTTTCCTCCAGAAACGATTTTGAGCGATTACCCCCAGAAATATGCCCTACGGAGCGCGCTTCTGGAAATCAATTTTGTCCGCAGTGCGATTGACGAAAGCGCGTTTAGACCAGAGATAGCTTTCACCCCACAATCGGACCGCCAATCATTGCGAGAAGCAAACTCCTCAATATCCCGATATCAGCAATGGCTGTCTGAACAGAGATCACCAAAGCAACCGTCACATGTGCTTGGTGCTAACCAGGCCAAACTAATACCCCCAATATGCAGCGGAGAGCTTTGCACTGCGAAGCTGTGGCGTACGCGATGTTTTGAGTATTACGACGCTATACGAAACGCACTTGCATTGGGTGCCCTTGAGGCATCTTGGCTTTCACCGGTGAGTGGCGTTGAGAGATTCCCAAACAAGGCGATGTGGTTGGACGATGAATTGGCTTGGAACGCGATTACGACAGGCACTGCGACTTTGAGTCAAAAGAGTGCTCCCCTGCGTATGGTTTTTCATTCCGAGCAAGTGGCGGCGGCATTTGCGCATCAAGCGAAATCTCCGCCAGTGACCACTAAAAAGGGGCGAAAGGCCACCCTCGGGTATAGTATCCGACGCGCACTAAACAAGATAGTGCCAGATGGCTATCCCGAAAGTGCGGGGTCAAAGGCCGAATTGCGTCGAAAGGTGGCGAGCGAACTAGGCAAGGATGATTTGACCGAAAGGACTTTCAACCGCTGCCTTGACGAACATAACAAAGCCGTAGGGTGCGGCTGACTTGATCAATACTGCTCGTCACCCCATCCAATATCAACTTGGATACCGCATATCTCGAAATGCAACCGGCAAAATTGCCTGGGATACCCGCATATTTCAAAATGTGGTTTTATATTATGCCTTGTTGTCAGTGCCTTAGCTCCTAGTGCAACTTGTGTGTGCGACCCAAACAGACACACACACGGATACACGAGGTAAGCCATGACCAGTCAGAAACACAGCACACGCAGGCTTTTGAGCGTTAACGACGCCGCTCATTATCTCGGCATGTCCCGGTCTTGGTTGTATGTCCAAATCAAGTTTGGGCACATCAAAGTGAAGAAGGTCGGAAGCGCGACGCGCATCGAGATTTCAGAGCTTGATAACTTCGCTGACGACATCGCCGCCTAACGAAAAACCCCCAACCGCACGCGAGACGGTCAGGGGCGTTTTTCAACAGTGACATGATGAAAATAGCGCATTCAGGCCGTCCGCACAACCACAAGGAATTGCGGACAATGAGCAGTAAGAACACACACTACGCAGAACCGGGGGCGAAGCCCTCTACCGACGCACAAGACATTGGCAAATGGAGTGATTTTCGCGCCGACACAGCAATAGCGCGCTTCATTGTAGAAGACAACGACAGCGATCCGAGGCAATCCGCCCTGTCGGTGGCCTCTCTGGCTGTGCAGGCATTCGCGGATGTTGAGACGCTTGCGGGCTATGCCCCGGTGTCCCTGTTCTGCCTGACAGTGGCACAATCGGGAGAGCGAAAGAGCGGTTGTGACAAGTTGGTTATGCAAGGGCTGCGCGATTTCGAACGCGGTCAGGCGTCGGATTACCGGGATGCTATGACGGCATGGAAAACAGAGCAGAAACTCTGGTCTGCGAAGCATGACCGGTTGGTCAAGGAAGCTGCCGGGAAAGACCCCGGCAAGGCGCGCGCCGCCGAAGCTGATTTGGACGCGCTGGGCGCGGAGCCGATACAGCCGCTCAGCCCCAAGCTGACCACTGCCGAACCGACCCTTGAGGGGCTTGTGAAACTCTATCTGACCGGTCAGCCAAGTCTGGGCCTGTTCTCGGATGAAGGTGGTGGCTTTCTCGGCGGTCAGTCCCACTCACGGCGCGCAAGAAGGCACCGCTTGGAACGGGCATTTCGGCTGCATGTGCTATCATCCGCTATTCGTCTTCAACCAGTTTGGCCATTTGGAACGTTGCGCTCTGCGCCCCGGCAATGTTCACAGCGCAGATGGATGGGAAGAGGTTCTGAAGCCCGTCATTGCGCGATATGCGGATCGTCACCTGATGCGGCTCTTCCGGGGCGATGCTGCCTTCGCCATCCCGGAGCTATACAAAACTCTGGAAGCGGAAAGATATTACTATGCCATTCGCCTGCGCACCAACCGTGTACTTCAGGGCAGAATTGCGCATCTTCTAAAGCGTCCAGTCGGACGCCCGCCAAAAGGCGTTAAGCGCATCTACGGCGATTTCGAGTATCAGGCGGCATCCTGGGACAAGCCCCGTCGTGTCATCGCCAAGGTCGAGTGGCATCCCGGCGAGTTGTTCCCGCGCGTCGGCTTCGTGGTCACCAACATGCCAATGAAACCTGAATGGATCATCCGCTTCTACAACCAACGCGGCACGGCCGAGCAATACATCAAGGAAGGCAAGCAGGCGATCAACTGGACCCGTTTGTCCTGCAAGGGCATGGCGCAGAACGAGGTGCGGCTGCAACTTCATGCGCTTGCCTACAATCTCGGCGTCTTCCTGCAAGGAACCGACCTACCCAAAGAGATGGCTGACTGGTCACTGACCAGCCTCCAAACAAGGCTGATCAAAACCGGAGCGAGGGTGGTGCGTCATGCTCGGGCCATCACGGTCCAACTGGCCGAAGTCGCGGTCAGCGGTGACCTGTTCAACCGCATTCTGGCCGCCATACATCGCCTGCGCTCACCACCGGTTCCCGGATGATGACGTCAGCAACAAAATCTGAGGAAAAGCGGCTCGACCGGTCTACCCAAAGCACTGTCGATCAGCCCAATAACTACATCAAACCCGCCGCCGAGGCCAGAAAGCATGCTCAGTTCGCGCGTGAGATGCCCCAACCACGGCACAGCGGGCACGAAAAACTTGATCTGGATGCAAAACGGTATCAAAATCAATTGGTCGGTGTTCTACTTGGGGAATGTCGGTTAGAAGAACTAAAGGGTGATCGGGCTGGGCAACATTCCGTGCGGATCAACGGGCAATGGCGCATCTGCTTTGTCTGGACGCCGAACGGGCCCGCCGATGTTGAGATTGTCGATTACCATTGAGAGGATACGCTGATGAGCCTGCTTGAAGAACCAATGCATCCAGGTGAAGTCCTGAAAGAGCTTTACCTTGATCCTCTGGACATGGGAGCCATCGCGTTTGCGCGGCGTCTGGGCGTGCCACGGACGCGGATCGAGCGGTTGATCAAGGGCACGACTGGGATCACGCCTGACACGGCGCTGCGCCTTGCCCGCGTGTTCAATACGACCCCAGCCTACTGGGTAAACTTGCAGACGAACTACGACATGGCTCTGGCCGCAAAGGAAATCGATGTGTCCAATATCGAACCGCTGATTGCAGCATAGTTGAGTTCATTAGCGTGTAAGCACAAAATTCTGCATTGAGGCCGCCGCAGATTCGTCAGCCCAGGAAGCGTTTCTCTTCGAGCCGGTTTTTAAGATTCAGCACTGTATTGAATTGGTCAAACAGCTTCCTTTCCACATTTTTCCTATCAGATATCAAGCGTGGCTTCTGCTTTTTATTTGGTTGTCTGACGATCGAAACAGACATACGCTGGCGCGGAAGACGAACAAAGTAATTGAGAGCAATGATTTCACATCGCAGAACCGCAGACCTTCGAAGTCAACTGCGATACGCAGAAATTCGTGCTGTTTTGATTGCAGCTTTCTCAGCGTACATGTTGCCGGACTTGGGGCGCGAACTCTATACGATTGCTCTAGTTGCCGTTGTATTACCATCCGTCCTTTCAGCATTTGCGTGGCTCGCTATTGTAGCAAATCACCTTTATTCTCCAAGGATCGACCTGCACTTTAGTGAGATGGATGAGCGCGAAGAGTTTCGGGTGTTAGAACATCTTCAATACAGGCAATCCCGATACCTTAGACTATCTCTGATAGCCTCTTGCTTGTCAGTGGTGTCGTCCGTTCTAATAATCGGATTTCACCAGTTTTACAGGTTCTAAAGTGCGCCTGCTCATCCTGATCTTCACATTTTTCATAGCCCTGTTTACGCCTCACTTTGCGACAGCCCAATCTACCATCGAGATGGAGCTTTCTAACCAAGGGTTTGCTGATGCTACCGTGACAGTCATGGTTAGGCCTTTGGGTCGCTCATCGATCGGGTCTGCTCTCTTACCCTTTCGATTAAGTGAAGAAGCAACGATAAGAACCGCAGATACCATAAGCGCGAGTATTCTAGCGATGGGAGATGACTACACTCTCATCGCATTCCTACATCCAGAAAATACATCGCAGGTTAAACTCCGAATTCTGAATGCTGTTGAAATCATACCGACCGGCTCGAAAAGGCGCGTACGATTTTCGTTCGATTTTGGCTTTTCTGGGTTCCAACAACACTCGACAATCCTTGCCCAAGCATCTGAGACGGTAAAGAATTTCGATCTAAGCGTCCGACTTCCGGCAGGGGTCACGGAAGACGACATTGCTTTTGCTCCCCGAGTCGGATGGACTACCGCTTTACCACTAGTGACGTTACCCAGCTCTGCTGGAAATGGCTTAGAGGTCTATGTCGCTTTCTCCAATCCAATGACTGACTCTCGATGGTTTGCGCAAGTCGTGCTTGGCGGACTTGCCGGATTAGTAACTATTCTAATTGGCGGCAGGCTGTTTTCACCCCGAAAACTAAAAATCCGTGCACTCGTATCCATAGCTGTTCTAGCTGCAGGAGGCATTGGATTGGTGATCTATTTCTTAAACACTCTCATCGAGCCTTTGAACTTTCTTGCTTGGGTCATTGGTATCGCCGGCACATGGCCATTGCTTGTAATCGTATGCACATACGTTGCACTTCGAAAGCTAACTGACGCTGAGGTTGTTGGTTCCGTTCAGATTCTAGGTGAGCATGGAACTACTCCGGCTCGTTTCGTCAACATTGAAGTCACTGATGCAAGCAGGCCGGGTTGGCGTCTAGTCGAGACGGTCGACGATAGTGGCGAATATCAGATTTTTGTCTTCTGCGGCAAGTCCAGTCGAGAATTACAATTGAGCGTAACCAATCATGAATTTAATGAGGTGAAATCCGACATTTTCAACGTGGGCAAGGGCGACCGGCGGCAGATGGATCCCATTGCGCTTACCCGAAAAGGACAGAATGACGCGGAAACGGTTTCCGGTTAGATAGACGGTAGTGAAGCTCAACTAACTCTGCCCATCTTCCCTCAATGCGTCATCCCCCGGTCCATCTCGACCTCCCGCTCTTCTAGCTCTGTTTCAGCCTCTCTTCGGCGGCTTTCACTAATTTCAAGCTGGTCTCTAGTTGCGTGCGCAGCCTCCCGTAATTCGAGCCCTCGCTCAGCAAGCCGTGCAACGCAGCCACGGACACCACTTGCGATTGAATGAGCACCGACACGCAGGCGGCCAATCCATCCATCTGGCTCTGCATCCCCGTCGTCGAGCGTGCCTCTAACCCGCTCAATTCCTTTGCTGAGACCTCGCAGGCCGTCACCAACCGCTCGACGCAGGAGAGCAAGTCGCGTTCCAATGCTGTCAGGGGTGTCGTCATCTAGTTCTCCTCGATCTCGATGCAGGTCACTGATCTCCCGCCCATTGTGCAGGTCCTCAGGCGCGTCTTGGTCGGGTCCAGCACCAGCCACGTCCCGTCCTCCCTGTCGATCCTCGTTAGGCCCAAGTCCATCAGTTCCGAGTTGGCCAGCATCAGCGTCCAGAGCAAGCTCGCGGCCATCATCGAGACGATTCCTGCCAAGAACATCCCCGTGATCAGCCAAGGCGAGATCGTCAGCCAGCTCTTGTTCTGTCTCAGAAAGGTGCGGGTATCGATCTCGATTGTACGCTGCGCGTTGGTCGCAATGCTGTTCAAATCGGTCCTGAAGCTCTCCAATTGCGATGCCATCGAGGCGGCGTAGTCCTGCCGGATCGTGTCCAGTTCCGCGTTCAGCTTCTCGCTCAGTCGGGTCGGCTTGCCAGTTTTCATGGAATATCTCTCCTTTCAAACGCCAGCGCTCGCCGGTGTCGGGGTCTTGGGCGGTCAGGTAGGCTTTGCCCGCGCGTGGGATGTCAAAGCCCGCATCGGTAAGGGCGTCGAGCATGCTCCCACGGTCAGTGATTAGGCCCACGCTGACTTGATCCAGAACCCACGCATGCAGCTCGTCACGACCCTGCGCGCGCATTGGGGTCTCGATGGTGTCGCGGACCTCTTGCGCGCGCTCCAGCTCCATCGGATCGGCCCAGCCGTGGCGCTGGTTCATCACATCGCGCAAGCTGTCGAAGGCTTTTTCGTAGCCGGGTGGCGCGATGTTCAGGCTCCGCCCCGAGGTCAGCTCCAAGCGCGGTGTGCAGAAGTGAAGCTCAACGCGGTCTTCGTGGGTATGTCGGTCAAGACAAAGTAATCGTTATAGAGATAGTCGCCGGTGCCGTACTTTTTGAGTTGCCCGGGGGGGACACAAGGAACCGCTTTCTTTGCCAGCCCTGGTGGACAGTTGTAGTTGCCCGGATTGACGACCACAGGCGATTGAACTGGTTGTTCTTTTTGGCTTTTCGCTTTGCTGTTACCCTTGCCCTTGCCTTTGCCTTTTCCATTGTCTGCCCACACCATTGGTGCGGCAAGTAGTGCCAGAACCACGACCGCTGAGATTGGCAGTTTCATCATTTCTTGCTCCAACTCCGCCCCCCAGTACGGGCCACCCAAGTTCGACAGTTAAGCCGCGATCTGGGCGGATTGCCCTTCCCCTCAAGCTGGAAGGCGATCTACGCGGCTTTGGCATGAACAAGGAAACCGGAGGCATTGCGCGGCAATTCGTGCTCGGCGTCGTGCAGACCGCAGATGGTTTGCCATTGATGCACACGGTCCATCCCGGCAATACAGCCGAGACCAAGACACTGCAGCCCATGTTGCAAACAGTATTGCAGAGATTCCCAATCCAGCGGGTCATTCTGGTGGCCGATCGCGGGTTGCTGAGCCTCGACAACATAGATGAGCTAACTGCGTTGGCTCATCGGGGGGATCGCATGCTGGAATTCATCCTTGCCGTCCCGGCCCGCCGCTACACCGAGTTGGCCGAGACGTTCCAGAACCTCACCTTCGATAGCGATGGGCTGGCCGAAGAAACCTTCGCCGGGCATCGCCTGATCGTGGCCCATGATCCACTACGTGCCGAAGAGCAATCCGACCGGCGCCGCGCACGCATTGCCGAGCTTGAAGCCCAGGCAGAGAAAATGGTCGCGAAACTTGACGCGCAGGATGGCGGTAAGACAGCACGGGGACGGAGCGCCTCCGACCGGGGTGCCTACAGCCGCTTCTCCCGCGCCGTTGCCGAGGCCGAACTCACCCGTTTCCTCAAGGCCGATCTGCAGGCCGACCGGTTCAGTTGGAGCGTCGACGAAGAGGCCATTGCCAGGGCGGGACTCTTCGACGGCAAGCTGGCGCTTCTGACCAACGCGCCCGACCTCTCGCCTGCCGAGACCGTGTCACGCTACAAGGCCCTGGCCGATATTGAGCGCGGGTTCCGGGTGTTGAAATCTGACATCGAGATCGCCCCGGTCCACCATCGTTTGCCCGACCGTATCCGCGCGCATGCACTGATCTGCTTTCTTGCGCTCGTTCTCTACCGCGTCATGCGGATGCGGCTGAAGGCAAGGGGACATTCCGCAAGCCCTCGCACGGCGCTCGACCTGCTCGCGCGCATCCAGAAGCACACTGCCCATGCGGGAAATCGCACCCTGCATGGCGTCAGCAGAACAACACCGGAGCAACTCGACCTCTTCGAAGCCATGGACCTTCCCAAGCCCGCCTGACGGGCCCTGTTGTCACATTTCTGGCCCTTCCGCCATAACAATATCAATTACTTACGCGTTTAACTGATGAACTTGGGGGGCCACTGCACCAACTTAGGCGCATCCGCCCTCAATAGAAAGCCAGTCCGCAATATGTCGCTCGGAGATGGTCCCGACGTAGATGGCTGAGCATTTAGCGCTCCTCACCTGACCTGAGATTAGCGGTGGAAGTAGGGCTTCGGGGACTAACCCAACTTCCCTGAGCGAAACCGTCAGATGGCCGCACAGAGCCCAGAGTAACGGATGCTGCGAGACGCACCAAAGGCCGATTTCGGACTACGCAAGCAATCCTAAAACCATATAACTCAAGAAGCTCACAACACCTATAAAGGTAAAGGGGAATTCATGTAGTCGTGAAACTAATACCAGTCTTTGATTTACTTTTGTGACCCTTAGAGCGAAACGAATAAGCATGGCGGCCCCAAATCCTGAAACTCTCACCAAAAAGGACAAAAAGACTGAAGAAACGACACCTATCGGTACATATATCACAAGATGCAAAAGCAACTCAGCAGCCGCATGGCTTACATTCTCCAACGTAAAAACTACCAACGGTAGCCCGAGACTACTGAAAACTTCGCTTTTTACGATCAGAACCAACGGGATGATCGGCAAAATAGAGGCGGCCAAGTCTTTTATGAATGGGTAAATTCCGCTTTCGTTATTGCGGTCTAGGTATATTTTCTTTGCAATCCAAAGACTCCAATAGTCAAAGGGTAAACTCGCTAAGGCCACTGAAGCGCTAATCGTTGCGAATGTTATTGGCAGGTGAAGGTAGTTTGAAAATATTGCATTGGCGCTCTCTTGGACCTGTTTTGGTAAGTAATTGAACACCGGTAGTACGTCTCCTAAAAAGATACAAATCGGCGAAGCGAAAAGAGACCAGAGCAATACGCGAGGAAACGACAGTTTACCGGAAGAATCTAGAAAACCAGAAATCAATGAAACGATGATTTGGCGTTCAACTTTTGCGGCATTTACATTGTGAAATCCAAACAGGAATTCCGATAGTTTTGCCCTAGCCACTTTGTCACACAAACCATCAAATATTGCGAAAGCCCCCACGAACCCGCCAAAAAAAACTATTTGATCCAATCGTCGCCTTCCCTTTTTGCCTACTCAATCTTCCAGCCTCCAAAGACCGGTACTGGGTGCAGCTACAGGTAGAAGGTGGGCAACAGAGAGGCCAATTTGTCAGATTATAAGCTATTCTATTCCGGTTATTAGTTAAAATCAAATCAATGCCTACTTAGTCCGCGTCATACCAGTTCGAGCGCGATGCATCGAACTGCGCTATTCCCCAAACCGGCCACTCGTGACCAACGTGGCGAAGGTGTCGGGAGAGCCCACTTCGATCGATGCCGCATATTGCGCTAGTGAACGCATTTTGCTGCGCTGTTACTCGATGAACACTTCGGTCTGGTTGTGTAGCTCGAAAAAGCCGTCTTGAGGCTCTTTCAGTGCAAAGACCTGGTGCCGGGAAAGGTCAGCATGAATGCCGCGAAAGACTCGAGAGGTTAGGCCGTGACAAACAACTAGGTTTATTTTTGCGAGTGATACCTCTTCGTACCATTCAGATACCCGTGCATGCACATCTGCGTACGACTCTCCCGAAGGAGCTGGGACCGTCCACTTGTCCTCTGAACGCGCATGCCATTCTTGCGGGTAACGAGCTTTGATCTCGGACGTGGTCAATCCCTCCCAAATTCCGAAGCTGCATTCCTTCAACCGAGGCTCAAAGATTATAGACTCCTCGGATAAGCCAAGGTCCTTGACCATTATCAAAGCAGTATGCCGTGCGCGCCCAAGCGGGCTGGCAAAAACTGCGATTTCTCCGTCGAGCGAAAGATGACGCCGCAGTCTCATTGCATTTTCTTCGGCCTGAAGCCGGCCCCTTTGGGTCAGAGGAGAGTCTAGGTGCCCCTGCCTCCTGCCTTGTGTGTTCCAGTCGGTCTCGCCATGGCGAAATAGGTAGATGACAGTCTTCGCATCCATTCTGGTGTACACCTGTGTGTGTTTTGTGTTGCTGGCAAATTCAGCAAAGCCAAGGTTCCTCTAGTACCAGGAATCAGAACAGAAAATCGTTGGCCTGCAGGCTGGCCTCGCTCACACCAATCAGAGTAAATGAATTTCCCGAACCGTCATCGATCACAAGATTACCCCCTACATCGGTCGCGTGGTTGTTCCTGAGGTCGTTAAATCCCGTTATCGAGGCGACGCTCTCGAGATTGATCATATCGATGGTATTGAAATCGTAAATGATGTCGTTTCCTGCCGAGAAGACAAAGGTGTCGATGCCCAAGCCTCCGATCATGGAGTCGTTTCCTGCACCGCCATTCAATTCGTCATTACCATCCTGGCCCCACAAGGTATCGTCATCTGCGCCGCCAAACAGCTTGTCATTGCCATCCTGCCCCTGAATTTCGTCATTCCCTGCGCCACCCCGAAGCTTGTCATTGCCGACCTCACCCCACAGCCTGTCGCGTCCGCCACCGCCGAACATTTTGTCGTTGCCATTCTGGCCAATCAAATCGTCGTTGCCCTGCTCTCCCTTGAGCGTGTCGCTGCCATTCCCACCCCACATGGTATCGCTGCCATTGCCGCCCCAAAGATTGTCTTTCCCTTCAGCGCCTACCAGTTCGTCGCGACCACTACCGCCAAACAGTTCATCATCGCCAAGATTCCCCCACAGATAATTGTCTTCGGAGTCGCCTCGCAGAATGTCGTCGGTCCTAGATCCGAAAACACTTTCGATATTGCTGATAGTATGATTGAAACCGTCGCCATTCCATATGCCGGTTCCAGTTCCAGTGCTCAGGTCGAGAACAAGACCCTCTACTCCAGTCTTGTCGTAACGCAAACGGTCAATGCCGCCTCGACCGTCCACAGTATCGGTGCCCGCATAGAGAATGAAGCTCTCGTCATTGGCACTGCCAATAACGGTATCATTGAATCTTTCGGTGGCGACCTCCCAGACCCTACCCTGTCCGATGATGGTATCGATGTCGCCATGACCGTCATCAAAGGCCATGCCCTGTGTAAGATCAATGCTCACGCCGTTTTCAGCGTCGCGGTAATCCAGCCGAATGCGCCCGGTGCCGATCCCGATGTTAAAGGTATCATTGCCTGCCCCGCCAATTGCTAACATCCAGCCGCCACTGCCAAGTGAAATGTTGAAAATATCGTCGAAGTCGGTGCCAGAAATGCCGAGCCCGCCGAATGAAGTGGTTGCGAAGAGAGGTTCTGTTACGTCCGTAATAACTGTGGTGCCGTTCGTGCCCTTGTTTACAGAGGCCGTATTCGCCGAGCCGTCAATGTTAATGATAACGCTTTCACTCAGATCATCATGCATAACCGCAGCGTATCCTGTGGAAATATCAGATAGCACAACGGTATCGTTTCCATTTCCTGCCCAAATGTTATCAAACGAAATATTGCTGCCAGGGTTCAGCCAGTCGTCGCCATCACCGCCAAATAGCTCGTCGTTGCCACTACCACCGTAGAGCCTATCATTGCCATTTTGACCGCGCAGGGTGTCATCGCCATTCCCTCCGCGCAAAGTATCTTGCCCCTTACGGCCATTAAGAATGTCGTCACCATCCAGCCCCTTAATTACATTGTTGCCACTGTTGCCAATCAAAATGTCATTTCCAATTGTGCCCGTTATCATGTTGTTCCCCTATGTCTTTTGCGCAAATCTACTGGAGTTTGGATGCTCCAATCGCATGTGTCCAAAGGGGGCTTCTTACCAATAATCAAGAAGTTCCCGCCGACCTGCATGACGTTCCTATCACACATTCAACGCCGGACCTATTGATGCGCGTCGCTGACAGAGAGACCGCAGAAGTCTTGTCGATGAAGCGATGACTAGCCCTTAGGCGAGTTTCTGAAGGTTGCCCGATCCATCCGCGCAGCTACGCTGCAACAGGCGACGCGTCGTCGCACACCCCGCGCCGGTTCTTGCCGCGCTGCGATACCGAAATGCTGTATCTGCACGGGCTGGCAGCAGTCCTGACGGATTTTGACCCCCACGACTCAAAAACGAGAAATGGCAAACATGCGCTCGGCTATGTGATCGAGCAAATGGCAGACAAGTTGTCTCTCGATATCGAAAAACTGATGGACGCAACGAGCGGACGTGAGGTGACGTCATGAAGCAGCCTGACAACGGTTCGCCGTACGCCAACCTCTGCGCCGCGATATCCATTCTGCAGACCCACATCATGGCAACGGATAGCGTTTCTGACCCCGTGGCGACTTTCGGCAGCAACTACATGCCGACACCAAGTCTGGAACTCTGCGAGAACATGCTGACGGAGCTTCTGAAAGACGTTGAATTGCTGGAAGACCACAGAAAGGTGAAATCATGACAAAGTCACATCGGGACCACGAATTCGGAACGTTCGCCGAGCGCATAGAACATGCCTGCGCCCTGTTTGAAACCAATCCGCCGGAACTGACCTATGAAGATGGCGAGCCGATGCTGACGGAACCGCTCATAAGTTGGGCTTGCGAGCGGGGCATCTGCATGAATTGGCTTGTGGGTGGGAATCCATCCGAAATTGTCAAGCGGGACGCCAAAGACAGGAAAGAAAACCAAGAGATACTCGAGGCGCACAAACAGCTTGCTCCCGAAGTTCAGACCGCCTTCGTGGCGCTCCTCCGAGCCGTTGTGATCCACGGTATCCCGGTGAAGGAAGCCGAACCGCTGTTTGCACAGGTTGTCGCAGAATTTCACGCTGGGAAGGATGGGCTGCAAGCTCCTGCCTGAGAGGCCAACGCACGTTCACGAATTGACTTAGGCCAACACAGAGGGGCCGGCGATCAGAACCAAACAGAACGGAGGTAACCACAACCTGATCTGAACACCACCGAAGGCCTGCTATTTCGCGGGCCTTCGTTCCTTATATGACATTATCGAAATCCATTTTCATGACCTATCATTATGCACTGAACCGGCGCTGGTCGGACCGGTTTCTGCCGGACATCAAGCGGCTGATTGGTTCGCACCTTCTGAGTACCGCCCCTGATCCGCTGGACCAGTTACACGCAACAGACCTCCTGATGCTGGACGCCCGCGACATGCGGATCGCCGCACGTGTCAGACGCCCAGGCTATGCTGGCAGGTATCCCCACCAGTTCACCATCCGCTCCCGCGTTGCCTCTGGCGCACAGACGGAGCTTTCCAAGATTGTGAACGGCAAGGGTGACTGGATGTTCTACGGCCACTCCAACGCCGCCCAGACAGCCGTGGAAAACTGGTGGCTGATTGACCTGCGCGCCTTTCGTGCGGCGCTGATCCGTCACGGGAATGACGGCGGCAGCATTGTTATGGGCGATCAGGCCAACCCGGATGGGACGTGGTTCAAGTGGTTTGATATCCGGTCGTTTCCTGCTGAACCACCGCTGGTGGTGGCGCAGTCGCCTGCGAATTTGGCGCGATAGGAGGCCAATGAGAACTACCACCGCTTCGTTCAATGTCCTCGGATCATTGTAAGGCGACCGCCGTCCCGCACTCCGGACGGCGCGAAGGTTGCTCACGCAACCCTATATGCAACAAACAAAATTTTGTGTTTCTGCGGTTCAGTCATCTAGCATTCTCATGTGCATGTGGTGGCATCATCAACGTATTGTTAACTTTATGGGGTCAAAAAAGTGTTGCGAATATTGCGAATACTACCATATAAATACCGTAACGACGCATAAGACGTCCGACAAAACCATCACCAAGAAACCCCAAAACGACTTAATGAAATGAGCCACACCATGAACGCCGAGTCCCCTGCGTCGGCCTTTGATGAACGCTTGCCCACTGAGTTGGAAAGCTCGAACGCCGAGACACTTAGACAGATTGTCGCCTCTCAAATCAAAGAGGACGGCGAAACCGTAATCAAGATTGCAAACGAGCAAGGGAAGACCTTGCCCGTGACCCTATCACCTGCGCTTGCGCACTCTTTCCTGGAGGTACTTCGACTCGTAAGTAGCGGGCGTGGATTCCACCTCATTCCGCTAGATAGTCAACTAACCACGCAAGAGGCAGCTGACATCTTAAACGTTTCCCGACCACATCTGATTAAGTTGCTTGAGCGCGAGGATATTGGTTTTACGAAAGTTGGCCGGCATCGACGCATTAAGGCAAGCGACCTCTTGGAGTACAAGGAGGGTCGCGACGCAAAACGCGCTAACGCCCTCAAAGATATGGCTGAGTTTGACGGAGAGCACGGCCTACTTTGAATTACCAAGCCGACAGATTTACAGCCATGGCCGACGCCTGTGTTTTGGCCAGCGCACTAAAACGCAACATGCTACTATCTCTCGCTCAAGCGGAATTTTACCGTGTGCGCTGGTCCGAAAAAATCATGGACGAAACTGAGCGCACCATCGAAAAACTGATCAAGCGTAAGGGTATCGACAATCCTAAGGCGGGCGCTCAACGACAGAGAAACAACATGTGTACCGCATTTGAAGATGCGAAGGTAGAAGGTTTTGAGTTACTTGAGCCAGCGCTGCTCGGGATCAACAAAAAGGACCGTCACGTACTCGCTGCAGCAATCAAAACCAGCGCGTCAGTGATCGTGACGGATAACCTTCGGGACTTTCCAAGCGATTATTGTACTAAGTTCGATGTTGAGCCACTGTCTGCTGATAGCTTCTTCGCAGACTGCATTTCATTGTCTCCGTCGAGAACCATGGCTACGTTACGCGGTATGCGGAAGCGGCTAAATAATCCGGAAATTACACCGGAAAAGCTCATTACGCTTTGTGAGGTTGAAGCAATGGGTAAGACGGCGTCATTGATGTACGACTCCATGGCAAACCTCTAGCGAAATCTGAATAGCGCCGCGTCACGATAACAGCAGGTCACCAGCCATGAACGATTTATCGGCAGTCCGTTCACCTTTTACGGGCCTTTTGTCCCCTTTTGTCGGGGTGTCGGGTAAGGGGTTGTACTGTTTGCTTGCCTGGAGGTTGGTCAGGTGAACTTCGTGCATTTGTCCCCCATTTGTCCCCCAGAAGCGGGCAGATTGGACTTCAAACACATGATTTTCGCATAAGTCATTGATTTTATTGGAGGCGAGTAGGAGAATCGAACTCCTGTACACGGATTTGCAATCCGCTGCGTCACCACTCCGCCAACTCGCCACGCCATGGTGCAAGCAGCCGTCTAGCTGATCTGTCTCAGCGCTGCAAGTGTCACATCTCGCGATTTCGCGCTGCGGGCCGTTGCCGGGGAGCGGGCGATGTGGCAAAACGTTTTCAACCGGGTGAACAAGAGAGTTTAGCAATGACAGATTTCGCACTCCGTCGCCGGATGATGGTCGATACCCAGGTGCGGCCGTCCGATGTGACCAAGTTTCCGATCATCGATGCAATGTTGAAGGTTGAGCGTGAGGCTTTTCTTCCGGATGCTCTTCAGGAAGCGGCCTATACCGGGGAAAATATCGATCTCGAGGACGGGCGCGTGTTGCTGGAGCCGCGGACATTGGCCAAGATGCTGGATGCGCTGAATATTTCCGGAGACGAGCTGGTTCTGGATATAGGGTGCGCGCATGGCTATTCCTCTGCTGTCGTGGCCCGCATGGCGCAGGCGGTCATAGCGCTGGAAGAGGACGCCGAAATGGCGGCTGAAGCCCAGTCTGCCTTTGTCGAGACAGGCGCGGACAATGTGATTGTCCACGAGGGGCCGCTTGCCAAGGGCGCGGCAGAGCATGGCCCCTACGATGTCATACTGATACAAGGTGGGGTCGCACGATTGCCGGATGCAATTGCCAATCAGCTAAAGGATGGTGGCCGAATCGCCTGTGTGTTCATGGAAGACGCCCTTGGCGTGGTCAGGATCGGCTACAAGACCGGTGGTTCCCTGTCGTGGCGGTTCGAATTCAACGCAAGCGCTCCGGTCTTGCCAGGTTTTGAGAAAGAAGCCGTGTTCGCCCTCTAGACAAGAAGGGTGTCGACGGCTGTTTGAGGTAGATGCAGTGGGACAACACGGGGAAAACCCGGACCAACCCGGCGCGATCAGGAGACCGAAATGAGCAGGACACCAAAATTTCGATGGGGCAAGGCCGCGGCACTTGCAATTGCGATTGGCAGTACGGTTCTGGCCGTCGGAAGCGTGCGGGCAGACAACCTCGCGGATGCCATGATAGGGGCCTACAACACCAGCGGCCTTCTTGAACAAAACCGGGCGTTGCTGCGTGCGGCAGATGAAGATGTGGCTTCGGCGGTCGCGACACTGCGGCCGGTACTGGATTTTGTCCTGTCGACCACGGTCCGCGAACCAAGACAGTGGAGCGGGGGAGCGCTCGGGCAGGGGACGTCACAGTTCACAGCAGCTTTTGAAGCGTCGTGGAGGTTGCTCGACAACGGTGTGCGGCGGCTGTCGGTCGCGGCAGCGAAAGAAGTCGTTCTGGCAACGCGGCAAACCCTGGTGTCCATTGAGCAGCGCATCCTGCTTCGTGCGGTTTCGGCACATATCGACGTGATCCTCCAGACTGAGAACGTGTCGCTCAGGCAGAACAACGTGCGGGTTCTGGGCGAGGAACTGCGCGCTGCGCAGGATCGGTTTGATGTTGGAGAGGTGACGCGGACCGACGTTGCCCTGGCTGAATCAAGGCTGGCGGCGGCCCGCAGCAATCTGGCAACGGCCCAGGGCCTGCTGGTGAACGCAAAGGCGGAATATGTAAACGCGGTCGGACGACGGCCCGGGCAGTTGGTAACGCCAACCAATTTGCCAAAACGTCCGCAGTCGGTCGAAGCGGCACAGGCCGTGTCAGTCCGTTATCATCCGGACATCCTGGCCGCGCAACGGCAGGTCGCCGCACAGGAGATCCTGGTGCAGGCCGCGACCAAGGCCCTTGGTCCGACGGTGAATGGAACCTTGGCTTTGGGTCTTCTCGAGGACTGGGACAGTTCAAGCGATGGATACGATGCCACGGTCGGGCTTAGCCTGCGGCAGCCGATTTACCGAGGTGGTGCATTGCAATCCGACATCCGTGCGGCAATGGCGGGTCGCGACGCCGCGCGCGGCAACCTCTTGTCGGTACAGCGTGACACGGTTCAGGGGGTGAACGACGCCTTTGTCCGGTTGGACGTCTCGCGCGCCAGCCTTGTCGCCACGGCCGAGCGTGTGCGGGCAGCACAGGTCGCCTTTGATGGCATTCGGGAAGAGGCCACCTTGGGTGCCCGGACCACGCTTGACGTGCTTGCCGCCGAGCAGGAGTTGCTGGATGCGCTGACGGCTCAAATCTCGGCAAGGGCAGAGGAGGTGATCGCATCTTACCAGCTATTGTCCAGCCAGGGTCTTTTGACGGCGGAGCGCCTGGGACTCGCAGTTCAGATCTACGATCCGACGATCTACTACAACCTGGCAAAGGATGCGCCTGCGCGTGTGTCCAAGCAGTCAAAGGATCTCGATCGTGTTCTCGAGGCCTTGGGAAAGCGGTAAAGAGCGCTGTGTCAGCGGATTGGCCATTCTTCGATGCGGCGGCTGTTTGGTCACTCTGCCAGGTAATCCGTGGCCCGTTTGCCGCCAGATGCCGTGGCGATCGCCTCGCAGGTGCTACAAAAGTACTCCAGCCGGAATACCAACAGTAAAAAAACGCGGGCAAAGGTGCCCGCGCTTTTTTTAGAGCAAAAGTGAGATCGTGCAATCAGGCAGCTTCGGCCTGTTGCGCAGCGTTGCGCCGCTCGCTTTCTTCGCGCGAAAGCGCAACAGATGTCCGCACGCCCCGACCCACAAATTCCATCAAGCCGGACACGACACGCTCGTTCGGGTCAATACCGGCACAGGACAGAACCTCGCGCCCGTCGCGCGAACGCGCCCAGCGTGCGATCTGCTCAGGTCCGTTGCCATATTTCTTGTCATCGGCTATGGCATCATCAAGTGCGGCCAGTACGACAGCCGCAAAAAGTTTACGTGCACGATTGCCTTGCTCGTTGTTAAAGGCAGTGCCGTCAACGAAATCTTTCATCTCGTTTCCTTTGTTATTCTTGCTCTTGCAATTTTTCGGCGCGACGTCCGTTATGACTGATCGAAATCGATTCGGATACCCCGAAATTGCATACCTTCTATGCGTCTACCGCATGGCATTCTGCATCTGCAGCACGAGATATCGTTGTCTTGCCAGCCTCACGCCCGCCATATATAGGTCCCTGAGCATTTCGATCAAGCACGTGCGAAGGTAAAGCCATGCCCAAAATCAACGGCAACGAAATCCGCCCCGGCAATGTGCTGGAGCACAACGGCGGCCTATGGGCCGCGGTCAAGGTAGACCATGTCAAGCCCGGAAAGGGTGGTGCATTCGCGCAGGTCGAACTGCGCAATCTGCGCAATGGCAGCAAACTGAACGAACGGTTCCGCAGTGCTGACAAGGTGGAAAAGGTCCGGTTGGAACAAAAAGACCAGCAGTTCCTCTACGAAAACGACGGGATGCTCGTCTTCATGGACACGACGACCTATGAACAGGTCGAGCTTCCTGCGGAGATCCTTGGAGACCGCCGCCCGTTCCTGCAGGACGGAATGACCGTTGTCGTTGAATTCCACGAGGCCGAGGCGCTGAGCGCGTCGTTGCCGCAAAAAGTGACCTGCAAGATTGTCGAGACCGAGCCTGTGGTCAAAGGCCAGACTGCCGCAAATTCATTCAAACCGGCGATCCTTGATAACGGGATCAAGGTCATGGTGCCGCCCTTCGTCGGACAGGACGAGATGATCGTGGTGAATACCGAAACCATGGAATACACAGAACGCGCCTGAGCGCGCTCAGCCTGTCTTGCGGGGACTGTCCTGCGGAGCGTCCAGAAGTTCGCGCACCAGTTCGAACTTGACCCGCGCGGCACTGGCCTGCCGGTAGAATGCGATCAGAAACGATGTTGGCGCTTGCAGACGGCTCAGGCCCATGGTCGCGGCCACGACGGTGCCAACGTCGGTGCGGCCCTGTAGAACGAGCCACCCCCCCAGAACCAGCACCGCAACCGTGGCCACCGCGTTCAGGGCGCTGATCACGAACTTGGTCGACAGCTTCCAGATAAACATGCGCCGCCGGGTCTCGAAGATCGCGTCGAATTCCTCTTCAATTGTCGCTTCTGCCTCGCCGTCATCGTCGTCGTTGACGATCCGGTTGGTGGCGCGGCGCAATATTCTGACGCGTTTGGCCACGAATTCGTTCACCTTTCGCTGTGTTGCCAGGATGATGATGACCTGGGGGGTGATCATAGCCAGCGCGATGATACCCAGACCCGGTTGCGACGATGCGATATAGCCGACCACCGCAACCAGCGTTCCCAGTTGCACGACAGGGTCGGAAAAGGCCCCGCCGGTGAACTTTCCCAGCTCTTCGGCCTCTGCGGAGATCGTCGTCGTCAGGGTGCCTTTCGGGATCGTCTTGTCATTGGCATTGTCCGGCGCGGAGGAGTCCTTGTAGAGGCGTATGCGCAAGAGCCGGATGATGTCTTCACCCAGGGTGCCGGAGCGGTAGGAGACCAACCATTTCAGCGAGAGGCTGAGCAGGATGACACCCATCATCTCGGCGCACATCCTGAACAGCGCGGTGGCACTGATTTCTGCATTGGTCAGTTCGTTGATAATTTCCTTTTGATAACTCAACGGGACTGCGGACAATCCGGCCACAGCAAGCGCCAAGAGTATCAGAACAATCTGCCGGCGTCCGCTGACGCGCCAGATGACGGAATAAAGCTGGATCACGGGAGCGAGCCCTTGCGATGAGTGACAGGTTGAATTGAACGCTGGACGAACCGGCGGCGAAGCTCAAGCTGCGACGGTGATCAATCCAGCCAAAGAGTAGCGCCATCCGCTTTCATTCCGTCCGCTGCCCGGTCAAATCGCAGATAGGCGATCGCGTGATCGCCGGATTGCGTAAGCAGCGTGCCCACGGATCTGTCAGCGACGGTGATCGCGGTGCCAACAGGCGCAACGCCTTCTATCCGCACCCGCCGCAGGCCCTTGCGCAACTCGGTCTTGTGCCGCATGCGCGCGGTGACCTCTTGCCCGACATAGCACCCTTTGCGGAAATCGACGCCGTTCAGTGCGTCAAATCCCATCTCGAGAATGAATGTATCAGGTGTCAGCTCGATGCCGGTTTCAGGGATGCAATGAGCGACGCGGATGGCGTCCCAGTCGCTGCCATCGTCAGCCTGTGGATCGGTCGAATAGCGACGCCAGCCAAGAGCGGGATGGCGGGGATCGGCGACCGCGCCGGCCGGAGAGGTGCCGGTGCCGCGTTGCACACTCAGATCGCTATCGGAAATCGCGACATCGGCGCGGAGCTTGTACAGGATCAGCCGCTTTTTCAGGTCGTCCGCCAACATCTCTGCGACATCAAGCAGAACACCATCGCCGTGTCGCAGCAGGAAGAAGTCGGCGATGTACTTGCCTTGCGGCGTCAGGAGCGCGGCATAGACCAACCCGTCGTTCAGGCGCGCAATGTCGTTTGTGATCAATCCCTGCAGGAAGGGTTCGGTATCGCGGCCGGAGAGTTCGAGGATACGACGGGCGGACATGGCGGCCTCCTGGTTTTCATTCCCACGACATATAGGTATGCCTGCAGGAAAGAACAGGGAAAGTCCGATGCCCGCTGAAATCTCGATCATCATTCCGACATTGAACGCACAGGAGCATCTGCCTGCCTGTCTCGCCGCGCTGATGGAAGGGCTGTCAGCCGGGTTGATCCGCGAATTGATCGTGAGCGATGGCGGCAGCACCGATGCAACCTGTCGCATTGCCGATGCCGCAGGTGCGGTTATTGTCTCCGGTCCCGCGTCGCGCGGGGGGCAGCTGCGCCGGGGCATCGAACAAGCGCGCGGGCGCTGGTTGCTTGTTCTGCATGCGGATACGCAGCTTGAGCCGGGCTGGGCCGCCGCCGTCGGAGAGCACCTTCAGAACGGGCAGGGGGCCAGTGCCCATTTTCGCCTCGCGTTTCGGGCGCGCGGCCTGATGCCCGCCTGGTTCGCGGGTTGGGCAAATCTGCGATCCTATCTGTTCGGCTTGCCCTATGGCGATCAGGGACTGCTGGTGCAGCGCGCAGCCTACGATCGCGCGGGCGGGTATCCCGACCAGCCATTGATGGAAGATGTCGCGCTGATCCGGGCATTGTCCGGTCCGCTGGTCGCCCTTCCGACGCGCGCATTCACCAGTGCCGAGCGGTATGACCGGTCGGGGTGGTTGCGACGTGGTGCGACCAATCTCTGGACGCTGATCCGGTATTTTTCGGGTGCTGATCCAAAGGCGCTTGCCACCGCCTACCGCCGCTGAGCTTGCCGAAAGATCACCACCTGGGCGGCCAGGCAGACTGGGTTCGTCACCCGATCAGCCGCTGACCGACGCGCCGAAGCCAGGTGGGCCGGGGTTTGGCCGGGTTCGGGGCATGAGGTGCCAAGGCCGCCGCCCCCTGCGGATCGATCACGGTCTTACCGCCCTGGAATTGCAGATGATACAGATCGGCGTATATGCCACCGCGCTCCAGCAATTCAGTGTGGGTCCCGGCGTCAACGACCCTGCCGCGATCCATCACGATGATCTTGTCAGCGTTGATGATGGTCGAGAGCCGGTGGGCAATGACCAGCGACGTCCGCCCCCCCGCCAGTTTGTCGAGTGCTGACTGCACAACCTTTTCCGACTGGGCATCCAGCGCGCTGGTGGCCTCGTCCAGAAGCAGGATCGGCGTGTCGCGCAGCAGGGCGCGGGCGATTACGACACGCTGCCGCTGGCCGCCGGACAGGGCCGATCCGCGCGGGCCGACCCTCGTGTCCAGCCCGTCGGGCAGCTTTTCGAGAAAATCGGTGACATGTGCGGCGTCAAGGACCGGTTTCAGTTCCTCGTCGGTAACATCGGTGCGCCCGAGCAGGATGTTCTCGCGCAGGGATTCATCGAACAGGAGTGCATCCTGGCTGACGACCGAAAACAACTCGCGCAGTTCCGGCAGGCCCATGGTCCGGACATCCACACCGCCGACCTTGACGCTTCCCTCCTGGGGATCGACAAGTCGTGTCAACAGGTTGAAGATGGTGGACTTGCCCGCCCCGGATGCCCCGACCAGCGCGGTGGTCTTGCCGGAGTCCGCGTCAAGGCACAGCTCACGCAGCACTTTCGCCTTGCCATAGCTGAGCGATACGTTTTCAAGTTCCACATTCGGTAGACCGGTGGGAGCAGGAACCGGATTTTCGGGGGATGTCAGCATGATCGGCGCATCCATCAATTCCTTGAGGCGTTCAATCGAGGCGGCTGCTGCCTGCCAGGCGCCGCTCAGCCCGGCCAAACGGCGCATCGGGTCAAACGCCAGTCCGATCGCGGTGAAAAAGCTCATGAACTGGCCAACGGTCTTGTCGCCGGCGATGATTTCAGAGCCGCCATACAGAAGAACGCCCATGAACCCGATGCCGGCCATCATGTCGATCATTCCGGTAATCGCGGCGGTCCCGAACGTCGCGCGAATTTGTGACCGTCGAAACTTGTCAGTGTAGTCCGAATATCGTTTGACCTGATAGTTTTCGAGGCTGTTCAGCTTGATCGGCACGATGCCATGAAAGACCTCGTCCAGACGCGTGGACAATGTTGCCCCGAGATCCCGCGCCACCGCGGATTTCTTGCGCACATAGCGTTGCGCCACCCCGATTGGCAGAAACATGAGAGGGACGCCAACGAGCATGATCGCGGTCCAGGCCCAGTCAATGTTGATGGCAACACCCAAAAGCACGATCAGAGACACCGCATCTTTGCCGGCACCGGTTATGATGCCGCGCCAAACGATGTCGATGGCACCGACATCGCCCTGCACACGCTGTATCAGAAAACCGGGAGGGTGGTTCTGGTGAAAGGACGTGTCCTGCCTGATCATGCGTCTCAACAGATCGACCCTGAGATGCGCACCGGTAATCTGCGAGACATGGGCCAGCAACAATTTTTGCGTGACGCCGGCGAGCCCGCGGACGGTAAAAATCACCAGGAATGTGATGCTGACCCATTTGAGCGCGCCGCTGTTGCCAGCGACGAACACTTCGTCGAACATCGGTTGCATCATGTAGCTGATGGCACCGATCATTCCGCCTTCCACCAGCATGAACACCATTGCAACGGCCATCGTCCCGGTGTGTTGATGCAGGTAGCCGCGCCACAACCACCTCAGCAGTTCGCCTGAGGATTTGGGAGGTGTGCTCATAAGGTATTGATCCTGTTGAGATGCAAAGCCGGCTGCCATCGCTGAACGCGTTGGGGCCATTTAATCATCTGAGGGATTTGGCGCAACCCGTGTGATCGGCCAGATTGACCTCGCGCCCGCCGGATGTAGGGTGATGCCAATCTTGTAAGGGGGCGATATGTCCGATTCAATTTCCGTGGCGCAAGGGCGCGAATATCTCGCAATTCCGGGGCCCTCTGTGATTCCCGACAAGGTTTTGCAGGCCATGCACAGGGCGTCTCCGAACATCTACGAAGGCGAGTTGTCGGACATGACCGCCGGGATGATTCCGGAGCTCAAGCGGGTGGCACGTACGCGGCACAATGCCGCGATCTACATTTGCAATGGTCACGGGGCGTGGGAAGCGGCCCTGGCCAACGTGATTGTGCCCGGTGACAAGGTGCTGGTGCCGGCGACCGGGCGTTTCGGTCATGGCTGGGGCGAAGTGGCCAGTGCGCTTGGGGCGCAGGTGGACCTTCTCGAGTTCGGAAAATCCAGCCCGATGAACATGGACCGGATCAGCACGGAGCTGCGCGCGGATACCGCACATGCAATCAAGGCGGTGCTGGCAGTGCATGTGGATACCTCCAGTTCGGTGCGCAACGACATTGCGGCCCTGCGATCCGTTCTGGATGATGCGGGGCATCCGGCGCTCCTGATGGCAGATTGCATCGCCTCGCTGGGCTGTGACCGCTTCGAGATGGACAGCTGGGGTGTCGATGTGATGGTCACGGCCAGCCAGAAAGGGTTGATGGTGCCTCCGGGGCTGGGGTTCGTGTTCTTCAACGACAAGGCCGCCGCGAGGCACGCCGCGCTGCCTGTTGTCAGCCGCTATTGGGATTGGGAGCCGCGCGCCAATCCGCAGGAATTCTATCAGTATTTCGGTGGGACCGCGCCGACGCACCACCTTTTTGGCCTCCGTGCCGCGCTGGACATGATCCACGGCGAAGGGATCGACCATGTCTGGGCGCGCCACGAACGGCTTGCCGGTGCAATCTGGGCCGCTTGCGACGCCTGGGGGCAGGACAACGGTCCGTTGCGGATGAACATCGCGGACCCGGCGCATCGCAGCCACGCGGTGACGGCCTTGCGGCTGGAGACCGGCCAGGGCACCGCGCTACGCGAATGGCTCGCGCAGAACATGGGGCTGACACTTGGCATCGGTCTTGGCATGGCCGCACCGGACGACCCGGCCCGTCACGGCTTTTTCCGCCTCGGGCATATGGGACATGTGAACGGCCAGATGATCCTCGGATTGCTGGGGAGTCTTGAAACCGGGATGACGGCGCTCGGGATACGCCACGGGCGGGGGGCAATCGACGCCGCAGCAACCATCATCGCGGGCCGCTAGCGGCGCTTGGCGGCCAGCCGATCAATACCATGGTTCGAAATGACTCCTACAGACACCACCGGCCCCCACCTGCCCGGACGACATGCGCACGGACACCAGGGCTACGCTCAGCACGATCAGCGCCGCGCCGCGTCCAGGGCTTTGGGCAGGGCCGCCTCAAACGCATCCAGATCCGCGGCTGTGCCGCAACTCACACGGATGCATCTGTTTTGCGGGACCGAGAAGGGCATCCGCACAAAAATGCCAAGCGATATCAGGTTGTCCAGTACCGCCTTTGCAAAGGCTCCATCACTGTCACAATCAAGCGCGACAAAATTTGTCGCCGAAGGAACCGGCGTCAGGCCATGTGAACGTGCGATCTCTGCAATGCGGTCCCGCGCCGTTGCGATCTCGTCGCGCACATGATCGAGCCATTCGCTGTCGGCCAACGCCGCAAGCGCACCCGCCTGCGCGACCCGGTTCATGCCGAAATGATTGCGCACCTTGTTGAAGGCGGAAATCATTCCCGGCGCGCCGAGCCCGTATCCGACCCGCGCGCCGGCCATGCCGTAAACCTTGGAAAAGGTGCGCATGCGAATCAGCCGGGGATCATCTGGGTGAGCCTCGATTGCGGTGCCCTCGGGGGCACATTCGACATAGGCCTCGTCCAGCACCAGCAGGCAGCCCTCGGGCAGGGCATCCATCGCGGCGAGCAGGTCGGCGCCGCTGTGCCATGTGCCCATCGGATTGTCGGGGTTGGCCAGATAGACCAGCTTTGCATCCACTTCGGCGGCCTTGGCAAACAGCCGTGCCGGATCCTCGCGATCATCGAGATACGGAACCTTGTGCAGCACGCCGCCAAACCCGGTGACGTGATAGTTGAATGTCGGATAGGCCCCATCCGAGGTCACCACGGCATCTCCGGGTCCGACCAGCAACCGCACGAGATACCCCAGCAACCCGTCGATGCCTTCTCCCACCACGATATGATCGGGGGTGACGTCGTGATGGGCCGCCAATGCGTGGCGCAACTCGTGGTTTTCCGGGTCGCCATACATCCAGACGTCAGTCGTGGCGGTCTGCATCGCCTCGATCGCCCTCGGTGATGGGCCAAACACGTTCTCATTCGCGCCGAGCCGCGCGGCAAAGGTGCTGCCACGGTGTCGTTCCTGTGTTTCGGGGCCGACAAAGGGTACGGTGGCGGGCAGGGATTGTGCAAGCGGGGTATAGCGAGGGACTGTCATGCGCGCACTTAACCTGAGCCTGTGCAGCGTCGCAAGCGTGACCTATTGCGGACCGTCCGGGCGACTCAGAACATAGGCCGCCGCGCCGCCAAGACAGAGCGCCTGGACGATGAGTATCGGAAGGGCGACGCCGGCGATGACACTCACCAGGAAAACCCCGGCCATGATGGCACAGGACAACCGCTTGATCGGTCTGGCGATGGCCCCGTGCGCTTCCCAATCCGCGATCAGCGGGCCAAACACTGCATGGCTGACCAGCCACTGGCGCATGCGGGGCGAGCCATTTGAAAAGGCAAAGGCCGCCACCAGCACGAAGGGCGTCGTCGGCAGAACCGGTAGCACCACACCAATCAACCCCAGCAGCAAGGCCACGCTGCCCGCCACATTCCACGCCAGACGCACCAAGGCGCGGCGTTCCTGCTTGGGAATTTTTGGTGTCTCTTGTGTCACTGCGAGTGCTTTCCGAACCGGCGCGACCATGAAGCGCTCTGCCCCGGTTGTAAATGCAGCAGGCCGGGGTACCGGTTGTGCCCCCACGTTCATCTGGATCCGGGCAGCGGAATCGGGTGTGGTGTGGCGAACCCAAACCGGAGAGAGTTCATGGCACGCGTTTCAGTAGAATATCAGGATCACATTGCTCGGGTGACGTTGACCCGAGGTGACAAGATGAATGCGCTGGACGATGCGATGTTCCAGGCGATTGTCGCCGCTGGTCAGGAGGTTGCTGCCTCGGATGCGCGGGCCGTGGTGCTGTCGGGCGAAGGCAAGAGCTTCTGTGCCGGGCTGGATCTCGCCAGTTTCGCCAAGATGGGACAGGTCGATCCCGAGGAATGGCTCCTCGGGCGCAGCCACGGAGATACCAACCTCTTGCAGGAAATGTCGCTGGTCTGGCGGCGGGTGCCCGTGCCGGTCATCGCGGCCTTGCAGGGGGCGGTCTATGGTGGCGGTCTTCAACTGGCGCTTGGCGCCGATATCCGGATCGCGACGCCCGATGCCAAGCTGTCGTTGATGGAGATGAAATGGGGGCTGGTGCCCGATCTGGGTGGCATGATCACGTTGCCGCCCCTGGTTCGGTCGGACGTGTTGCGCCTTATGACATATACGGCACAGCCGATCCCGGCGGAGCAGGGAGAACGCTGGGGGCTGGTGACGCAACTGGCCGACGATCCGTTGGCGGCTGCGCTTGATCTTGCCAAGGATATCGCGGGCAGGAGCCCGTCCGCCATTCGGGCGGCAAAGCGGTTGATCGATGTGGCCGAGACCCAGGATCGGGCGGCTGTGCTGTTGCAGGAGAGCCGCGAATCCGCAGGTCTGATCGGCAAGCCCGACCAGATGGAAGTCATCGCGGCCAAGATGCAGGGGCGTGCGCCGACTTTCAAGTGATCCCCGGTCAGGGATCCGATCGAGGCAGATCGGATCCGAGGAACCACGTCGCCAAGGACATGATGACATGTCCTTGGCGGGTTCTAGAGATCATCAGGCCAGTTCGGCAAGCCGCGCCAGCGCTTCCTTGATCTTGCCCTCTTCCTCTTCACGTGCGGCCAGGTTGGCGCGGGTTTCCTCGACCACCTCTTCGGGCGCCGATCTGGCGAAATTCGGATTGTTGAGACGCCCGCGCAACCCAGCGAGTTCCTTGGCCAGCTTGCCAAGGGTCTTTTCAAGCCGCGCCTTTTCTTCGGCGATGTCGATGATCCCTTCCAGCGGCAGGCCAAAGCTCGCGCCTTCTGCCGGGATCGTCACGGTGCCTTTGGGCAAGGTTTCTGTCTCGCTCAAATCCTCGATCCGCGCGAGGCGTTTGATCAATGTCTCGTTGCGCTCCCACGCGGCGCGGCCACGCTCATCAATCGTGGTGACCAGCATCGGCACGTAAAGACCGGCGGGCACATGCATCTGTGCGCGGGCGGAGCGAACGCTCTCGATCAGCGATATCACCCAGTTCATCTCGTGATCGGCGTCGCTGTCGACCAACTCGCTGCCATAGGTCGGCCAATCCGCGATCATCAGCATCCTGGCACGGTCACCGGATGTGGCCCAAAGTTCCTCGGTGATGAACGGCATGATCGGATGCAGCAGGATCAGGCACTGATCCAGAACCCATTTCATCGTCGCGCGGGTTTCCTCGCGGGCCGGGTTGTCGTCTTGCAGCAGTGGTTTGGAGAATTCCACGTACCAGTCACACACCTTACCCCAGACAAACGCATAAAGCGCGCTTGCCGCGTCGTTGAACCGATAGTTCTCCAGCGCTTCGTCGACTTCGATGCGGACCTTTGCGGTTTCCCCGACGATCCATTTGTTCAGCGCCTGTTCGGTGGGTGGCAGGCCCTCGACTGTCCCTTCAAACACACCGTTCATCTCGGCAAAGCGCATGGCGTTCCAGAGCTTGGTGCCGAAATTGCGGTAGCCTTTGATCCGCTCCATATCGAGCTTGAGCACACCGCCAAGCGCCGCCATCGCCGCCGAAGAGAACCGCAGTGCATCGGCGCCGTATTCGTCGATCACCTCGAGCGGGTCGACCACGTTGCCGACCGATTTGCTCATCTTCTTGCCCTTGGCATCGCGCACGAGCCCATGCAGGTAGACGGTGTCGAACGGGATCTGTCCGACGATGGAGAGTTGCATCATCATCATCCGCGCCACCCAGAAGAACAGGATGTCGGTGCCGGTGATCAGATCGCTGGTGGGGAAATAGCGCGCCAGTTCGGGTGTGTCCTCGGGCCAGCCCAGCGTGCCTATGGGCCAGAGACCGGAGGAGAACCAGGTGTCGAGCACATCGGGGTCGCGCCAGACCGGATAGACCAGCTTTGTCGAATCCTGATCCACTGCGTATTGCGCCAGACTCTCGGCCAGCGTGTGAATGGCGGCATGCCGGTCGGCCACTTCGACAATGGCGGCGTGGTTGACCGGGATCGGCGTATTCGCAATTTCATCGCGAAACGCACTTTGCACGGCCGAAAAGTCTGCGGCGCAATGGGATACGGTGCCGGCATGCACCATGCCATCGCGCATCAGCAGCTTGTGCAGTTCGACATGATCCAGTTCACCGTCTTCGCCGATGGCCTGATCATAGCTCAGATCCAGCCCGTACCAGACGGGGATCTGATGGCCCCACCAAAGCTGGCGGCTGATGCACCACGGCTCGATGTTCTCCAGCCAGTGGAAATAGACCTTTTCCTCGCGTTCGGGCACGATTTTGACGTCGCCGTTGCGCACCGCGTCCAAAGCGGGGCCGACGATCTTGTCGGTGTCCACGAACCATTGATCGGTCAGCATCGGTTCGATGACTACCTTGGAGCGGTCCCCAAAAGGCTGCATGATCGGCTTGTTCTCGACAAATGGCTCGGTGACGACGATCTCCTCGCCGCTCTCGGGATCGGGTTTGGTGACGCTGTGCATCACCGCCAACCCTTCGGCGGTGATGTCGTCCACAACGCGTTTGCGCGCTTCGAACCGGTCCAGCCCGCGATATTCATCCGGCACCAGGTTCATCGCCGCGACCATCGCCTCTCCGAATTCCTGATCACCATTGGCAATGGCCTGCGCGATGGCGGCTTCTTCGGCATAGGGTTTGCCGTCACTGCGCATGGCACCTTTGGTGTCCATCAGCCCGTACATCGGAATATTGCCGCGCTTGGCGACCTGATAGTCGTTGAAGTCATGCGCACCGGTGATCTTGACCGCGCCGGACCCGAAATCGGGATCGGGATACTCATCGGTGATGATCGGGATCAGGCGGCGATGCTCTTTCGGTCCAACCGGAATTTCACAAAGTTTACCGATGATCGACGCGTATCGTTCATCCGATGGATGCACGGCAACAGCACCGTCGCCCAGCATGGTTTCAGGCCGTGTGGTCGCGATCGAAATATAATCGCGCTCTTCCTCAAGAACGATGTTTCCGTCCTCGTCCTTTTCCACGTAGGTATAGGTCGCGCCACCTGCCAGCGGGTACTTGAAGTGCCACATATGGCCGGCAACTTCGATGTTCTCGACCTCGAGATCGGAAATCGCGGTCTCGAAATGCGGATCCCAGTTGACCAGACGCTTGCCGCGATAGATCAGCCCCTTTTCATACATGTCGACAAAGACCTTGATCACCGCATCGTGGAAATTGCCGTCTTCGCCAGCCGGTGCGCCGGGGGCCCCTGACATGGTGAACGCATTGCGTGACCAGTCGAGCGAGGCCCCAAGGCGCATGAGCTGACCGATAATCGTACCACCGGATTTCTGTTTTTGTTCCCAGACCTTTGCGGCAAAATCTTCACGCGAAAAGTCGGTCCGGCGTTTGCCGTCCTTGGCGAGTTCGCGTTCGACAACCATCTGTGTGGCGATGCCAGCGTGGTCCTGTCCGGGTTGCCAGAGCGTGTCGAACCCGCGCATGCGGTGCCAGCGGACGAGGATGTCCTGAAGCGTGTTGTTGAAGGCGTGCCCCATGTGCAGGCTGCCGGTCACGTTGGGAGGCGGGATCATCACGCAATAGGTCTCGGCGCGCGTGGCGTTGGCACCTGCCTTGAAACAGCCCGCCTCGTCCCAGGCCCGATACAGGCGGTCTTCGGCTTCTGCCGCGTTGAAAGTCTTGTTCATCGCCATAACGCTGATCCCTTTTTCGTCGCGCATCATCTAGCGAAAGCGCAGCACAAGGGAAAGGCGCGACATCAGGATTTCTTGGCGAGCGGCCGAGTCTTCTGCGAGGTGAAGAGGATATCCCGGTGCCGGTCGCATCCTGGCGCAGCATGTGGCTGGACATTGCCCGAGTGACTTCTAGTCTCCGGTCGAGCAGAAGCAGAGGAACCACCAATGGAAAAGTTCGGCAAGAGCCAACCGGTCAGGCGGGTCGAGGACAGGCGGTTCTTGACGGGCACCGGACGCTACATCGCGGATGGTGTCGCCGCAACGGCACTGCAGTGCATTGTGGTGCGCAGCGAGGTTGCCCACGGACGGATATCTAACCTGGACGTGACCGAGGCCCGGCAGGCAACGGGCGTGCATCTGGTCGTGACAGCCGATGATCTGGCCGAAGCAGGGGTCGACAACGGGATCGAGGCCAATCTCGTGCAGAATCGGGACGGGTCCAAAGCTGCGGCGCCCGTTCGGCCTATTCTGGCGACGGACCGGGTGCGCTTTGTCGGGGAACCGATTGCGGTCGTGATTGCCGAAACCCTGCACGAAGCGCGCGATGCAGCGGAGGCGATCCTGCTCGATATTGACGATTTGCCGGTCAAGATGGATGTGCGCGCAGGGGGCGAAGCCTTGCACCCCGAGGCCCCCGACAACCGGGCGTTCGATTGGGGCATGGGGGATGAGGCCGCCACCAGCGCAGCGTTTGACAAGGCGGCACGGGTTGTCAGCCTGCAAGTCGATGACAACCGGATCATCACCAACTCGATGGAGCCGCGTGGATGTCTGGCCGATTGGGATGGCGCGCGCCTGCATTTCTCGTTCAGCGGTCAGGGCGTCTGGGGTATGAAGGACCGGCTTGCCACGACGCTCGGGCTGGAGGCCGGGGCGGTGCACGTGACGATCCCGGACGTGGGTGGCGCATTTGGCATGAAGGCGATGCCATACCCCGAGTATTTTGTTGTCGCGCACGCGGCGAGGGCCTTGGGGCGACCGGTTTGCTGGATGGCCGACCGGACCGAGTCGATGCTGAGCGACAACGCGGGGCGCGACCTGTCGACGTTGGCCGAACTCGCCTTTGACGCCGAGGGCAGGCTATCCGCCTATCGCATTCATTCGCGGGTCAACCTCGGGGCCTATAACAGCGTGATGGGACAGCCAATCCAGACCGAGCTTTTCTCGCGCGTGCTGATGGGGTGCTATGATGTGCAGACCGTGTGGATGCGGGTCGAGGGGTTTTACACCAACACCACGCAGGTTGATGCCTATCGCGGAGCGGGGCGGCCGGAAGCGATCTATGTGCTGGAGCGGACGATGGACCGTGCGGCGCGCGAACTGGGCATTGATCCGTGGGAGCTGCGGCGGCGAAATTTCATCCCGGGCAACCGGTTCCCCTACAAGAGCGCGACCGGCGAAACCTATGACGTCGGCGAATTTCACAAGGTTCTGGCGCGGGCCGCCGAGACCGCCGACCGCAAGGGTTTTGCCGCGCGCCGGTTTGCGGATGCCCAAAAGGGGCTGCTGCGCGGGCAGGGGCTGTGTTACTATATCGAAAGTATTCTGGGCGATCCTGCCGAAGGCGCACGCGTTGTGTTTGAGGAGGATGGCACCGTCAGTATCCATGTTGGCACCCAAAGCAACGGGCAGGGGCACGAGACTGTCTATGCTCAGTTCCTGGCGGATCAGACAGGCATTCCGCCGTCGATGATCCGCGTGATTCAGGGGGATTCCGACGTGATCCCGCAGGGCGGCGGCACTGGCGGTTCGCGCTCGGTCACCACGCAAACCAATGCGACGCTGGCGGTGGTGACACAGATGATCGCCGCGTTCACACCCTATCTGGCCGACAAGATGGGTGTCGACGAGGCCGATGTGATGTTTGACGACGAGACCTTTCGCGCGCCCGGATCGAACCAGACGCCGTCGCTGTTGGAGGTGGCCGATATGGCGCGGGCGGATGGCCGCACTGATCTGCTGGATCACGCCGCACGCGCAACGCTGCCGGCGCGCAGTTTTCCCAATGGCGCGCATGTGGCCGAAGTTGTCGTCGATCCCGAAACCGGGGCCGTGCGCGTTGATCGCTATACGGTGGTGGATGATTTCGGGAATCTCATAAATCCGCTGCTGGCCGAGGGGCAGGTGCATGGCGGGGTGGCGCAAGGGCTTGGTCAGGCGATCACCGAACATGTGGTTCATGACGCGGAGGGGCAGTTGCTCACTGCAAGTTTTATGGATTATGCCTTGCCCCGCGCGGGCGACCTGCCGATGATTGGATTCACCTCTGAACCCGTGCCATCGACCGCCAATCCGATGGGCATGAAGGGTTGCGGCGAGGCGGGCACCGTCGGATCGATGGCCGCCGTTGCCAATGCCGTTCAGGATGCGTTGTGGGATCGTGGGGTGAGGCAGGCGGATATGCCGTTCACACCGATGAGAGTTTGGGACCTGTTGCAGAATGATCCTGTCGCGGCTGAGAAATAAGCTTTTCGGATGGCTTGGGCGACCACTACGGTCCGAGCATTCTGCCGAGGTCAAACCGCGCGGGCCGCTGACCCATGTGATCATTCTGGACGGCACATTATCGTCGCTGGAGCCGGGCTTTGAAACCCATGCGGGCATGACCTATCGGCTCTGCCGCGAGATGGGATCGCAAGTGTCGGTCTTCTACGAGGCCGGTGTGCAGTGGAACAACTGGCGGGGCACCGTGGATGTGATGATGGGGCGCGGCATCAACCGCCAGATCCGCCGCGCCTATGGGTATCTCGCCTCGCGCTACCGTCCGGGCGACCGGATTTTCCTGTTCGGGTATTCCCGTGGTGCCTTTGCGGTGCGTTCGCTTGCCGGTGTCATCGATATGGTCGGGCTACTCCGGGCCGAGCATGCCACCGTTCGCAACATCCGCAATGCCTATCGACATTATCAATATTATCCGTTCAACCAGCAGGCGGACAAGTTCAAGCAGACCTTTTGTCATCCCGATGTCCCGATCGAGATGATCGGGGTCTGGGACACGGTCAAGGCGTTGGGGTTCAAACTGCCCCTGCTCTGGCGGAGTGCCGAGGATCAGCATGCGTTTCACAACCATCAACTTGGCAGCAGCATCCGCAATGGCTTTCAGGCGCTGGCGCTGGACGAAACCCGCCGCGCCTATGCGCCCGAGCTCTGGTTCAGTTCTCCGGACTTTCCGGGGCGGGTCGAGCAGGTCTGGTTTCGGGGGACACATGGAGACATCGGCGGGCATCTGAACGGGTATGAACCCGCGCGCCCGCTGGCCAACATCTCGTTGGTCTGGATGCTGGAGCATGCCGAAGGCTGTGACCTGCCATTGCCAGCGACGTGGCGGGCAAGGTTCTATACCGATCCGGACGCCCCGTCGCATGGGACATGGCGCGGGTGGGGCAAGATTTTCCTGCTGCGCTCTGCCCGCGTGGTCGGGCGCGACCCGTCCGAAAGCATCCATCACACGGTGCGCCCCGAAGCGCTGTTGCGCGGGCCGTCCGTGTTGCCAAGGCTTCGCCCGGACGGGGTGAAGTGAGGCGCTTCTAGCCGCGCGCCATGTTCATGATGATGCAAGTGGTAGAGCCGGTCGCATAGAGCTTGCCATCATCGATGCCCCGGATTTCACCATGGGCAACGCCGGTTGAGCGACCGGAATGATCAACCTCGCCAATGCATTCGATCTCCACGCCTAACGGGATCGTGCGCGTGATATTTATCTTGTATTCCAAGGTCGTATAGGCCGACCCTTTGGGAACCATGGTCATGACAGCACAAGCCATCGCGCTGTCCAGAAGGGTTCCGTACCAACCGCCATGCACGGTACCCATCGGGTTGGTGACGTTGAATTCCGGGGTGCCGCGAAACGCGACTCGTCCTGTTTCGACAGCGTGCAGCTTGTATCCCAACGTGCCGGAAATCGGCGGACCTGAGACCTTGCCCTCAAGGATACCCTGCATGAATTCGAGACCGGACATTGACAGTACGTCTGCCATCGATGGCAGGTCGGAGTGATCGGTTGCAAGCCTCATGCCCATCGCGGTTCTCCTGATTTCCCCAAGGGTATCAGCAGGACCGCGCTGGGCAATGGTTACGCGACGTTCTGAAGCTCTACTTTTGGTGTGACACCAAGCGCATGACAGACATCGCGGGTCAATTCCGGACGGTTCAGCGTGTAGAAATGCAGCTTGTCCACGCCACCGTCGATGAGATCGCTGCACAGTTCGGTGCAGAGCGCGGTTGCCAGCAACTCCTCGCGGTCGTCACGCAGCGCCTTTTCGAACGCTTCCTCGACCCAGACCGGGATGGATGCGCCACAGCGACGGGCAAAGTTGCGCGCGCCTTTCCAGTTCTCGATTGGAAGGATGCCCGGCGTGATCGGGGCGTCGATTCCGGCGGCGACACAGGCATCGCGGAAGCGGAAAAAGGTCTCGGCCTCAAAGAAGAACTGGGTCAGGGCCTCGTTTGCACCGGCGTCGATCTTGGCCTTGAGCCAGTCGATATCTGCCTGAAAATCAACGGCTTCTGGATGCTTGTCGGGATAGGCACCGACACGAATGTTGAATTTCCCGGTCCCGGCAAGGGACTCGATCAGCTCGACCGAGTTGGCAAACCCGTCCTCGTGGGCGACAAACGCGCCGCTGCCCTTTGGCGGGTCGCCGCGCAGGGCGACGATGTCTGTGACGCCCGCTTCGGCAAAACCGTCGGCGATGGCGAGTGTTTCGGCGCGTGTGGCGTTCACGCAGGTCAAATGCGCCGCCACGTTCAGCCCCGAGGATTTGTGCAGCGTTGCAACCGCATCACGGGTCAGGTCACGTGTCGTTCCGCCAGCGCCATAGGTGACCGATACAAAACGGGGGTCCAGCGGCGCGAGCGTCTGCACGGTATCCCAGAGACGGAACGACCCCTCAAGGTTTTGCGGCGGGAAGAACTCGAAAGAAATGGCGGGAACGGTCATGGCGGAATCCTCTGATTTCGTCCCTTGTGACATGGTGCGTGTTGTGAGACAATTTCATAATTCTCAAGAACAACATGAGCCGAGCATGAGACTGATCATCGCAATCCTGTTACCGTTTCTGGTTTTCTTCACCATTGGGCGACCAATTCAGGGCATACTCTGCCTGCTCTTGCAGATCACCCTGATCGGGTGGATCCCTGCCGCGATCTGGGCGGTCTACGCTCTGAGCCAATACAACACCGACAAGAAGATCGCGGCGATGCACCGGGGCGACAGGTAGAAAGTAATGCATATCGAGTTTCGGCATCTCCGTACGATCAAGGCCATACACGACTGTGGCGGGCTGGCGCGCGCGGCGGATCAGCTGAACATCACCCAAAGCGCCTTGAGCCATCAAATCAAGGGGTTGGAGGATCAGGCAGGGGTTGAGTTGTTCATTCGACGGTCCAAGCCGATGACCTTGTCGGCGGCGGGTTTCCGGTTGCTGCGTCTGGCCGAACAGGTGCTGCCGCAGGTCGAAGCGACCCTGTCCGAATTCTCGAACCTGCGCGATGGCAAGACCGGACGAATGCATATCGCCATCGAGTGCCACGCCTGCTTCGAATGGCTGTTCCCGGTGCTGGAGGGATTTCGCAAGAATTGGCATGACGTCGATGTGGACATCCGGCCAGGGCTCGCCTTTGACGCGCTGCCGGCTTTGCAAAAGGAAGAGGTCGATCTGGTGGTGTCGTCGGATCCCGAGGACCTGCCGGGCGTGACCTTCATCGAACTCTTTGACTACCAGGCGGTTTTCGTGGCTGCCGCAGTGCATCCCCTGTCCAGCAAACCCTGGGTTGAGGCGACAGATTTCCGCGGTGAAACGTTGATCACCTATCCGGTTGATCGGTCCCGTCTGGATGTCTTCAGCCAGCTATTGATACCGGCCAAGGTAGAGCCGGCGGGGATCCGGCAGGTCGAGTTGACGGCGGTGATCCTGCTATTGGTGGCATCCAATCGCGGGGTATCGGTGCTGCCGGATTGGGTGGTGCGCGAGGTCAAGTATTCGTCCGACTACGTGACCCGGCCATTGACCGAAAAGGGCGTGACCCGACGCCTTTACGCCGCGGTGCGCAGTGATGAAATGGACAAGCCCTTCATGCGCGATCTCATTGATCTCGCGCGGGTCGAGGCCCGCAAGTTGCAGGCTCTCTGAAGAAAATTTCAGTGACTTCAGTACCTTGCAAATGGCAGGTGCCCTATCGCCGCCGTTTGGCCCGCAGGGTCGGATCGGCCTCGGTCGGGTCTTCGGGCCAGGGGTGTTTCGGGTATTGCGCGCGCATGTCCTTGCGCACATCGGCATAGGACCCGGACCAGAAGCCGGGAAGGTCACGGGTGATCTGGATCGGGCGATGCGCGGGCGAGAGCAGGGTGATCTTGAGCGGCACCCCGGCGCTTGCCGGATGCTGCGTGACGCCAAAGAGTTCTTGCAGCCGGACCTTTATCTCGGGGTCTTCACCGGCATAATCAATCGGCACCCGGCGACCGAGCGGGGTGGTGAAATGGCCGGGCGCGCGCGCATCGACGAGCCGTGTTTGCTCCCAGTCGAGCGCGGCGCGCAGGGCAGGCAGCAGATCGAAACGCTTCCAGTCCTCGGCGCTGCGCACGCCCGTCAGCATTGGCAACAGCCAGTCTTCGATATGACGCAACAGGCCGGGAACCGAGAAGTCGGGCAGATCGGCGCCGGTCGCACGCACAAGTTCCACCCGTGCGGCGAGCCGGGCGGCTGCGCCGGAGAGTGTCAGGCCAAGATCGCGCACACCGTCAAGCATGGCGCGGGTAACCAGATCATCGGGGGCGTCCTTCCAGATGCGATCCTGCAGCACCAGCGCGCCAAAGCACTCCTGTTGCCGCGCGATAACGCGCCGGTCGCGCCGGGACCAGTCGCAGACGTTCCGCCAGGTGATCCTATCGGCAAAGAGATCACGGATTTCAGCTTCGCCAATCTGAGCGGCAAGCCGGATGCGTGCCTCGCGCGGATTGCCGTCGGTGTCGATGGCGACAAGGTAGGGGGCTGCGGCGAGCGGGTCACTGTCGCTCAGAACCGCGCCCTTGCCACCGGACAGCACGTAGCGTGGCGCGTCCCCCTTGCGGCGCTGGCCGATACGGTCGGGATAGGCAAGGGCGGTCATCGCGGCGGGGCCCAGGCCGGCTTGACCGGGTTTGGCGGATTTTCTCAGGCGGGAGGTCTCGGTGCGGATACGGCTGATGACGCCGGCGTTGACCTGAAAGGGCCGGGACCTTGCAAATGCCTTGGGGTCGCGCAACGCCGCAAGACGCAAAGCAAGATCGCAGGGCGCACCGCGCAGCAGATCGCGTTCGGCGATCAGCGCCGCAAGAGGGGCGGCGTCGGGACCGGCCAGCGTCAGCATATGTGCGAGCCTTGGGTGCAGCGGCAGCTTGGCGAGCGTCTGACCGTGACCGGTCATCCGTCCGCTGTCATCAAGCGCGCCCAGCAGGGTGAGGAGCGCGCGGGCCTCGGCCAGCGCACCTTCGGGCGGTGGCGTCAGGAACGCAAGATCGGCTTCGTTCGCGCCCCACAGGGCCAGTTCGAGCGCCAATCCGGTGAGGTCTGCGGCCTCGATTTCGGCGGGCGGAAAGGCCAGCAGTGCCCCCTGTTCGCCGCGCGTCCAGAGCCGGTAGCATGTGCCCTCGGCTACGCGCCCGGCGCGGCCTTGCCGTTGCGTGGCCTCCGCTCTGGTGACACGTTCGGTGACCAGTCGTGACATGCCCGATCCCGGATCAAACCGCGCGCGGCGCGATTGGCCCGCGTCGACAACCACGCGGATATCCGGGATGGTGAGCGACGTTTCCGCGATCGAGGTGGCGAGCACGACCTTACGTCCGGTATCGACCGGCGCGATGGCGGCGCGCTGCGCGGCAAAGGGCATCGCACCAAAGAGCGGGCGTAGCGTGCAATCACCCGGCAAGCGGCGGGCGAGCTCGGTTTCGGCGCGCCGAATTTCGCCCTCGCCGGGCAGAAAGACCAAGAGGCCACCGCCAATGTCGCGACTTTCGGCTTCGGCCCGGACCACGAGATCGGCCAGGGCCACATCGCGCCGGTCCCGTGGGCCGAGCGGCGTGTCGAGCCAGCGGGTCTCGACCTCAAAGCTGCGTCCTTCCGATGTGATCATGGGTGCGTGCATCAGAGTGGCGACGGGTGCCGCGTCCAGTGTTGCGGACATGACGACAAGGCGCAGATCCTCGCGCAGGGCATCTGCGACCTCAAGACACAGCGCGAGGCCAAGATCCGCATTGAGCGAGCGTTCGTGGAATTCGTCAAAGATCACCATGCCTATCCCCGGCAGGTCCGGGGCGGATTGCATCATGCGTGTCAGGATGCCTTCGGTCACGACCTCGATGCGGGTGGCGGCAGAGGTTTTGGCGTCGCCCCGCATCCGGTATCCGACGGTCTGCCCGACCGACTCGCCCAGCGTGTCGGCCATACGCTCGGCGGCGGCGCGGGCTGCAAGTCGGCGTGGTTCCAGCATGATCAGCCGCTGCCCGGCGGGGATCAGCTCCGCCGCGATCAGGGCCAGCGGCACGCGCGTGGTCTTGCCAGCGCCAGGTGGCGCCTGCAGCACCGCGCGGCCACGCGACCGCAATGCCGAGATCAGGTCGGGCAGGGCGTCGTCAATGGGCAAGGGGGTGTGGCGGGTCATGCTCGTCTTATCGCCAAAGCCCGGCGTGGCGTCCAGCGGTGGTCTGGACAACACCCCCTGCGGCGCGGCATGTATCTGCGACACAGTTGTGGAGCAGTCATGGATATCAAAGATCTGGGCAAACGAATTCTCACAGGAGAGCGCCGGGCGCTGGCGCGCGGCATTACGCTGGTCGAGAGCCACCGGGCCGATCACCGGGCCTTGGCGACCGATCTGCTGGAATCGCTGGGCCAGCATGGGCGGCAGGCGCTGCGCATCGGGCTCTCGGGCACACCCGGTGTTGGTAAATCAACCTTTATCGAAAGCTTCGGCATGATGCTGATCGGCAAGGGGCTGCGGGTGGCGGTGCTGGCGGTCGATCCCAGCTCGACCCGTTCGGGCGGCTCTATTCTGGGTGACAAGACCCGGATGGATCGGTTGAGCTGTGAGCCCGGCGCGTTCATCCGTCCCTCGCCCAGTCAGACCCATCTGGGTGGTGTCGCGCGCCGGTCGCGCGAGGCCGTGGCCCTGTGCGAGGCGGCGGGGTTTGATATTGTGCTGATCGAGACCGTGGGGGTCGGGCAATCGGAAACCGTTGTCGCCGAGATGAGCGATCTTTTCCTGTTGCTGCTGGCCCCAGCGGGCGGCGACGAGTTGCAGGGGGTCAAACGCGGGATCATGGAGATGGCCGATCTGATTCTGGTGAACAAGGCAGATGGTGACCTGAAACCTGCGGCAACGCGGACCTGTTCGGACTATGCCGGGGCGCTGCGGTTGCTGCGCAAACGCGTGCAGGACCCTCAGGGCTTTCCCAAGGCGATGATGGTGTCGGCGATTGAGGAAAACGGCATGGCCGAGGCATGGGGCGAGATGCAAACTCTGGTCGACTGGCGCAAGGAGAACGGGCACTGGAATGGTCGCCGCGCGGCACAGTCGCGGTACTGGTTCAACGAGGATGTGCGTCAGGCCCTGCTGGCCCAGCTGGAGGAAGGTGCCGTACGTTCCGAAATGCAGCGCCTGGGAACAATGGTCGCAGAAGGTGAAATGACACCATCGGCGGCAGCCCGCGAAATATTGCAGGAGTATCTGAAGCGCTAGCGCGATTCGTCGCCTTGATCCGTGTTGGCCAGCGTGACCGCGCACCCATCGGGTGCAAGCGGTCATTATTCCGCAGGACCGTTGGGACAAGGCCAAGTTTCAGCTATCGGGCGGCTTGACGGGGCAGGGCTTTGGGCCTATCAGCACCGGACAGATTTCGGGCGCGGCGAGTGCGGCGCCCTTTTGCATTATGATGCGGCAAGGCCGTATCGGACACAAGACGAGGTACCTGACATGTCGCGCCGTTGCGAACTGACCGGAAAAGGCCCGATGACTGGCAACAATGTCAGCCACGCCAAGAACAGAACCCGCCGCCGGTTTCTGCCGAACCTGAATGATGTGACGTTGCAGTCCGAAACACTGGGCCGTGGCGTCAAGCTGCGGATCTCGGCGTCGGCGCTGCGCAGCGTTGATCACCGGGGTGGGCTGGACGCCTTTCTTGCCAAGGCCAAGGACGACGAACTGTCGACCAACGCGCTGAAGGTCAAGAAAGAGATCGCCAAGGCGACCGCTTCGGCCTGAGCCCGATCCGACTGCGAATTTGACGCACAGCCTCGCGATTTCGCGGGGCTGTTTGCGCTTGCGCCGCTTGGTTCACCGCGCCTATACCGGGCGCGCCATGAGCCCTGTTTTCAAAAGATATATCGGCACCGCGCTTGTCCTGATGCTGGCCCTGACCGGGCAGGCCATGGCCATTGCGCGCGGGGCACCCGGACCCGCCGGCCAGGTCGAACTCTGTACCGGCGGCGGGCCGGTAATGGTTTATCTGGACGAGACAGGCGCGCCCGTCGGGCCGCCGCATATCTGTCCGGACTTTGCGCTGTCGCTGATCCTGCAGGTGGCAGAGCCAGAGATGCGGCCACAACCTGTGGACGCGCCATACCGCCTGGCGACGGTGCGCGCGGACTTGCAGAACACCGAATTGCCGCAACCGCCCATGCTGGCGCGGGCGCCGCCCCCGGGTCTCTGATCGCCGAGACGAAACTCAATTCCAAGACCTATGAAAGAGGAATGGCGCAATGTCCTTCAAACCAAAGCTGCTTGCAGCCGCAGCCCTGTTGACACTGACCGGGACCGCATGGGCCGATGACACGGTCGCTAACATTACCGTCACGGATCCTTACGCGCGCAGTTCGATGGCAAGCTCTGCCACCGGCGCAGCGTTCATGACGCTAAAGAACGACACCGATCAGGATGACCGGCTGGTTGCGGTGACATCCGATGTGGCCGAACGGGTCGAATTGCACACCCATGTGGAGGACGCCAACGGCGTGATGAAGATGCGCGAGGTCGAGGGTGGTTTCGAAGTCGCCGCAGGTGACACGCATGCGCTGAAGAGAGGCGGTGATCACGTGATGTTCCTGGGACTGAAACAGCCATTGAGTGACGGCGATATCATACCGCTGACGCTGACGTTCGAAAAGGCGGGCGATGTGGTGATTGAGGTGCCCGTGGACCTGCAGCGCAAGCCCGCTGGGGGCGGAATGTCGCACAGCAAAAGCGACTAACGGCAGGGCGAACGTCGCCCAGACAGGCGACTCTGCCCGTCACTGAGGCGATGGCCCATTCTCTTCTTGTCACTGGCTAAGAAGGGGTGTTCCCAAGCTGCTCGGTTACCCAATCCACGACGATGTGGGTGGCCGGGCCCAATCGGGTCTCGTCAAAGGCCGAGGCGATATCGGACGGATCGAGGTTCATTTCGACCGTATGTGCACCGGCGGCCATTGCTTCCTGCACGAAACCTGCCGCAGGATAGACCTGCCCGGAGGTACCGATGGCGGCAAAGATATCTGCTCCGGCAATATGGTCGATGATCCGCTCCATGTGATAGGGAATTTCTCCGAACCATACCACATCGGGCCGGGCAGAGCTGTTGCCGCAGGCCGGGCAAAGTTCTCCCGGTTTCATCGTGTCGGGAGCGGACCAGCGATGTCCGCAGGCCGCGCAGAGAGCGCCCGCCAACGTTCCGTGCATGTGCAGGACATCACGCGCGCCGCCCGCTTCGTGCAGGGCATCGACATTCTGGGTCACGATCACCACCTCGCCGGGCCAGTCCTCCTGCAACCGGGCCAGCGCGCGATGGGCTGCGTTGGGCTGTGCGGCCGCCGCCAGTTGTCGGCGGGCGTTGTAGAATGCATGCACCAGCGCCGGATCACGCGCGAAACCTTCGGGTGTCGCGACATCCTCAATCGAATGGCGCGCCCATAATCCGTCGACATCACGGAATGTCCCAAGGCCGCTTTCGGCGGAAATGCCCGCGCCGGTGAGGATGACGATCTTTCCCATGCTGTCTCCTTTGCCTATCACTGTGTCCAAAGGAGATCGCCATGGCCACCCGTGTTTTGTTCGTCTGCCTCGGGAATATCTGCCGCTCGCCGACGGCCGAGGCCGTGTTTCGCGGGTTGCGCCCGGATCTGCCAACGGACAGTGCCGGCACCGCAGGCTATCATGTGGGCGAGCCGCCCTATGGACCGATGCAGGCAGCGGCGCGAAAGCGCGGGATCAAGATGGACGATCTGCGCGCGCGGCAGTTCATCGCGCGGGACTTTGCGCGGTTCGATCTGATCCTGGCGATGGACGCGGACAACCTGCGCAATATCGAAGCGCTGCGCCCTGCAGGAGCGGCGACACCGGTGCGGTTGTTCACCGATTTTGGTTCTGACGCCGGTGCCGTGCCAGACCCGTATTACACGCGCGATTTTGACGGGGCTTTGGACATCATCGAGGCCGCGGCACAAGGGTTGGCAGAGGCGCTGGATTAAGCAGGTTGAAAACTGGTCCCAGCATCAGTCGTCGTCAATGATCCGCAGGCTGTCGCCAAGCCAGGGCAGGCGCGCAAGGGCCGGATTGATCATCTGGGTCTGGACCAGCCGCCGCACGGTATCGGCAACTTCGCGCGGAACACGGTCGGACCAGTCGGCCCCGGCAAAGAGCGAAATCGTGCGGGCGAACGAACCGAAGGGCAGGGCGAAGGCGTCGATATCATCGTGAAACCGCTCGGCGCGCATATAGCCGAGCGGAGTGGTGATCGCCCAGCCGATCCGCCGCGCGACCATCGCCATCAGGGCAAGGTGGCTGCCGATCTCGAAGCGGTGTTCGAAGGTCAGCTGTCGCTGCGTGAGGTGGGTTTCGATCTGCTGGGCGATGAGCTGCTCGCCCGCATAGCGTAGCAAGGGCAGGTCTTGCGTGGCGATCTCGCTGACCTTGGCGATGACATGCTTTGGCGCGACAAGGATGAAGGGGTCGCGCACAAGCGGGTATTCTATGACATTTTCAAGGGTCGACCCGGCGCTGGCGGTGACCGCGATGTGATATCGCCCCTCCTGCACCGCTGCGCCAAGCTCAAGGCTGGGTGCGGTGATCAGCTTGAAGCGACAGCCAGCAAGGCTGTCGGCGAGAATGGTCGCAAGCCGCGGGGTCAGGTCATTGTCGAAATCATCGATCAGGCCCACGGACAGCGTGTCGAGATGGCCGAGATCCATCACGGTAAGCTCGCTTTGCGCCAATCGAAGTTGTGCCAGCGCCGCTTCGGAACGCGCGAGGAAACTGCGCCCCGCCGATGTCAACTGCATCGGGCGGCGGGTGTGATCGACGAGATCGGTGCCAAGCGCATTTTCCAGGTTGCGCATCTGTTGGCTGACTGCCGGTTGGCTCAGCCCCGTGCGTTGGGCGGCCTGCGCAACGGTGCCGGTCGCGGCAAGCGCCTCGAAAACTTCGAGCCCGCGCAGGGTGACGCCTTTGGTCAGCATGGTTCCGGCTCCCACAGTTTTGCCTTTTGTGAAACTGTGGGGCGGTTTGGTCAAGCAGGGAGGTGGGTGATACGCGGATCAGCCGCAAGATTTCCGGGCGCGTTCACCAAAGGCCCGGTAGTTTTTCCAGAAGGTCTCGTCGCTGCGGCGGCCGGACTGGCGGATTTCCTGCGCCATGTGCGGGTCCTTGAACAGCTTGGCCGCCTTCTTGCGCTCGGAGCGCGACAGGCTGCTGTTGGCCACACTCTGGATGCACCCGCAGAGTTGCGGCGTTGCGCTGCTCCTGCCCGAAGACCGGCAAGCCCGTTCGATGATGCCGCTGGCCGCCATGACCGGCGCCGGAGCCGCCCAGAGAACCGTACCTGCGCACAAGAGCGCCGCCAGTGCGTGTTTCATGACCTTGCCTTCTCCGCCTTGCGGGGTCTTGCGCCCCGTGACCCGTTTGGCGCGTACTATGGCGCAATGCGGCGGCGCGATCAATTCCCGTGAAATGGGGAAAGAGGTCTTGGTATTTGCGTGCCCTAAAAATGTCGTGGAAAGAGACGAACCTTAGTCCTCGTCAAAGAACCAACCTGCAATCTGTTTCCCCAGCTTCAGGAGCCACATCGCCTTTTTTTCGGCCTTTTGGCCTCGTTCGATACCTCGGCCTAACGTGGTAACCCAATTCACTAGGCGAGCTCGCCAAAAACGCGCAGGTTTTTCCGTGGATCTAATGACATCGACCGCCTCTTCTATCGCTTCCAGAGCCTCGAAGGTTAAGTCCTCGCGCAATTCGACCGGAAGTGTCGCAAGTTCAGCTTTCTCTGTTTTTGTTGGATATCTACGTGTCTCAAGCGCGGCGAGTTTTGCCACCCGATCGCGGACGAGATCGTCTTGTTCGCAGATTTCTCCGACAGATACATAAAGTTGGTTCCTCAAGGCAATGAGGCTGGCATCTTCAGGATAAACGTCACCAATATTGCGTTGGAGGCTCATACATGCGTTCCAGAATGTCGTCGCAACGAGGCTTGGATGATCGCTGTGGCGATCACAGGCTGATATGATAAGTGCATATTCGGCGGCGTCTTCTGAGAAGCCATTTTGCGTGCCACTTAAAGTGGCGGCATTCAGAGCGAGCCTAACGGAGTCAATGGCGTAGCCAAGAGGTTCTGCAGGAATGTTGGCATCGCGTTCGAACCCCCACTTCCCGGATTCAGTCTGAACCAATTGCGGGCCAATCGAAGTATAGAACGTTCGCTGAATCTCTCTGATCCGCCGAGCGACAATCTGCGGTCCGGCGTCCCATTGCTCTTCGGTCAGATCCAATGCGATCCGTTGTGTTAAGGCCCAATCCAGCGGGTTGCCGTCGAGGATGGCCCGATACCACTCCAGCCAAAACGCCCATTTCTCGGGGGCAGCTTGCATAGATATCTTCATGTCATTCCACAGACCGGATAGACCGATTGGCATTTTCCCGTCGGGCCAAAGTGTGGGCCACGTAGCTGGATCAACTATATCTGCCGAGGCAGCTTGGCGGATCAAGGCAACCGCTGCTTCTGCTGTGTCAGCGCCAGCGGCCATGCGCGCAACATGGGATGCTGCATTGGAAGCCTGCACGGCCCCCGGGCCCGTCGTGTGGCCAGAGATAGCTGAGTGCGCGTCGAAGGCGGCGTTCCGAGCTGCCCAAGCGGCAGTTCTCCTCGGGCCCGGTGTATCGTCTGATTTGGAGTCTGCAACAAAATTGGCAATTGTTGCGGCGGAAGCGAGTGCAGGTCCGCCCAGTTTTTCCAGCTCTCTGGGTTTGCATGTGGACACCGTCGCCGCGATTAACACCGCACGAAAACTGACGAGCGCAAAATCGTCAAAGGTCGAATCAAAAGATGGTCCCAATCCGGGCAAGGCGCGCAAGGCGCAGCGGGTAGCAAACCAAGTTCGCACCTGTGCTGTTTGATCCGAAAGCCAAACGTTTTGCCCTTCCTCATCCGCGATCCCTACTTTTTTCATGCCCGCTTGACCGCCCCGCAAAACCCTACCATATCCCAACAGCATGACTGACCTCGCACATATCCGCAATTTCTCGATCGTCGCGCATATCGACCATGGGAAATCCACGCTGGCCGACAGGCTGATTCAGGAAACCGGCACCGTTCAGGACCGGGATATGAAGGAGCAGTTGCTCGACGCGATGGATATCGAGCGCGAGCGCGGGATCACCATCAAGGCCAACACCGTGCGTATCGACTATACTGCCGATAATGGCGAGGCCTATGTGCTGAACCTGATCGACACGCCGGGGCACGTGGATTTCGCCTATGAGGTCAGCCGCTCAATGCGCGCGGTCGAAGGCAGCTTGCTGGTGGTGGACTCAACGCAAGGAGTCGAGGCGCAGACGCTGGCGAATGTCTATCAGGCGATCGATGCGGATCACGAGATCGTGCCGGTTCTGAACAAGATCGACCTGCCCGCGTCCGAATGCGACCGGGTGGCCGAACAGATCGAGGATGTGATCGGCATCGACGCCTCGGGCGCGATCCGGGTCAGCGCCAAGACCGGGGTCGGCATCCACGAGACGCTGGAAGCCATCGTGCATCATCTGCCTGCGCCCAGGGGCGACCGGGACGCGCCGCTCAAGGCGATGCTGGTCGACAGCTGGTATGACTCCTATCTCGGGGTGATCGTCCTGGTCCGGATCATGGACGGGGTTTTGAAAAAGGGCGACCGCGTGCGGATGATCCAGTCCGGCTCGACCCATCTTGTCGACCGGATCGGGGTTTTCCGTCCGGCCATGCAGTCGATCGACGAACTCGGCCCCGGCGAGATCGGGTTCCTGACAGCCTCGATCAAGCAGGTGCGCGATACCCGTGTGGGCGACACGATCACCCACGAAAAACGGGGCTGTGAAACGCCGCTGGCGGGGTTCAAACCGTCGGTGCCCGTGGTGTTCTGCGGGCTGTTCCCGGTGGACTCCGCCGAGTTCGAGGACCTGCGCGATGCCATCGAGAAACTGGCACTGAACGACGCATCGTTTTCCTACGAGATGGAGACCTCTGCCGCCTTGGGCTTCGGCTTTCGCTGCGGCTTTCTTGGGTTATTGCATCTGGAAGTCGTGCGCGACCGGATCGAGCGGGAGTACGATATCGAACTGATCACCACGGCGCCGTCGGTGGTCTATCGCATCTTCATGAAAGACGGCTCGATGAGCGAGCTGCACAACCCCGCCGACATGCCCGACCTTTCGGTGGTGGATCATATCGAGGAGCCGCGGATCAAGGCGACGATCCTTGTGCCCGACGAGTATCTCGGCGATGTGCTGAAGCTGTGCCAGGACCGGCGGGGCATCCAGATGGACCTGACCTATGCCGGCTCTCGGGCGATGGTGGTCTATGATCTGCCGCTGAACGAAGTGGTGTTCGATTTCTACGACCGGCTGAAATCGGTGACCAAAGGCTATGCCAGCTTTGACTATCAGATGACCGAGTATCGCGAAGACAACCTGGTCAAGATGTCGGTTCTGGTCAATGACGAGCCGGTGGACGCGCTGTCGATGATGGTGCACCGCGACCGTGCCGAGATGCGCGGACGGGCGATGTGCGAAAAGCTCAAGGACCTGATCCCGCGCCACATGTTCAAGATCCCGATTCAGGCGGCGATCGGCGGCAAGGTCATCGCGCGCGAAACGCTGTCGGCCCTGCGCAAGGACGTGACGGCCAAATGCTACGGCGGCGACGCGACGCGGAAAAAGAAACTGCTGGAGAAGCAGAAGAAGGGCAAGAAGAAGATGCGCCAGTTCGGGAAAGTCGACATCCCGCAGGAAGCCTTCATAAGCGCCCTGAAAATGGACAGTTAAGGCTGTCCACGACGAGGTGTTTGCGGGCGTGCGATTGGTAAAACCAAGAGCGGCCGCAACCAGTTAGATGGGTGACAAACTTTCGCAAGCCGCCTATTCGTAACTTATGGCCTATCCAAACCCACCAGCTAGCAAGCGAGCCGTGCGACGAGCAGGAGCCGCAATTAGTTCAGGAACCGCATCTCAACAAGATATTGAGTTGGTTGATCAGTGGCGAGCATCACACGGATATGTAATTAACACATTCCAAGCATGGATTAGAGGGCACATGGCGCGAAGAACCGAAGCCGCAGAATTTGCTCAAAGATTGAAGAGGCGCAATACGGTAATAGGTAAGCTGAAAAGGCGAAACAGAAAAGAGGCCCCGCTGATCAAAGACGTCACCGCGATGCACGACTTTGCTGGGTGTCGGATGATCTTCGACACGCTTCAGGAATTGCAGAGTTTTCGCGAATATCTACATTCGGGCGCTGTAACAAAGAATGTGGAGCACGAGCTGCGACATGATGTCGAAAAATATGACTACATACGCAACCCCAAACAATCGGGTTATCGAGGGATCCATGATGTCTACCGTCATTTCCCGCGGGGTTCAAAAAGACGTGAAGATAAGAAGCCTTGGGACGGTCTGTTAGTCGAAATCCAGTACAGGACTCGAGCACAGCACGCTTGGGCAACAGCAGTGGAGATCTCCGATCTGCTTGATGGCGAGCAAACTAAATTTGAACTTGACGCCTCTGAGCGTGGGCAATTCTTTGCACTTTCTAGTGAAATAATAGCTCGCAAAGTAGAGGGTATAGCAAATGCCTTTCCGAAATTGAATACATATGAACTCGAATTGGCTCTAGAGGAGAAAGAGAAAGAGCTTGGAATTCTGCGTCGACTTGAGCTTCTTCGAAAATTTGAAGTGGAAGAGAATTTACGAGAACATAACGTATTGAGTATCGTGAGATCTGCGGTGGGAGAGTTTGAACTCGAGGTGATTCCTTTCAAGTCAGCCGCGCCAGCAATTCAAAAGGCAACTGAACTGGAAGAAAGTGGCAAAAGCGTGAACGCCGTTTATGTTAGATCCGAAAATCCCAATCATCTACGTTCTGCATATCGAAACTACTTTTCTGATCCAATCGACTTTGTGAAGATGATCAAGAGTGAAGTGGGTTAAGAGCGTCGTAGGCGAATGCATAATCCTCAATAGCGCTTTCGCCCCTACACACCAAGCGCTGTGAAATCAATGAGGGCAGCGCTGCCCAAATTCTGACTGTTCCGAGAAAATGCGTCGGGCAGCGCGGGTCGTTCTGTGCGACCCTTGCGCTGCCCTTCGCGTCCGTGAGTGTGTCGGCTTTGCGATGACTGATAGATAACCCTTTTGCCGCGCACGCATAGCGGGAATTCGGCCATAACTTTCCCATTTTCAGCCAATCCGATGTTCCGGGAGTGTAGCCGCGTGGTCGCGCCCCTGTGCACTTTCTGCTGTTGCGCGCCGGTGGCCTGACCTATAGCGGGGCGACCTTTGATTTGTCCGGATGTCTGCCATGCCCTGTTCGCTGTGTTCCGCCGATGCGCCCCTTGCGCCCTATGCCGTGAGCGGTGGGCCCGACGGGGCGGTGGCCGAGATTTGCAATACCTGTCTTGGCCAGATCGAGGGTGATCTGGACGCGCCGCATTGGCGGTGCCTGTCGGGCGCAATGTGGTCGACAGAGCCTGGAGTGCAGGTGCTTGCCGTGCGGCTGTTGGGGCGATTGTCCAGACACGACTGGGCGCGCGATCTGGCGGATCAACTGTGGCTGGATGACGAGACCCGCGCCTGGGTCGAGAACGTTGCAGCCGAGAGCGCGCATCGCGACAGCAACGGTGTGGTGCTGAAGGCCGGGGACACGGTTGTGCTGATCAAGGATTTACCGGTCAAGGGCGCGGGGTTTACCGCCAAGCGCGGTACCGCGGTGCGAGGGATTTCTTTGGTTTCCGACAATCCCGACCATATCGAAGGCCGGGTCGACGGGCAGCGGATCGTGATCCTGACCCGGTTCGTCAAGAAGAAGTAGCTGGCCGGGTCAGTCGCGCCCCTGCATCCGCGATTGTCGACCGGTGCTACAGAGCCTTCTGGACATCATCCGCAGTGTTGGAGATGGCGCCACCCGCTTTCTGGAGATCCCGGCCTGCGCCTTTGGCGGTTTCACAGGCAGTCAGGGCGAGCAGGGCGAGGCCGAGGATAAGGGGCCGTATCATGGCAATCTCCGTTCAAGTCTGCGTGGATATAAGCCAGCTTTCAACAGCCGCACAAGCCCAATTTGCGGTTGTCACACGGTCGATTGTGAGGATGTCAGGACGTCGCGCGCCGCACGTTGGAAGATGCGGGCGACCGGGACGCCGAGCGCAGCGTCAACTGTAAGACCACGCTGAAGAGGAAGCCGGCCCAACAGCCGACAAAGTACCACATGACGACAGACCCAAACCCAGTACCCATCATCGCCCCGATCAGGGCGGCGATCAGCCCGAAGGCTACGGAAAGGACAAGGTGAGCAAGCATCAGTTCGAGGTTCTCCCAATTCGCGAACATTTATTTACAAATATAATGGCAAAAAGATTAACAAATGGCTAATGGGAGCATGGGCGGAGGCCCGCCCATCGGCACGATCTTGCCGTGTGTGTATTTGAAAGGCTCTCAATCCAGACGTGAACCCGGCTGACCGCGCAGTGGATCATTGGGCGCGGCCTGGTCGCCTGTGGCAGAATGCAACGTGTTGAAGTCATGGATGAAACACGTAAAGAAAATATTGAAATGCAATTGCTTAGCCGGATCTTGAGGGGTGAGGGACTTATCAATGCGCACGCTTTCCAAAAACCCGATATCGCAGGGATATCTGATTTAGTGCAGGAGATGTTGATGATCCGTTTTGCCATGAGCCTCTATTCGCTGATTTTCGCCAGCCTTGCCGGAACCGCCGTAAGTGTGGTCCTCGTCGCGGGGCATGTCACGCTGGCACCGATTCTCATTGCGGCTGCGACCGGCGCTGTTCTGGCGGTACCTGCCGCCTATCTGGTGGCGCGCAAACTCTAGGACGCAGAGAGGCCATCCTGAGCGCACAGCGCATGCGTGGTCAGGCCTGCATATCTGCATGGCGGCCAGAGGCGCAGCAACCGGATTGGCCCGACCGTATGCGCGGGTGTCGCGGATTGGTGCGATCACACGCCCGGCCCTGTCAAGCCGTAAGGAACGCGCGAAGGGACGCTTCGAATTCGCGCGGTTTCTCGGCGTGAAGCCAATGGCCTGCCTCGGGTAGCTTGGCAAATCGGGCACGTGGGAAACGGGCGCGGATGGCGTCGCGATGCTGGTTCTGGACATAATCGGATGCGCCGCCGGAGAGGAACAGCGCGGGTCCGTCCCATTGGGCGTCGGTTTCCGGAAAGGCCATGATTTTTGGCATTTCGGCGGCCAGCGTGTCGAGGTTCAGCTTCCAGCGTTTTTTTGCAACGTCCAGCGATTGGGTGAAAAAGCTCTGCAGGGCGCGTTCGACGCCCAATTCGGCAAGTTGGGTTTCGGCTTCCGAGCGGCGGGTGAGGGTGGCCAGATCAACGCCGCGCATGGCTTCGATGAACGGCATCTGGGAATGGGTATAGGTGACGGGTGCGATGTCGGCGACGACAAGGCGGCGCACCGCGTCCGGATGGCGCAGGGCGAGCATCATCGAAGCCTTGCCCCCCATGGAATGGCCGACCACATCCGCGACGCCGCCAGTCCGTGAAATCACCTCGGCCAGATCATCCGCCATGTCCGGATAGGCGTGGCTATCCGTCCACGGGCTGTCGCCATGATTGCGCAGATCGACCGCGACGACCTGTCGGCTGTCAGAGATGCGTTTCGCGATGACGCTCCAATTGCGCGCGGAACCATAGAGCCCGTGCGCAATCAGAAGCGGGGGCAGATCGGTCGGGGTGCCGTGGATAATCATGTTCAACATGGTCCCGTGATAGCGGCAGTTGCCGGACAGGACCAGACCTGTTGAAGCGGATGGCCCAGAGCGGTAAGGCAGGAGCAACGGGCCGCGTGACAGGAGACAGGATGACCGAACCGCAGGATATCGAGGCCACGACCACAGCGCTGTTGGCGTCTATGCGTGAAAAGCTGGGTGTGCGGGCGAATACGTTGCAGGGCGCACGGACTGCGGCCAAGCGGCTGCTGCCGCGCAGGGTGTTCAAGAGCTACGAGTTTCTGCAAGAGACCGAGCCGTTCCTGGCGCATCCAAAGCTGGCCCGGACGGTAGATGTGTCGGAACTGGCGGCCGCGACCAAGGACGTGCGGGCCTACCTCGACGGGATCGATCTCGCGGACCGGCGCAAGGGATGGTGGCTGAGTCTGGCCGGTAGCCTTGCATTCAACCTTCTTGCGCTTTGTGTTCTGGTGATTGCCGTGCTGGTCTGGCGCGGCATTCTCTAGAACCGCACCAAAGGAAAACGCCCGAGGCGCGCGCCCGGGCGTTTTGTTTTCTTGCGATCCATCTCGCGTTTCGCGGTCGCTGTTCGATACATCGCACGCGAAACGTCCTGGTGGAGTGTGGTCGGTGGCGAAGGCCTCTAGTGGTTTGGATAGATCGGGAAGCGGGCGCAGAGGTCGGCGACTTCGGCGCGGACCTTGTCCTCGACCGCGCCATTGTTGTCCTCACCATTGGTGGCCAGCCCGTCGACCACTTCGATGATCCAGTCGGCGATCTGGCGGAATTCGGCCTCGCCAAATCCGCGGGTGGTGCCGGCCGGGCTGCCCAGCCGGATGCCCGAGGTCACCGTGGGTTTCTCGGGATCAAACGGTACGCCGTTCTTGTTGCAGGTGATATGAGCGCGGCCAAGGGCCTTTTCCGTGGCGTTGCCCTTGACGCCTTTGGGGCGCAGATCGACCAGCACGACATGGGTGTCGGTGCCGTGGGTCACGGTATCAAGCCCGCCCTTGATCAGCTGATCCGACAGCGCCTGTGCATTGGTGACGACCTGTTTGATGTAATCTTTGAAGCCCGGTTGCAGCGCCTCGCCAAAGGCCACGGCCTTGGCAGCGATCACATGCATCAGCGGGCCGCCCTGAATGCCAGGGAAGATCGCCGAGTTGAACTTTTTCGCCAGTGCCTCGTCATTGGTCAGGATCATGCCGCCGCGCGGACCGCGCAGGGTCTTGTGGGTCGTGGTTGTGGACACATGGGCATGCGGGAAGGGTGACGGGTGTTCGCCTGCTGCGACAAGACCCGCGAAATGCGCCATGTCCACGTGCAGATAGGCACCGACGCTATCGGCAATCTCGCGCATTCTGGCAAAGTCGATCTGGCGCGGGATGGCAGAGCCGCCGGCGATGATCATCTTGGGTTTGTGCTCGGTCGCCAGCGCCTGCACCTGGTCATAGTCCAGCAGGTTGTCCTGCTTGCGTACTCCATATTGCACCGCGTTGAACCATTTGCCCGACTGGTTGGGACGCGCGCCGTGGGTCAGGTGACCGCCGGCATCGAGGCTCATTCCCAGAATGGTGTCGCCCGGCTGCAATAGCGCCTGAAACACACCCTGGTTGGCCTGTGACCCCGAGTTCGGCTGCACGTTGACAAAACCGCAGTCAAACAGCTCGCAGGCGCGTTCGATGGCCAGGTTTTCGGCGATGTCGACATATTGGCAGCCACCGTAATAGCGACGTCCCGGATAGCCCTCGGCATATTTGTTGGTCATCACCGAACCCTGAGCCTGCATGACGGCGGCGCTAACGATGTTCTCTGACGCAATCAGTTCGATCTCGTCGCGCTGGCGGCTAAGCTCTTGCCTGATGGCGTTGAAAATTTCGGGGTCGCGGTCGGCGAGGGGGGTCGTGAAAAACCCGGTATCTTGATTTGGCGCGTTCATTGAGGGCTCCGTTCTGGACAGGGATGTGTTGATGGGCGGATTTCCAATGGGAAACTAAGTCGTGACGCCAAAGAGTGAAAGGAGATAAACCGGCGCATTGCAGGTTCAGAGCGGCAAGGCTGGTCACGGAGGGAAAGGTGTGGTTGTTTCGGAACCGAATATGCAACACCGGAAACCTGACGCCATGACATTACGAATAGCGTTCCTGGCCAGCAGGGCACCGGTGGCGCAGACAGCACGCGCCGTCCTGATCGGGCGCTATGGAAATGTCGAACCCGAAGACGCGGACGTGATCGTCGCATTGGGCGGGGACGGGTTCATGTTGCGCACGCTGCACACGGCGCAGGCGCTGCCTGCGGCGGTCTACGGGATGAACCGGGGCACCATCGGATTCCTCATGAACGATTACAGCGAAACCGACCTGATGGATCGGCTGGAGGCTGCGGAGCAAGAGGTGATCAACCCATTGTCGATGCGCGCGACGGATCAATTTGGCAGACAGCACAAGGCCCTTGCGATCAACGAGGTATCGTTGCTGCGGGCGGGGCCGCAGGCCGCGCGGCTCAAGATCACCGTGGATGGGCGGGTGCGATTGTCGGAACTGGTTTGCGATGGCGCGTTGTTGGCGACCCCCGCAGGCTCGACGGCCTATAACTATTCCGCCCATGGTCCGATTCTGCCGATCGGTTCGGATGTGCTTGCGCTGACGGCCATTGCGGCGTTCCGTCCACGTCGTTGGCGTGGCGCGCTGTTGCCCAAGACCGCCTGTGTCCGCTTTGACGTGCTTGAAGCCGAAAAGCGGCCGGTGATGGCAGACGCGGATTCGATCTCGATCACGGATATCGACTGGGTCGAAATAAAATCCGATTCCGCGATCGAACACAAAATCCTCTTTGATCCCGGTCACGGTCTGGAAGAACGTCTTATTTCTGAACAGTTTACGTGATTTCTGTGCCGCTCTGATCCCGGCGTTTTCGCGCCTTTTTGACAGATTGAGGCAAGAAAGATCACGAGTTTTCCATCATTTTTTCACCTTGTGTGATCATGCTCACAGATAGCAACGGTGGCTTCTGGCAAGATGTACCTATTGTAACGATGATCTTGGCAAAGAGTACGGAGTAAGTGAGTGGTGTTGGTAAAGAGTACCGCATGAGTGAGTGGTTCTTTTAACGAGTAATTTTTAGCAGGACCCGGGCGCAGAGGTAACTCTGCGCCCGTATTTCCTTAAGGGGCCGGGCACACGACGCAGTGAGCCGCCGGATCGCTGGTTAGACGGCTGACCTGCCACGCCATCCTTTGGTCGCTGACAGGTCAACGGCTTTTTCCCATATTGTGCCGCATTGTTGAACACGGGCATCTGGCCTTCCAGCTTTCCCAAGGTTTGGTGACGGTAATCAGCCGGGCCCAGAAATCTGCCACGTCGATGCAGCTGGTGGCCCCGGCGTCAAGATCGCGCAGCGCGCCGGCGTTGTGGGTCTCGACCACGAGGGCATGATGCTCGGAGGGTCCAACAGGCTCTAGCTGGGCCTGAGCGCGGCCAATTTCCCCTGATCACCGAGAGCTATCTGTTCATGCGTGAACCCATTCGTCAGGGTGCAGCCATCGGTAGTCTGCACGCCCAACTCGGCGACGCCGAACCATCCCCGACGTGTATGCTGCCCGGGTTGGACCCACGGGTGTTTCCGACAAGACGCGGGGCGCACAGAGACCTGACAACAAGCCGACCCATCCGGATGGCATCTGACTTTCCGGCGCAGGAACTTCGGCGCAGTTGATTGGCGCTATGGGTCACTGGTGTTCTCACCCATCCGCACCCAGAGAGGATCGCACATCCGGCCAACCCGATCTTCGATCGCGACGCAGGCATCGACCACAAGATCCTCGCGCCAACGCTGACCAACGATCTGGATGTTGATTGGCTGAGGTCCATGCGGCAGGTCGGCAAGGCGGCTCGGGACGCTTCCGGCGGGCAGGCCCATGAAGTTCATGGCATAGGACCAGAGCGCCGAGCCCAGGACCTCTTGCACCCCGTCGGCGCCTTGTGTGTCACGATCAGGCGCAAAGAAGGGCTGCGGCAGGAACGGTGTGATGACAAGCGGATAGCGGTCGAGCAAGAGCGACCATTCCCGCGCGTAATGGCTGCGCTGCGCCATGACCTTCAACAGCGCTTCTCCCTCGTAGGGCGGGAACTGTTCGAAGTACTCGTCAAAGATCGTCTGGATCGTAGAGGAGCCATGGGCGCGAATGTCCGGCCCCATCAATACTTTCACCTCTCCCATGAGCGCGCGATAGCCCGCCAGACCGGAGTCTCGAATATCCGGTGGTGTGATCTCTTCAACAACGTGACCCGCATCAACCAGGGCGTCGCGGGCGGTATCCAGCGCCTTTGACACCTCGGAATGCAGGTCGAAATCGTAAGTTTCTCTGGTAAATCCGACGCGGACGGGTGACGCCGGTGTTTCGCCGCGCCAGGGCAGGGGCACATGAAACGGGTCACGTACATCCGGCGCGATGAGGGCAGGCATGGAGAGATGCAGATCCGCTGCCGAGCGGGCTATCAGCCCTTGCACCGACATTGACTGCGCCAGCATTCCGCGCTCTTTCTTCTGACTGGGGTTCCAGGCCGGAACCCGACCCAGACCGGGTTTCACCGTCACGGCACCGTTGGCCGCCGCCGGAAAGCGCAAGCTGCCGCCGATGTCATTGCCATGGCCAAGCGCGCCGATCCCGGCCATCACCGCCGCCGCTGCGCCGCCAGAGGAGCCACCGGGCGAGATATGATCGCCCCACGGATTGCGGGTACGTCCATGCAGCGGATTGTCGGTATCGGCCCGAAACGAGAACTCCGGCGTGTTGGTGCGCCCGATCACCACTGCACCGGCGCGCAGCAGGTTGGCGACAATGGGTGCGTCGTCGGGCGCGATGTCGTTGGCATAGGCGGTGACGCCGTTGGTGGTGGCATGGCCTTTCTGATCGACATTCACCTTGATCGTGAGGGGGACGCCATGCAACGGTCCGGTTGGCTTTCCGCTGGCAAGATCGGCATCCAGGGCGCGCGCGCGCGCCATCGCCTGATCGCTCAGGTCTTCGACCACGGCATTCAGCGCCGGATTCTTCGCATTCATGCGGTCGATCGCGGCGGCCGTCATCTCGGTGACGGATACCTCAGCGGATCTGGTAAGGGTGGAGATGTCGACGGCGTCGAACTGCCAGAGCGGTTTTGTCATGTGGAGTCCTTTCGCCGCCACGGTACGCAAGGGGGACGCCAATGCAATGGCGAATGCGCATCGTTTGGACGGGGCGACAGGTGAGCAAAAGTACTGTAGGATAAACGGCGTCTGGGGGATCGCATGAGTGACAATGACAAGGCCTTTATCGGGTCGATACCGGACATCTATGACGCTTACCTCGTGCCGCTCATCTTTGAGGCTGCCGCGAGCGATCTTGCCCGCCGCGTGGCGACAGGCCCGTGTGCGGCGGTTCTGGAAACGGCGGCAGGCAGCGGTGTGGTCACGCGGGCGCTTGCGCCCCTGCTGGCTGCGGATGCGCAGTATGCGGTGAGCGATCTCAACCCGCCGATGCTGGCCCGGGCACAGGCGCGCCAACCGGATGATCCACGGCTCGGCTGGCATCAGGCCGACGCGCAGGACCTGCAGTTCGAGGACAACAGCTTTGACGTGGTTTGCTGTCAGTTCGGGGTCATGTTCTTTCCCGACAAACCGCGCGCCTATGCCGAGGCGTTGCGGGTTCTTCGCCCGGGAGGGCGGTTTCTGTTCAACGTCTGGGACGATATCATCGACAATGAATTTGCCGATGTCGTGACCCAGGTCGCTACGCGATTGTTGCCAGAAGCACCGCCGCGTTTCATGGCCCGTACGCCGCATGGTCACGGCGACGCAGACCAGTTGCGGCGTGATCTTGCGACGGCCGGGTTTACCCAGATCGACATCGAGACGGTTGCCGGCACCAGCACCGCGCCGGATGCATCGCACCCGGCGATTGCCTATGTGCAGGGCACGCCGTTGCGCGGCGAGATCGAACCACATGGGCCGGACATGCTGCACAAGGTGACCAAAGCGGCAACCGCCGAGATCGCGCGCCGGTGGGGAGAGGGTCCGGTTTCGGCCAAGATCCAGGGCAAGGTCATTTGCGCGAGCTGATCGTTCGGGAGCATCCAAGACCGCGCCGGGGCAAGGCGCTTGCACGATCGGGGGGAAAGGTGTTGGCTTGATCCAAATCCAATCCGTTTGCGTGATGTTCCGGGAGTATTCAATTCATGGCCTACTACAAAGGCATCAACGACTATCCGCCCGGACGTGCCGCGCCGGGGCAGCGCGGATGGATCGCGGACGGGCTTTTGCGCCTGCGCGCCGCGATGGCGGTGCAGATCACCGATCTGCGGCGGCCGGATTCGCTGGTCATCGGGTCGTGGAACATCCGCGCCTTTGACGGCGGGCGCAGCCGGCTGCACGAAAGCTATCACTATATCGCCGAGATCATCGACCATTTCGACATCTGCGCGGTACAGGAGATCAAGCCCGATCTCGGGCCGCTGAAACGGCTGATGGGCCTGCTGGGCGACAATTGGGATTATTTTGTCACCGATGTGACGGCGGGGGATGCGGGCAATGACGAGCGGATGGCGTTTCTCTTCAACCGCAACAAGGTCACGTTCCGCAATCTGATCGGTGAAATCGTGCTGCCCCGCGAGGCGTTGATCGAAGGCGAACAGATCGCCCGTTCACCTTTTTTTGCGTCGTTCCAGGCGGGCTGGTTCCGGTTCACGCTGTGCACGGCGCATATCCGGTTTGGTGACGATCTGGGGCTGCGCGCGCGCGAGATCTCGGCACTGGCGTCGACCCTGACCGCGCGGGCGGAAAAAGAAGGCGAGGTCTATGTCCTGCTGGGCGACATGAACATCGAGAGCAGCGAGGACGAGACCATGGCGGCGCTGAAGGATGCGGGCATGTTCGTGCCCGATTTCGGTGCGACCAACCTGGGGGGTGACAAGCTGTTTGACCATATCGCGTTTTCGGGCGAAGGGACCGAGACACGCCTTCTGCGCAAGGGCAAGATCGACTGGCGCGGGACGGTGTTCCGGCCAGAAGATGTCGCCGCCTATGAGCAGATCGCGAAAGAGATCCGCAGCAAACCGGATACGAACAAGCCCTATGCCAATTGGCCGGGCACCTATCCCGGCTGGGCCACCCATGAAATGTCGGACCACCTGCCGATCTGGATCGAAATTGAGGTGGATTATTCCGACGAGTATCTCGCCGGAATCGAGAGCGGATAGGGCACGAATGGGCGTATTCGAGGCAGCCGGGCGGGGTTTTTCGACCCACTCTTGGGGTTTCCAGCGATTGGGCAAGATGCCCGGCGCTTTGGCGCGATGGCACGCGTTTTCCGGGTGTCACCGGGTGGCCGGCCTCATCCAGAATCCGCATGTCATAGCCCGGCTTTGGCACCGACGGGCTGCCGAACTTGCCCAGTCGATCATCGGCAAATTCAACGACAGAATTGCGTCCATTGGAGCGTATCAGGGTCCGCGCGTTTGATGACCCGGATCGCGGCAGGGACGGTGAAGACCGACTTGCCCCTCTGTTCGGAAACGACCCGCCGGAACGTGCCCATAGCCAGAACGTCAAAAGGCACGCCGTCAAGCACGAGATTGGATCTGCCGTGCCCGACCGCGCTGGCGGCAAGACACGGCCAGGTCAAATAGGTCTAGCCGTAGTGTGTGACCGGTGTGCCGGCGACAGCAGCCATGTTGAGCAACCCGCGCGGGGTGATCGAGGGCGAGACGATATGCGCCTTGTTGCCCATGCCCATAAGGATGGGCCCCACTTCAAGCCCGCCGGCCTTCATCTTGAGAACATCGCGTACCCCGCTGGCGGCGTCCGAGTGGGCAAAGATCAGGACGTTCGCGTTCGACTTTATCCGCGAGCTTGGGAAAATGCGGTCCCGCAAATCCGCATCAAGGGCGGTGTCGATGTTCATTTCGCCTTCATAGATGAAGTCGCGCGGTTCGCTATCCAGAATATCGATGGCTGCGCGCAACCGCTTGCCCGAGCCTTCGGTCTGATTGCCGAACTGCGACTGTGAGCAGAACGCGATCTGGGGCTCGACACCAAACCGGCGGACATGGCGTGCCGCCGCGATCCCGATTTCTGCAAGTTCGGCGGCATCCGGCAATTGGTGAACATGGGTGTCGGCGATGAACAGCGGGCCGTCTTCGAGGATCATCATCGACAGCGCACCATGGGGCGAGAATTCCTGCGAGCCGAGGATCTGGGAGACATAGTTCAGATGCCAGCGGTATTCGCCGAAGGTTCCGCAGATCATGCTGTCGGCTTCGTCGCGATGCACCATGATGGCACCGATGGCCGTGGCGTTGGTGCGCATGATCGCCTTGGCGATATCGGGTGTGACTCCCTTGCGCTGCATCAGCGTGTGATAGCTGTTCCAGTAATCGTAGTAGCGCGGGTCATTCTCGGGGTTGACCAGTTGGAAATCACGTTCCGGCCGGATGTCGAGCCCAAAGCGTTCACAGCGCTGTTCCATGACCTCGGGGCGACCGATCAGGATTGGCGTCTCGGTGGTCTCTTCCAGGATCGCCTGTGCCGCCCGCAAGACACGCTCATCCTCGCCTTCGGTCAATACGATGCGACGGCTGGCCTCGCGGGCGGCCTGAAACACCGGCCGCATGAGAAGCGCGGATTTGAACACGCTCTGGTTCAGGCGCTGGCGATAGGCGGCCATGTCGTCGATCGGGCGCACCGCCACGCCGGTATCCATCGCGGCCTGCGCCACAGCGGCCGACACCACGGCAACGAGCCGGGGGTCGAACGGTTTGGGGATCAAATAGTCGGCCCCGAACGTCAGTTCTTCGCCTCGGTAGGCGGCGGCGGCCTCGGCGCTGGTGGTGGCGCGGGCCAGTTCGGCGATGCCGTCGATACAGGCCAGTTGCATTTCGTCGTTGATCTCGGTTGCACCCACATCGAGCGCCCCCCGGAAGATGAAGGGGAAGCACAGGACGTTGTTGACCTGATTGGGAAAGTCGCTGCGCCCGGTGGCGATGATCGCGTCCGGCGCAACCTCGCGCACGGCGTCGGGCATGATTTCCGGGTTCGGATTGGCCAGCGCAAAGATGATCGGCCGATCGGCCATTTTCTGCACCATTTCAGGCTTCAGCACGTTTGGTCCGCTGAGTCCGAGAAACAGGTCGGCGTCGTCAATCACGTCATCCAGCGTCCGCTTGTCGCTTTTTTGGGCGAAACTGGCCTTTTGCGGGTTCATGTCCTCGCTGCGACCTTCGTAGACCAGCCCATGCACGTCACACAGCCAGATGTTCTCGCGCTTGACGCCCATCTTGACGAGCATGTTCAGGCAGGCAATCCCCGCCGCGCCGCCACCGGTGCTGACGACACGTATCTCCTCAAAGGACTTCTTGGCCACGAAAACCGCGTTCTTGGCCGCAGCACCAACGACGATGGCGGTGCCATGCTGGTCGTCATGGAAAACCGGGATGTTCATCCGCTCGCGGCAGATCTTTTCGACGATAAAGCAGTCCGGCGCCTTGATGTCCTCAAGGTTGATCGCGCCAAAAGTGGGGGCAAGCGAGCATACGATTTCGGCCAGCTTCTCCGGATCGGATTCGTCCACCTCGATATCGAAACAGTCAATATTGGCGAATTTCTTGAACAGGACCGCCTTGCCCTCCATCACCGGCTTGCTGGCCTGCGCGCCGATATTGCCCAGCCCCAGGACCGCGGTGCCGTTGGACACGACCCCCACAAGGTTGGCTTTGGTGGTATAGCGCGCGGCATTCGCCGCATCATCCTTGATTTCCAGACAGGCCTCGGCCACGCCGGGTGAATAGGCGCGCGCGAGATCACGCCCGTTTGCCATAGGTTTTGTCGCCCGGATTTCCAGTTTCCCGGGCTTGGGGTATTCGTGGTAGAACAGCGCAGCCTGGCGCAGGGTTTCATTTTCGGACATGACCGGGGTTCCTCCAAAAGATGGTTTAGGACTAAACGAACCTGTGACGTGGGGGCAACCGCGAATATCACAGACTGCGGTTTCGGTACCGCGCTTGCAGAATCTCCTGACCCCCGCCAGAGTTTTTCGCAATCTGACAAGAGGTCCCATGTCTGATATCATAGCCGAAGTACGCCAGCCGACGTCCGAACTGCGCGATGATCTGCCCTTCTATACAAAGACGCTCGGGATGAGGCTGGATATGATCTATCCGGCGGACAATCCGCAGGTGGCGGTGTTCTCCGGTTATGGGGTGCGCCTGCGGATCGAGAATGGTGCGACCGAGCCCCCGGGAACGATCCGGATCCTTACGGATGATCCTGACGGGTTTGCGAACGGTGTTCGACAATTGACCGCCCCGAATGGAACGCGCATCGAGATCGTTGAACGCAATCCGCCGATCGTCCTGCCCACGACGCTGCATTCCTTTGTGGTGCGCCGCCTGGCGGATCAGGCGCCCTGGATCATTGGCCGCGCCGGCATGCAGTATCGCGACCTGATCCCCGACCGGTTGGGCGGGTCGATCATCGCCAGCCATATCCGCATCCCCGATGGCGGCCCGGTGCCGGACATGGTGCATTTTCACAAGGTCGGGTTTCAGCTGATCTTCTGTTATCGCGGCTGGGTCGATGTGGTCTACGAAGATCAGGGCCCGCCGATGCGCCTGACAGCGGGAGATTGCTTCATCCAGCCGCCGGAAATCCGTCACCGGGTGCTGGTGGCGAGCGACAATGTCGAGGTGATCGAAATCGGCGTGCCTGCAGAGCATGTGACCGAGATCGACCATGACATGACCTTGCCAACTCCCCACCTGCGTCCCGATCGTGAATGGCAGGGGCAGCGGTTCGTGTTCAATCAGGCCGAGGGTGCCGAATGGCTGCCCTTCCGACTGCCGGGCTATGTCAGCCGTGACACCACGATCGCCGCCAATACCGGCAATGTCGCGGGTGTTCAGGTGGTGCGGCGCGGGCCGGGAGGTCCGGTCTGGGCGCGCCATGACACCGACATCCTGTTCGCGTTCGTGATGGAGGGGCGGGTGACCTTGCAGGGCGAGGAGCGTGACGCGTATGATCTGATGGCGGGGGATGCCTTTGTCATACCGCCGGGCATGAACACGCGGCTGGCCGATCCCAGCGACGATATCGAGTTGCTCGAGGTCGCCTTGCCCGGTGCGTTCAGAACAGAACTGGAAACCGGATGAACCTGAAAGACGCAGCAACGCGGGTGCGCGAGAACGCCCATGCTCCATATTCCGGCTTCAAGGTAGGAGCCGCCCTGCGCGCGGGGTCTGGCACAGTCTATTCCGGGTGCAACGTGGAAAACGTCGCCTATCCGGAAGGCACATGTGCCGAGGCTGGCGCCATTGCCGCGATGGTCGCTGCGGGTGATACCGAACTGGTCGAGGTCTATGTGATCGCCAGCAGCCCGATGCCCGTCACGCCTTGTGGCGGCTGTCGCCAGAAACTGGCGGAGTTTGGGGATGGCGCCGTGACCGTGACCATGGGGACCACCAACGGTGCCGAACAGGTGATGACGCTTGCCGAGTTGCTTCCCGGTGCGTTCACCTCTGATCACATGGCGGGTCGATAGGGCGATGGACGCGCGCGCCATTATCGCCAAACTGCGCCGCCACGAGGTGCCGGATGCAGCAGAGCTGTGCTGGTTTGCGCAAGGCCTTGCGGATGGAACGGTGAGCGACGCGCAGGCCGGGGCCTTCGCCATGGCGGTTTGCATGGGCGAACTCGGCGAGGTCGGGCGCGGTGCACTGACACTGGCAATGCGCGACAGCGGCGAGGTCTTGACCTGGGACCTGGATGGCCCTGTGGTCGACAAACATTCGACCGGCGGCGTCGGCGATTGCGTGTCGTTGTTGCTGGCTCCGGCGCTGGCCGCCTGCGGGGCCTCTGTCCCGATGCTTTCGGGCCGGGGTCTGGGCCATACGGGCGGAACTCTGGACAAGCTTGAGGCGATACCGGGGCTGACGACCGATGTGTCGCAGGAGCAGTTGACCGAGATCGTCTCGAAGGTTGGCTGCGCCATTGTCGGCGCGACCGCACAGATCGCGCCAGCGGACAAGCGGCTCTATGCGATCCGCGATGTGACAGCGACCGTCGAGAGCGTTGATCTGATCACGGCCTCGATCCTCTCAAAGAAACTCGCGGCGAGCCCCGACGCGCTGGTGCTGGATGTCAAGGTCGGCAGCGGGGCGTTCATGAAGACGCAGGACGAGGCCCGCGCACTTGCCAAGGCATTGGTGGGGGCCGCCAATGCCGCCGGATGCAGGACGAGCGCGGTGATCAGCGACATGAACCAGCCGCTGGCCCCGGCGCTTGGCAACGCGCTTGAAGTGGCCGAAATCATGCTGGTCCTGACGGGTCAGACCAAAGGACCGCTGATGCAATTGACTGCCGCGCTGGGCGGCGTGGTGCTGGCGGATGCCGGGCTGGTCGACGATGTGCAGGACGGGGCCGACCGGGTGGTCGCCGCGATACGTGACGGGCGTGCGGCAGAACGATTTGGCAAGATGATCGCGACGCAGGGCGGGCCACTGTTCTTTGTCGAGGACTGGGCGCGGTTCCTGCCCGAAGCCGATGTGATCCTTGAAGTCGCGGCCCGGGACGCGGGTTATGTCAGCTCCATCGATGGCGAGGCGCTGGGGCTGACGGCTGTCGCGCTGGGTGGTGGGCGACAGGTGGAAAGCGACGTGATCGACCCGGCGGTGGGCCTATCGGGCCTTGTTCGGCTGGGCGAACAGGTCAATCCGGGGCAGCCCTTGGCGGTGATCCATGCCGGGCGCGAGGACGCGGCGCGGCGGGCCGAGGCTGCGGTCCGTTCGGCGATCACGATCGGGGACACGCCGGAACCGGTGCCGGACCTGATCTACGAGAGGGTTGGCTGATGGCGCGGGCATTCCTTGTGGTGATGGACTCGGTCGGCATCGGCGGTGCGCCGGATGCCGGACGATACTACAACGGCACTGTTCCCGATACCGGGGCCAATACCGTGGCCCATATCGCCCAGGCCTGCATGGCGGGTCGGGCCGAACGCGGACGCAGCGGCGCATTGAAGGTGCCGCATCTCGACCAATTGGGGCTGGGGGCCGCAGTGCGCCTGGCCTCGGGTTTTGCCGCGCCCGGTCTGGGTATGACGCCCGCTGGTGCGTGGGGGGCCGCGACCGAAGTATCACGGGGCAAGGACACGCCGTCAGGCCATTGGGAACTTGCCGGCGTGCCTGTGCCGTGGGACTGGCACTTTTTCCCGGACGACCTCCCGGCCTTTCCCGACACGCTCGCCCGCACCGTGGCGCAGGCGGCGGGGACCGGGGGCATCCTTGGCAATTGCCATGCCTCGGGCACCAGGATCATCGCCGAATTGGGGCCTGAACACCTGCGGACGGGTTGGCCCATCTGCTATACATCGGCGGACTCCGTGTTTCAGATTGCCGCCCATGAAGAGCATTTTGGTCTCGACCGTCTCTTGACCCTTTGTGCCGAAATCGCGCCGCGGCTCCACGCGCAAAAGGTCGGCCGGGTGATCGCCCGCCCGTTCATCGGGCGGGCCGATACCGGGTTCATCCGGACGTCCAATCGCAAGGACTATGCCATTACCCCACCCGCACCGGTCCTGACCAACTGGGTTCAGGACGCGGGGCACAGGGTTTATGCGGTGGGCAAGATCGGTGATATCTTTTCGATGCAGGGCATCGACGATCTGCGCAAAGGGGATGATTCCGAACTGATGGGCCATCTGTCGGATCTCGTGGATGATGCCGAAGACGGCAGCCTGACATTCGCCAATTTCGTCGAGTTCGACAGCCGGTTCGGTCATCGGCGCGATATTTCGGGATATGCCGCCGCGCTGGAGTGGTTCGATGTGGGGCTGGGCCGGATACTCGCCCGGTTGCGTCCCGATGACATCATGGTTCTGACTGCTGATCACGGCAACGATCCCAGTTGGACGGGAACCGATCATACCCGTGAACGGGTGCCGGTTCTGGTCAGCGGTCGGGGTGCCCGGTCCTTGGGGCACGTGGGCTTTGTCGATGTCGCCGCAAGTGTTGCCGATCACCTCGGTGTGCCGCCACGTGGGCCGGGAATGAGCTTTTTCTGACGTCGCGCACAGGCGCATGGGTTGCGGAGACCGCGCTGCTGGCCCACAACTTGTCCCGGACATTCCGGGAGAGTCGCATGTCAGAAGCCGTAACCGTCGTTGATCATCCGCTGGTTCAGCACAAGCTGAGCCTGATGCGGGAAAAGGACACGCCCACCGCCGTGTTCCGTCAGCTCTTGCGTGAGATCACCCAGCTTCTGGCCTATGAGGTCACCCGCGAAATGCCGATGACCCGCAAGCCCATCGAAACACCGCTGGAAGAGATGGATGCGCCGACGCTGGCCGGCAAGAAACTGGCGCTGGTATCGATCCTGCGGGCCGGGAACGGCATGCTTGACGGGGTGCTGGAATTGATCCCGCTGGCGCGGGTCGGCTTTGTCGGGCTGTACCGCGACGAGAAAACCCTGCAACCGGTGCAGTATTACTTCAAGGTGCCCGACGGGCTTGAGGACCGGCTGGTGATCGCGGTCGACCCGATGCTGGCCACCGGAAATTCCTCGGCGGCCGCGGTGGATTTGCTGAAAAAGGCCGGGGCGACCAACATTCGCTTTCTGTGCCTACTGGCTGCGCCCGAGGGCATTGCGCGGATGCAGGAAGCGCACCCGGATGTGCCGATTGTCACGGCTTCGATTGACCGAAAGCTGAACAGTCAGGGCTATATCGTGCCGGGGCTGGGCGATGCGGGCGACCGGATGTTTGGAACTAAATGACCGCGCTTTGACACATCTGTCGTTCTGCGGCACTGTTTCGTCAGCAACCACTCGAGGGCAGACATGAACGTGTATCACATTCTCGGAGCCACGATTATCGCCATGGGGGGATTGGTCGGTGGCGCAGCACCGGTGGTGGCTGACGTGGTGAAGATGCTGCCGCAAAACACCCGCGTCGTGCCCTATCATGTCTATGAAGATCGCCAGCAGGCGCGCGATGTCGTGACGCCGCGAGGCTATCGGCGCGTCTGGGACGACGACCGATTGAACCCGCAGCGCGGAATCACGACATTGAAGCCCACTGGCTCCGGGGCTTATGCAGTGGTGCCCCCGGGCTACAAACCGGCCTGGAATGACAACCGCCTGAATCCGACACGGGGGCAGGGCACCGCATTTGGTGCTGCGCAAACTGATCGGGTGTGGCGCCAGACCGTCCCGCGTGTTCCGATGCCGGTGGCCGCGCCACAGCGTCTCTATGACGGCCCGACGCCGCGCAAGCAGCAGAAGACGCCGCTCTGGGAAACACGATAGCGCAGCTGTTTGCGTTCATGGCACGCAAGAGCCTGCCTTAACCGCCGCAGATGTTCTGTAGCTGAACCCAATCCCGATCGGGAAGGATCGGTACGGGGTCGCGTCCGGCCATCGGGTCAGCCTCGATCAGGTCGAGCACTGTTTCGCCGGTGACATCCCGTGCGTAGGCGTAGGGCGAAGATGGTATCTGCGCGGTATCAAAGGCCGCGAGCAAGGCACCGGGCGGCAAGGGTGGTCTGGGGGAAATCAGGACCCATTCGGCATAGCCGTCAAGCGTACCTTGTGTCACCTCGCCCGTGGTCAGCAGCCGGAAGCTCGCCACCGGCCCGGCAAAACCGAGAAGCTGGTCCAGTGGGTCGCTGACCTCAGCCTGAACCTGTTCTGCGAGGATGTAACCCGCGGCGACGGCAGGATCTTCGTAGTCTTCGATCAGGGCCTTGTTCAAAAGGATGACACCGCCCGGCAGGTTACGGCTGTCGATGACCCCGGCAGGCAATACCACCAGCCGCTTGGCCCCGGTGCGTTTCGCCAGTTGCACCAGAACCGGCGTGGTTTCGGCGGTGCCGCAGGCAACGCCTGCCACACGTTCGATCCGACCCAGAAGCGCGTCGCCGATTGCCTGCCGCTGGATTTGGGGCACCACGTTCAGCACGTGGCTGCGCAGCACGCCGGGCAACCACAGGACCAGCACCGCAAGAACCACAGCTGCAATCGCCATCGAACCGGCAAACCGCAAACGGCCCGGCCGCGACCTGCTGCGATCAATTGCGCGCCGCAGCTTGGCGATGGCGTCCAGCATGGCGGTTTCGTCCTCGGCAATCTCCAGCGTTTCGCCAGGATCGCCATCGGGGGAAAAGATCGCGGGGAATTCTCCGGGGTTCTGGCGCAGCACCGCCGCCAGCGACCAATGGGCCAGCGGTTGTTCCTTCATGTCGGTGATGGTCAGTGTCGCGTCGCCAATCTTGACGACCACATCGCGACGTTGCACGTCAGGCGATGGCCGCCATAGGCCCGAGGCTTCCAGCCGTTCATATTTCTTGAGCGCCGTCATGCTGCGGGGTCTGCCAAGCCTCTATTTTTGCGATCTCTTACCATGCCCCGCCTAGGCGGCAAACGGAATTGCGCCCGACGCCTCATAGATCGGCGGATCGCCTGCGCAATTCGAACTTCTGTATCTTGCCGGTCGAGGTTTTTGGCAATTCCTGAAACACCACGCTTTTCGGAGTTTTGAAACCGGCGAGCGTTTTGCGGCAAAACGCAATTAGCTCGACCTCTGTTGGATTGGCCCCATCTTTCAATTCGACAAATGCACAGGGGACTTCGCCCCATTTTTCATCCGGCTTTGCGACCACGGCGGCCAGCAACACATCGGGGTGGCCCATCAGAACGCCTTCGATTTCAACCGAACTGATGTTTTCGCCACCCGAGATGATGATGTCCTTGGCCCGGTCCGCAATCTGGATATAGCCATCCGCATGTTGCACGGCGATATCGCCGGAATGGAAATAACCACCCTTGAAGGCCTCTGCCGTGGCCTCGGGGTTCTTGTAGTAGCCCTTCATCATCCCGTTGCCGCGCATCACGATTTCGCCCTGCGCGCTGCCGTTCATCGGGATTTGCTCCATCTGCTCATCAACCACGGTGATGTGCTCCATGAACGGCATGGCCACACCTTGGCGCGCCTTGATCGCAGCGCGGGCCTCGCCCTCCAGATGGTCCAGATGCGGGCCCCAGGTGCATTCGGTCGCCGGCCCATAAACTTCGGTCAGCCCGTAGACCTGCGTCACGTGAAAGCCCATCGGTTCGATCTTGGCCAGCGTGGCCGGGGCAGGAGGGGCGCCGGCGGTGAACACCTGGACCGTGTGATCAAAAGCGCGCCGTTCGGTTTCAGGTGCGTTGACAAGCATGTTCAGCACGATGGGCGCGCCGCCGAAATGGGTCGCTCCTTCGTCTGCAATCGCGCCAAAGATCGCGGGTGCCGTGATGTCTCGACAGCAGACAAGCGTGCCCCCGACCATCGGCATCATCCAGGTGTGGCACCAGCCGTTGCAGTGAAACAGCGGTACGATTGTCAGATAGCGGGGGCGTAATACCATGCCCCAGCTGATCACCTGGCCCATGGCGTTCAGATAGGCACCGCGATGATGATAAACCACGCCCTTGGGCCGCCCGGTGGTGCCGCTGGTATAGTTCAGCGCAATGCTTTCCCATTCGTCCTGCGGCATGATCCAGTCGAAATCATGGTCTGCATTGCCCAGCACCTGTTCATAGGTCGCATGGCGTCCGGTGGCCGGGTAACCTGCCGCGGCATCGGGCACTTCGATCAGGATCGGGCCGGGGCCGTCATTGCGGGCAATGGCCGCTTCGACCAGTTCCGCGAATTGGGTATCGACCAGCACCACGCGCGCCCCACCGTGATCGAGGATATAGGCCACGGTGCCGACGTCGAGCCTTGTATTGATTGCATTGAGGACAGCGCCACAGGCAGGCACGCCAAAATGCGCTTCGGCGTGGGCAGGGATATTGGGCAGCACCGTGGCCACGACATCGCCGGACGCCACGCCCATGTGCGACAGAGCCGAGGCCAGCCGGGTGCAGCGGTCGTAATACTCGGCATAGGTCTTGCGGTGGGCACCGTAGATCACGGCCAAATCATCGGCAAAGACGTGCGAGGCCCGTCGCAGCCCAGAGAGCGGCGTCAGAGGGACATAGTTGGCCGCTGTCTTGTCGAGCCCGGATTCGTCGCACATCCACCCCATCTTGCATATCCTCCGCTGCCGTTTCGCACCGAACCCTATGGCGATGGTGCTGGGCTTTCAATCGGGATTGCAGGCGAGACGTGGCTCAGAACTACAAAAGGCGACGCATTGCGCCGCCTTTCGAATGGTGTTTGTCTGAAAGTCAGCTCTTGCGGCGACGGCGCGCGGCATAGCCAAGGCCAGCCAAGGCAGCTGCCAGAAGCGGCATTGTCGCGGGCAACGGAACCGGTGTCGGGGTCCCGCTCACCAGAAGCGATGCGCTCTGGAGATCAAATTCGTCGGCGCCGCGATACGGCCAGCTTGAACCGGTGTTTTCGGAAAATCCGAAGGAGAACATGCTGGATGCGACCGAATGGGCGAAGGCATCAGGAGAACCGAGGTCCGACCAGAAGCTCAGCGTGATTGTCTGGGGGCTGGCTTCGTCGTACATGGTCACAAAGTTGTCGTCAGACGATGCGCCATCATCCGACCCGAGAATGCGCGCTTGCCAGCGCTCTCCCAGGCCGAACCACCCGCTTGGACCGGCGTTGCCAAAGGTCAGGGTCAGATCAAACCGCTCGATCGATCCGGTAACCGTACTCAGGTCGAAATTGTCCTGAAACCGCGGCGCCTCGTTGTCGGCAACAGTCACCGAGTCAGAGTTGAGTGCACCCGAGCCGTACTGGTCAGGTGCTACATTCCCACTTCCTGTGCCATAGTCGTGAGTGAACATGCCCAGAGTCGCGGCCTGAGCGCCACCAGCAAGGGCAAGTGCGACCGCTGCGGCCGCGAGAATTGTAGGGTTTTTGTTAAACATGGATTGTGTCCCTCATAAATACACTATTCACAATTCGATTATTCACATCTTCAGGAGCCAATTCAAATGAATTTAATTAAATTCCTGAAAAGTTTTTGTTTTTTCGACGCCCAACACAATTGGCTATGGGCAAGACACCGTTATTGTATCTCGATCGGCATCAAATCAGGGACGGTCAAATGATTGTTTCCCCGGGCCGTCGATACGTGTTCGTGCACATTCCCAAAACGGGAGGGACGGCGCTGGCACTCACGCTTGAGTCGCGCGCGATGCGGGACGATCTCATGCTCGGCGATACCCCCAAGGCCATGAAACGCCGCCGCCGTTTGCGTGATGTGCAAACTCGGGGGCGATTGTGGAAACACTCGACCCTTGCCGATATTGATGGCCTGATCGCGCCGGAGATAATGAACGGGTTGTTCGCATTTACGCTGGTACGCAATCCCTGGGATCGGGCGGTCAGCTATTATCACTGGCTCAGGGATCAGAACTTTGATCATCCGGCGGTCGCGTTGGCGCGGCGACTGGAGTTTTACGAGTTCGTGATGAACCCCACGATCATGGCATCCTTTCGGTCCTATCCTGCCCGTCGATACATGCGTCACGCCGATGGCCGCGAACACTGCGATGCCTACATCCGGATCGAAAAGTTCGACGAGGACGCCGCCCCGCTGATCGCGCATCTTGGGTTCGATCTGAAAATGCCGTTCCTGAACCAGTCTTCGAGAGCCCGGGACTATCGCGGCTATTATTCCTGCGAGAGTGCGGCAACGATCGCGGAATGCTGCGCCGAGGACATCTCCCGCTTTGGTTATACGTTCGAGTGATCCTCGGGATCGACTTCGGTCAGGATCAGGCGCCAGAGCGTCCCGGAGATCAGCAGCGGCGGCAATCAGCGTCCCGCAAATCAGCAGATGTCCCGCGAGACCCGCGCCGCCCGTCAGCCCGGAAATGCCGCGATTGTCGCCAGCGCCGCGACAAGGCTGGGCCATTGCTTGCCGAGCATGGCGCCAAAGAAACCGGGGATCAGACCTGCAAGACCCGAAATGGCATCCTTGCCATCCGGTGAAAACAACGCTGCCGGCACCAGAAAACTGACGCCGACAGCAACAATGATCAGGATCAGCCGCCAAGGCAGCACACGCGCGCCGCTGCCCGGTGGTGCATCGCGAGAAACGACGATCAGGCCGCCGCAGCTTCGGGGGCGAACCGACCGTAAAAGGTCTGGCCCTTCTCTGCCATCTCGCGCAACAGATCCGGGCACTTGAACCGGTTGCCATACTTGGCCGTCAACTGGTCACAGCGTTCGGCGGCGTAGGGCGCGCCGATGATATCAAGCCAGCTCAGCGGGCCACCGGACCAGGGCGCAAAGCCCCAGGCCAGGATCGCGCCGACATCGGCCTCGCGGATATCTTCGACCACGCCTTCTTCCAGCGCCCGCACCGCTTCCAGAACCTGCGCGAACATCAGACGTTCCTGCACTTCGATCAGGTCGGGTTGCGCGTCTGCCAGCGGGTACTTGTCGTGGATGCCCTGCCAATAGCCCGTGCGCTTGCCCTTTTCGTCATAGTCGAAATAGCCGGCCTTGGCTTTGCGCCCCAAACGCCCCTGTTCCTCCATCCAGAACACCAGATCGTCCGCCTCACTCGCCGGATACTCATTGCCCATCGCCTCTTTGGTGGCGCGGGTGATCTTGGCGGCGAGGTCGATGCTGGTCTCATCACCCAATTGCACCGGACCCACAGGGAAGCCGAGTTGCTGTGCCGCGTGGTCGATCAGAACCGGTGCAACGCCTTCGGTGATCATCCGTGTGGCCTCGTTGCCATAGGGAATGATACAGCGGTTGCAGTAGAAGAACCGTGCGTCGTTGACCACGATGGGCGTCTTGCGGATCTGGCGCACATAATCCAGCGCCTTGGCGACGGCGCGCGGGCCGGTTTCGCGGCCCTTGATGATCTCGACCAGCAGCATCCGCTCGACGGGTGAGAAGAAGTGGATGCCGATGAATTGTTCCGGCCGTTTTGATGCCTTGGCCAGGCCGGTGATCGGCAGGGTCGAGGTGTTGGAGGCAAAGATGCAATCCTCGGGAATGATCGCTTCGACCTTCCGGGTCATCTCGGCCTTGACCTTGGGATCCTCGAACACTGCTTCGATGATCAGATCACAATACTTGAGCTGGTCAAGATCGGGGGTGGCGGTGATCAGGCTCAGCATTGCCTCTTTCTTCTCGGGTGTCACTTTCTTGCGCGCGATCCCCTTGTCCAGGTACGCCTCGGAATAGGCCTTGCCCTTGTCGGCGGCGGCTTGATCCCGGTCGATCAGAACGACCTGCATGCCAGCTTGCGCCGAGACCAGCGCGATGCCCGCGCCCATCATGCCCGCGCCGAGAACACCCAGCGTCTTGACCCGCTGATCCGGCACATCCTTGGGTCGGACCGCGCCTTTTTCAAGCGCTTCCTTATTGAGGAACAGCGAGCGGATCATCGCGCCCGACGACGGGTTCATCAGAACAGAGGTAAACCAGCGCGCTTCGATCTTCAGCGCCGTGTCAAAATCCACCAGCGCCCCTTCGTAAACCGCGCTCAGCAATGCCTTGGCAGCGGGGAACGCACCTTGGGTCTTGCCGTGCACCATGGCGCTGGCACCCACAAAAGTCATGAAGCCTGCCGGGTGATATGGCGCGCCGCCGGGCATCTTGTAGCCCTTGGCGTCCCAGGGTTTGACGATGTCCGCGTCCTTGGCACTCAGAACCCAGTCGCGGGCCGCGGCAACCGGATCGTCCACGACCTCGTCCACAAGACCGGCGGCTTTGGCTTTCTTTGGTTCGACCATCCTGCCTTCGAGCAGGAAGGGAGAGGCCCCCATCGCGCCCAGCTTGCGGGTCAGGCGGGTGGTGCCGCCGGCGCCCGGAAAGATGCCGACCATGATTTCCGGCAGGCCGATCCGTGCCTTGGGATTGTCGGCGACAAAAATGCGATGCGTCGCCAGCGGAAGTTCCAGACCGATGCCAGCGGCGGTGCCGGGCAGGGCGGCGGCAATCGGCTTGCCGCCCTTGTTGGTCTTGGGGTTCATGCCGGCGCGCTCGATCTTGCGCAAGAGGGCGTGCATCTGCATCGTGCCTTCAAACAGGCCTCGCGCCGGATCGTCGCCTGCGTCTTCCTTCATCTTGGCCAGCAGGTTCAGGTCCATGCCACCGGCAAAGGAACCGTCCTTGCCGCTGGTGATCACGACGCCCTTGACGGCCTCATCGGCCAGCGCGTCGTCGATGCAGTCCGACAGTTCCGTAAGCCCGGTGATGGACATGACATTCATGGATTTTCCCGGCACATCCCAGGTGATCGTGGCAACGCCGTCGGCGTCTTTGGTCATAGTGAAATCGGTCATTTTCTGTCTCCGATCTGGTCAGCCGTCAGCGGGCTGCCGTTTTTGCGTGTAAAATTGTTCTCGGCCCCGGGGGTGTCTGTCACCATCATGTCGATATCGCTGTAGATGGCGGTCTCGGTCAGGGTTCGCGTGCCCACCACGAGGAACGCCGCGCGCTTGTCGCTGCGGTTGACCAGGTGATGTCCGTTCTCCTGACCCGCAGGCCAGGCGGCGCAATCGCCGGGGCGCATCACGATCTCGCCTTCGTTCTCCACAAGCACCAGCTCGCCTTCGGTCATCATCGCAAACTCGTCCTGTTCAAGATGATAGTGGCGAAGTGACGACGCGCTGCCCGGCTCGATGAAAACGAGGTTCACCCCAAACTGGGTGATCCCTCCGACATCGCCGAGCGCCTGCCAGGATCGCCCTGACACTGCCTCGGCCAGTTGGCCCGGATAGCTTGATCTCGACACGATGCTGATCTGTGAAAGGTCCAGTATCGGCATCAGACCCGCTCGATTATGGTGGCCGCACCCATGCCGGACGCAATGCACAGGGTTGCAAGGCCGGTCTGTTTTCCGGTGCGCTCCAGTTCATCCAGCAGCGTGCCGATGATGATCGCTCCGGTTGCGCCCAGCGGATGACCCATGGCGATCGACCCGCCATTGACGTTGACCAGGTCTGGATCAACATCGAACGCCTGCTGGAACCGCAATACGACGGCGGCAAAGGCCTCGTTGACCTCGAACAGGTCGATATCCTTGATGTCCATGCCGTTGTCAGCAAGGATTTTTTGCGTCACCGGAACCGGGCCGGTCAGCATGATCGTCGGATCCGTTCCGATCTTGGCGGTGGCCTTGATGCGGGCGCGGGGTTTCAAGCCGTGTTTCTCGCCGAATGCCTTGTTGCCGATCAGAACGGCGGCGGCCCCGTCCACGATGCCCGAGCTGTTGCCCGCATGGTGGATGTGGTTGATCCGTTCGAGATGCGGATACTTCATCAGCGCGATCTTGTCGAAACCGGGCATCTGTTCGCCCATCATGGCAAAGCTGGCGTTCAGCGAACCAAGGCTCTGCATGTCGGTCTGCGGGCGCATGTATTCGTCATGATCCAGGATCGGCAAACCGTTCTGGTCACGCACGGTGATCACCGACTTGGCAAACCGCTTGTCATCCCACGCGGCCTTGGCGCGGCGTTGGGATTCTACGGCCAGCGCATCGGCCTGATCCCGGGTGAACCCGTATTCGGTGGCGATGATATCCGCCGAAATGCCCTGCGGCACGAAATAGCTGTCCATGGCGATGGACGGATCAACGGCAATCGCCGCCCCGTCGCTGCCCATCGGCACGCGGCCCATCATCTCGACCCCGCCGGCGATATAGGCATCGCCTGCGCCGCCTTTGACCTGGTTGGCGGCCAAGTTCACCGCCTCCATGCCGCTGGCACAGAACCGGTTGATTGCAAGGCCGGGGATGGACTGGTCAAGATCGGAGGCCAGTACCGCGGAGCGGGCAAGACAACCCCCCTGTTCCATAACCTGGGTCACATTGCCCCAGATCACGTCTTCAACGGCATGGCCGTCGAGATTGTTGCGCTCTTTCACGGCGTTCAGGGTCTGGGCCGACAGGCGCAGGCTTGTCACTTCGTGCAGGGCGCCGTCCTTGCGGCCCTTGCCGCGCGGTGTGCGCAGCGCGTCATAGATATAGGCTTCGGTCATCAGGGTCTCCTCAAGCGCGATCCGACGGGTTGCCGGGCATCAGGTCATAGGGATGTTTCCATCCCGGTGTTTCAGAAAGACGCGTGAGCCACGCGTCGATGTTCGGCCAGTCCGCCCGGTCAAAGCCGAACGGTTCCGGGTAGTAGAGATAGCCACAACAGCTGATATCGGCATTGGTGATGCCGTCCCCGACAATCCAGTCGCGCCCAGCCAGATGCGCATCCAGCACCTGGTAGGCGGCTTTGAGGCGGCCCTGGTTGAACGCGATCACATCGGGATTGCGATGCTGCTCGGGCAGGAAATTGATCAGGAACCGCGTCAGGCCCGCCTGCGAGCTGAGCTTGTGGTTGTCCCACAGCACCCAACGCAGAACCTCATAGCGCTCTGCCTCGCCCTTGCCGCCAAACTTGCCGGAGCGGTCCGTGACAAACTGCTGAATTGCACCCGATTGGCTCAGGCGAAGATCGCCGTCCACCAGCACCGGCGCTTCGCCTTGCTCGTTGATCGTGCTGCGAAACTCCGCTGCGCGGGTCACGCCGGCGAAAAAATCGACAAAAACCGGTTCCCAGTCCAGCCCGCTCAGCTCAAGCGCCAATGCTGCCTTGTAGGAATTTCCGCTTTCGCCAAAACAATGCAATTTCAGTGTCATGTGCCAAGAGCCCCTCCCCGGGCGTGTGTGGGTTCTGTCGGATTTGAGTATTTGTACAAAGATGAAGCCGCAGGTTTTCTTCGGTAACCGCGCGTTAAGATTAATGGACCATGCTTGGTGCCGCGGTACAGGCTGGAGAGCCGATGGCCGTCAAAGGCGAAGTCGCTCCCGTCCTGTTGACAAGCGCACGGTGGCGGGGGCGCATCCTGTGTTTCATCTTTGTGCAAATACTCCCGCCGGAGGCATTCCAGGGGTGCAACCGCCGATACCGCTCTTCTGTTCAAAGCGACCTCGCAATCAACTCTTTCATGATCTCGTTGGTGCCGCCATATATCCGCTGCACGCGCGCATCCGTCCACATTTCGGCAATCGCGTATTCCTGCATATAGCCATACCCACCATGCAACTGCAGGCAGGCGTCAAGGACCTGACCTTGCGTTTCAGTGGCCCAGTATTTCGCCATCGCCGCCTTCTCAACGCTGAGCTTGCCTGCAATCAGATCGGCGATGCAATCGTTCAGAAACGCTTCGGTCACGGCCAGTTTCGTCTGGCATTCCGCCAGTTGAAACCGCGTGTTCTGGAATTGCAACAGAGTGTCGCCAAATGCCTCGCGTTCCTTACAATATTCTATCGTGCGTTCGATGCCGCCCTGCATGGATCCGACGGATTCCGCCGCAATGATCAGCCGCTCCTGCGGCAATTGTTGCATCATCTGGTAAAAGCCGCGACCTTCTTCGCCGCCAAGGATGTTCTCGGGCGGAATCTCGACATTGTCAAAGAACAACTCCGATGTATCCGAGGCGTGCTTGCCAATCTTCGCAAGGTTGCGTCCACGGGTGAAGCCAGTTGCGCCGCCGGTCTCTACGGCGACCAATGAGATGCCCTTGGCACCAAGTGACGGATCGGTCTTGGCCGCCACCAGAATCAGATCGGCATGCTGGCCGTTGGTGATGAAGGTCTTCTGCCCGCTCAACCGATAGGCGTTGCCTTCGCGCACGGCCCTTGTCTTGATCGACTGGACATCTGTTCCGGCCGATGGCTCGGTCATCGCCAGCGCGCCGACCATCTCGCCGCGCGCCATTTTGGGAAGCCAGGATTTCTTCTGCGCCTCTGACCCGAAGGCCAGAATGTAATGCGCCACGATGCCGGAGTGGATGCCATTGCCCCAACTCGCAAGATTGGCCCGTGCCGCTTCGATCACGATCGCAGCTTCATGCCCGAAATCGCCACCAGCGCCGCCGTATTGCTCGGGGATGGACGCGCAGAGCAGGCCGAGTTCGCCCGCCTGACCCCATGTGCTCTTGTCCATTTCCCCCTGCTTGCGCCATTTCTCGATTTGCGGCACCCATTCCTCGGAAAAGAATGTGCGGGCCATGTCGGCCAGCATCTCGTGCTCTTCGGTCTTCCAGCTTGGGGTCATGGTCGATCCTCGGGGTCTGCGCGGGGTGCGCGGCGACGGGCAGTGCCGCCGCGCGTTTTCGATCAAAAGTTTGCCGCGTCAAGCGCCATCACCGTATCCGCACCGCTCTGGATACGGGTCAGGTGCATCGCGGTCGCGGGCAGGCGGCGTGCCATGTAGTAACGCCCGGTCGCCAGCTTGGTTTCATAAAACGCCGTATCCGGCGCTCCCGAGGCCAGAGAGTCCAGCGCCGCCTTGGCCATCTGCGCCCACATCAGGCCCAGGCAGACATGACCGAACATGTGCAGGAAGTCCGTCGAGCCGGCCAGGGCGTTGTTCGGGTTCTTCATGCCGTTCTGCATGAAATACATACCGGCGGCCTGCAGGTCCTTGGACGCGGCCTTGAGCGGTTCAAGGAAGTCGCGGTCAAAGTCTTCGTTCTGACCGGAATTGTCCTTGATATAGCTTTTGACCAGATCAAAGAACGCCATCACGTGCTTGCCGCCGTCCTGCGCCAGCTTGCGGCCGACGAGATCAAGCGCCTGAACGCCGTTGGCCCCTTCGTAGATCATCGCGATACGGGCATCGCGGGTGAACTGCGACATGCCCCATTCCTCGATGTACCCGTGCCCGCCATAGACCTGCTGGGCCTGAACGGTCATGTCGTAGCCTTCGTCGGTGAGAAAGCCCTTGATCACCGGGGTCAGCAGCGAAATGAGGCCGTCAGCGTCGTCATCGCTGTTGCGATGCGCGCGGTCGATCATCACCGCACCCCACAGGATGAACGCACGCGCACCTTCGGCAAAGGACTTCTGGTCCATCAGGCTGCGGCGGATATCCGGGTGCACGATCAGAGGATCGGCCGGCCCGTCCGGGTTCTTGGCACCGGTGACATCGCGACCCTGAAGCCGGTCCTTGGCGTATTCCACCGCGTTCTGATAGGCGGCCTCAGCCTGTGACAGACCCTGCATCCCGACACCCAGACGGGCCTCGTTCATCATGGTGAACATGGCGCGCATGCCCTTGTGCTCTTCGCCCAGCAGATAGCCGGTCGCCTCGTCATAGTTCATCACGCAGGTCGAGTTGCCGTGAATGCCCATCTTTTCTTCGATGTTGCCACAGGAGACGCCGTTGCGCGCTCCGAGGCTGCCGTCCTCGTTGACGAGGAATTTGGGCACGATGAACAGGGACACGCCCTTGATCCCTTCGGGGCCGCCGGTGATCTTGGCCAGCACCAGATGCACGATATTGCCGGCCATGTCATGTTCGCCAGCCGAGATGAAAATCTTCTGACCCGTGATCTTGTAGCTGCCATCGTCCTGTGGCTCTGCCTTGGTGCGCATCATCCCGAGATCGGTGCCGCAGTGCGGCTCCGTCAGGTTCATGGTGCCGGTCCATTCACAAGACACCATCTTGGGCAGGTAGGTGTCTTTCTGCGCATCGGTGCCATGCGCCAGAATGGCGCTGGCGGCACCGTGGGTCAGACCCTGATACATGGTAAACGCCTGGTTGGACGCCGAAAACATCTCGCCCACAGCGGTGCCGATCACATAGGGCATGTTTTGCCCGCCGTATTGTTCGGGCATATCCAGCCCGGGCCAGCCGCCTTCCTTCATCTGCTCGAACGCCGCCTTGAATCCGGTTGGTGTGCGCACCACACCGTTTTCAAGTGTGCAGCCCTCGGTATCGCCAATCACGTTCAGCGGTTGCAGAACTTCGGTGCTGATCTTGCCGGCTTCTTCGAGGATCGCGCTGGTGAAATCGGGTTCAAGATCGTCATAGCCGGGAATTCCCGCTTGGGTGATGTTCAGCACGTCATGCAGGATGAACTGCATATCCTTGGTCGGGGCTACATAGCTGGGCATGTGGGATCCTCCTGGTGAATATTGTCTGGGCCGCGCCGATCAGAGCTATTCGGCGGCCTTGTTTGCGGTTTCGTTGGAATCGATGATCTTGCCGGCCCAGTCGATCTGGGTCTGCAACTCGCCAATCGCCTGGGTCAGCTCATCGCGCTTTGATTCCATGTCGGCCAGCCGCTCTTTGGCGATCTCGTAGGCGCGCAGCAATTGCGTATGTTGCTGATCGCCCATCTGGTAGAGATCGAGAAGCTGGCGGATTTCCTCGAGGCTGAAGCCAAATCGCTTGCCCCTGAGAATCAGTTTGAGACGTCCGCGGTCGCGGCGTGTGAACAGGCGTTTCTGTCCGTCCCGTTCCGGGAACAGCAATTCCTTGGACTCGTAGAATCGCAGGGTTCGGGGCGTGACGTCAAAGGCGTCGCACATTTCGCGGATGGTCATCATGTCATCGGTCATCGGTTTTTCTCTCAGGTTTCGCTTGGCAGCCGTGAGATGTGTGCCTCTGGCCGCGGTTACAACATGAGATTGACGTTTACGTAAGCGGAACGCTACGTCACGGGGAATTTGACGTGGGATAAACCAGTTCCGACGATGGATGCAGCACTCAGGAGACGGCGCGGGCGGTCTCGTTGCGCAGGTCTTTCAGTTCCTGCATGGCCTCATCAAGCTGCGCGCGCTGGCTCTCAAGCTCGGTCATCTGCCGGTCGGCCATCTCGACGAAGGCCTGCATCTGCGCGGCTGTGCCTTCCTTTTCGTAGATCAGCAGCCATTGGCGAATCTCTTCCAGGGAAAAGCCGTATTTGCGCCCGCGCAATACCAGCTTCATTCTTGCGGATTCGCGCGGCCCGTAAAATCGCGCGCGCCCGTCACGGTCGGGCTGCAGCAGTTCGATATATTCATAATAGCGCAGGGTCCGTGGTGTGACGTCGAACTTTGCGCACATTTCCTTGAACGACAATCGCGTATCAGCCATGTCTCTACTCCCCGATCAGCAAAGCGTAAAATGATGTCCAGGCAAGCGCAACAGGTGGGCTTGCCCTTTTGGCACGGGACTGTTCATAAAGACCCCGAAACAAGCGAGGACAGCACGGATGGCGGACAAGGCCCAGATAGCGCGGCAATTCATCGAGGCAATCCCACATTGTCGGGCGCTTGGCATGGTGCTGACGGATATCAGTGCGGGCAAGGCGGTGATCGAGATGCCCTATGACGGCAAGCTGGTCGGCGATCCCAAGACCGGTGTCATTCACGGCGGCGCGGTTTCGGCGATCATGGACACCTGTTGCGGGGCCGCCGTGATGAGCCACCCGGCCGCCCCGGGCGGGACGGCCACCATCGATCTGCGCATTGACTACATGCGCGGCGCGACACCCGGACAAAAAATCGTCACCACGGCGCATTGTTATCACATCACCCGGAACGTCGCGTTCGTGCGGGCAACCGCGGTCGATGATGACATGGACCGCCCGGTCGCCACCGCGGCAGGCTCATTCACAGTGGAGAAGTCCTGATGGCGCGGCCCCGTCCCGAACCGATGCAGGTGGTCAAACAGCGCCGGGACTCGGCGTTGAATGCGCTGGTCCAGGGCGTGCCCTACATCCAGTTCCTCGGCATCGAATTCGAACGCCGTGGCGACGAGCTGACCGGTCTGCTGAACTTTGACGAAAAGCTGATCGGCAATCCGTTCCTGCCCGCGATCCACGGCGGCGTGACGGCGGCGTTTCTTGAGACGACGTCGATCATCACGCTCAGCTGGTCGTTCCTGTGGCCCGACATTGAATCCGGTGCGATCGATCTTGACCAAATGGCGGCGGGCGATCTTCCGAGCCTGCCCAAGACCATCGGTTTCACGGTTGACTACCTGCGGTCCGGCCTGCCACGCGATGCCTATGCCCGCGCTACCGTCAGTCGCGCGGGTCGCCGGTATGCCTCGGTCCGGGTCGAGGCCTGGCAAGACAATCGGGACAAGCTGTTCGCACAGGCGACTGGGCGGTTCCTGATGCCGCCCCAGGGCGAGCGGGATGGCGGCTGAGACCACCAGCCAGATCACGCATCGGCGTGTCCTGAAGATTGCCGTACCCATCGTGATTTCCAACGCCACGGTGCCGATCCTCGGCGCGGTGGATACCGGAGTCGTCGGCCAATTGGGCGAGGCTGCGCCAATTGGTGCGGTGGGCATCGGTGCGATCATCATCGCGTCGCTCTACTGGTTCTTCGGCTTTCTGCGCATGGGAACCACCGGCTTGACCGGGCAGGCATTGGGCGCCGGGCGCATGGACGAGGTCACGGCCCTTCTGACCCGCGCCATTCTGATCGGCGCTGTGGGCGGACTGGCAATCCTGTCGTTGCAGGTGCCGCTGTTCTGGGCCGCGTTTCAGGTGTCCCCGGCTTCGGCAGAGGTCGAAGGGCTGGCGCGCGGGTACATGGCAATCCGGGTCTGGTCGGCCCCCGCCGCAATCGCCATCTTTGGCATCACCGGTTGGTTGATCGCACAGGAACGCACCCGTGCGGTGCTGGTGTTGCAACTCTGGATGAACGGGCTGAACGTCGGGCTGGACCTGTGGTTCGTACTCGGCCTTGGCTGGGGGGTGAACGGCGTGGCCTTTGCCACGTTTCTCGCGGAATGGAGCGGGCTGGCGCTGGCGCTCTGGCTTTGCCGCGAAACCTTCACCACGCCGGCCTGGCGTGATTGGGCGCGGGTTTTTGACAAGACACGCCTGCGCCGAATGCTGCTGGTCAATGTCGATATCCTGATCCGCTCTCTGATGCTGATGGGCATCTTTGTCTCGTTCCTTTTCCTGGGTGCCGATTTTGGCGACGTGACTTTGGCGGCCAACCAGATCCTTCTGCAATTCATCGAAATCACCGCCTATGCGCTGGACGGGTTTGCCTTTGCCGCCGAAGCGCTGGTGGGCCAGGCGGTGGGCAAGGCCAGTGTCGAGCGCCTGCGCCGCAGCATCGGGGTTGCGTCGGTCTGGGCACTCTTGGGGACGCTCCTGCTGTCGCTTGCGTTCTGGCTCTGGGGCGCGGCAATTGTCGACCTGATGGCCAAATCGGTCGAGGTCCGTGCCGAGGCGCGCGATTATCTGAACTACATGCTGCTGGTCCCGGTTCTGGGGGTCGCCAGCTGGATGCTTGACGGCATTTTCATCGGTGCCACGCGCACCGCAGACATGCGCAACATGTCGATCCTATCGACAGGTGCCTTCGTGATCGCGGTGTCGGTGTTGGTGCCGATCTATGGCAATCACGGATTGTGGATTGCGTTCCTGTTTTCCTTTGTTGCACGGGCGGTGACGCTGGGCGCCCGCTATCCGGCATTGGAACGCGCCACGGCGGCGGGCGCGCTCTAGGTCTGGTTCGCGCTCAGAGAAGCTCCAGCACCCGCTCCGGCGGCCGCCCGATCACGGCGCGCGGACCGGCAATCGCCAGCGGACGTTCGATCAGGATCGGGTGCTCGGCCATGGCTTGCAGCAGCACATCATCGCCATCCGTCTTGTTCAGCCCAAGTTCGCGAAACAGCTTTTCGCCGGGTCGCATCATCTCGATCAGCGGTGGTTCGCCAAGCGCCGCACGTGCCTGTTTCAACTCGTCCAGGGTCGGGGCGTCGTCCAGATATCGCCGTTCGTGAAAGGCCGCTTCGCTCTCGGTGAGGAGCGCCACCGCCTGCCGCGATTTCGAACAGCGCGGGTTGTGCCAAAGTTCGATCATAGCCAGTCCTCTCTCTTGGTGCCGACAGCCTCTGCCACATTGCCAAACCCGTCCCGTTCCAGCAACCGGTCCAACCCGGTTGCGATCTCACCCACGAGAGACAGCCCGCCATAGACCAGCGCGGTATATAGCTGCACTGCCGAGGCCCCTGCGCAGATTTTGGCGTAGGCTTGCTCGGCATTGCCGATCCCGCCCACACCGATCAAGGGAATGTCTCCGTCCAGCAGCGCGCTCAGGCGGGCCAGCACGCGCGTTGATCGTTCAAACAGCGGCGCACCCGAAAGCCCACCGGCCTCATCCTGATGACGGCTCTGCAACCCGTCGCGCGACAAGGTCGTGTTGGTCGCGATAATCGCGTCGATGCGCTCCTTGCGGGCCACCTCTGCGATATCCGCCAGATCCGCCTGATCCAGATCGGGCGCGATCTTGAGGAACACCGGGAGTGGCCGCGCCAATTCTGCACGCGCCCGCATTACCCCCGCGAGCAACGCCGCCAAGGCCGCCTTGCCTTGCAAATCACGCAGCTTTTCGGTGTTTGGGGAGGAAACGTTGACCGTGGCAAAATCCAGGTGCGCCCCGCAATGGCGCAGGACTCTGGCAAAATCGCCGGGCCGGTCGGTGCTGTCCTTGTTGGCCCCGAGGTTCAGCCCGATCACGGCGTCGCGCGGGCGCGCGGCCAGCCTTGCGCAAATCGCCTCCATCCCCTTGTTGTTGAACCCGAAGCGATTGATCGCTGCGCGATCCTCGGTCAGGCGAAACAGGCGCGGGCGCGGGTTTCCGGGCTGTGGGCGAGGGGTGGCGGCTCCGACTTCGACAAAGCCGAACCCGGCGCGGGTCAGCGGGGCCAGCGCCTCGGCATTCTTGTCAAACCCGGCGGCGAGACCCACGGGATTGGGCAGCTCCAACCCGGCCAGGGTACTGCGCAGCCGATCCGAGGTGATCGGCCCCGGCGCGGTCGTCAGCCCGCTTTGCAAGGCGCGCATCGCAAGCCCGTGCGCGGTTTCGGGATCGACCCGGTGCAGCGCCGCAAGGCCGAGTTTTTCGAGCACGCTCATGCCATGTCTTTCGGGAACTGATGCGTCCCATCCACCAGCGGCAGAGGCTTGGCCCAGAGCATGTCGGACAGGCGCAACACGCGATAGAGATGCGGGAACAAGGCACCACCACGCGACACCTCCCATTTCAACGCGTCGCCCAGAGCGTCAGCGTCAATCGCCAGCAGGATCAGATCATCGGCTCCGGAAAAGTGCTTTGCGGCGGTTTCGGCGGCTTGTTCGGCGGTGGAAAAATGCACGAACCCATCGGCCAGATCGACCGGAGCGCCACGGGTTTCGCCGTCGGCCTGAAGCGCGGCCCATTCCTCGGCGCGGAATATCTTGTAGATCAACATCCGCGCGGTGTTGCATCGCATGGGGGCAAGGGTCAAGCCACTTTGCCCAAGATCGTCATGCCCTTTGACAAGTCACCACAAAGCAGCGCAGGATTTCGGACAACGACCGCTGGACAAGGACCCTGATCATGCTGAAATCCCTTCTGACCTCCGCCGCCGCTCTTGGCCTGACGGCCGGTGTCGCATCTGCCGACTATTCACTGACCATCCTGCACACAAATGACTTCCACGCCCGGTTCGAGCCGGTCAATAAATATGACAGCGGCTGCAGCGTCGAGGACAATGCCGAGGGCAAGTGCTTTGGCGGCACCGCGCGGTTGGTGACGGCGATTGCCGATGCGCAGGCGCGGACAGACAACGTGATTCTGGTAGATGGCGGCGACCAGTTTCAGGGCTCGCTGTTCTACACGTATTACAAGGGCAAGGTCGCGGCCGAGATGATGAACAAGCTTGGCTATGACGCGATGACCGTGGGCAACCACGAATTCGACGATGGGCCCGAGGTGCTGCGCGGATTTATCGAGGCGGTCGATTTCCCGGTTCTGATGTCCAACGCGGATATTTCCGCGGAGCCGCTGATCTCTGACAAGATCCTGAAATCGACCGTGATCGAGCGGGGCGGCGAGAAACTGGGCCTGATCGGGTTAACACCCGAGGACACCGACGATCTGGCAAGTCCGGGACCGAACATCACCTTTTCCGATCCGGTGCCCGCCGTACAGACCGAGGTTGACCGGCTGACCGGCATGGGCGTCAACAAGATCATTGTCCTGAGCCATTCGGGCTATGGTGTGGATCAGCGCGTCGCCGCGGAAACCACTGGCGTCGATGTCATCGTCGGCGGCCACTCCAACACCTATCTCAGCAATGTCAGCGAACGCGCGGTCGGACCTTATCCGACGATGGTGGGCAAAACCGCGATCGTGCAGGCCTATGCCTACGGTGTGCTTCTGGGTGAGTTGAACGTGAGTTTTGACGATGCCGGCAAGCTGATCGAGGCGTCAGGCGAACCGCTGGTGATGGACGCAACAGTGGCGCAGGACGAGGAAACGGTGGCGCGCGTTGCCGAACTGGCCGAACCGCTCGAAGAGATCCGCAACGAGGTGGTCGCCCAGGCGGCGGCCCCGATCAATGGCGAGCGTGACACCTGCCGGTTGCAGGAATGCGAGATGGGCAATCTTGTGGCCGATGCCATGCTCGCCCGCGTGGCGGATCAGGGCGTTACCATCGCCATCGCCAACTCCGGCGGGCTGCGCGCGGGCATTGACGCGGGCGAGGTGACGATGGGCGAAGTTCTGACCGTGCTGCCGTTCCAGAATACGCTCTCGACCTTTGAAGTGAGCGGTCAGGTGGTGATTGACGCGCTTGAGAACGGCGTCAGCCAGGTCGAAGAGACCAAAGGCCGGTTTCCGCAGGTGGCGGGCCTCAAGTTCGTCTGGGACCCGACGATCGCACCGAACGAAGGCCGGGTGATCGAGGTATTGGTCGCAACCGAGGACGGCTTCGCGCCCATCGACCCGGCGGCCACCTACAAGGTGGTCACCAACAATTATGTGCGCAATGGCGGCGATGGCTATGACATGTTCGAAGGCGACGACAAGAATGCCTATGACTTTGGCCCCGATCTTGCGGATGTGACGGCAGAGTATATTGCCGCCAATGCGCCGTACCAGCCCTATGTGGATGGGCGCATCATCCGAAAGTGAGCGTTTCGGTCGGCTCGCGCCTTTCGCTGGCCGCCCCGGCGCGCTAGACGGAGGCATGGCCCGACGTTTTGACTCCTTGCCCGACCTGCTCAATCATGGTTTTGACACTGTGATTGACGTGCGCAGCCCGGCGGAATTCGCCGAGGATCACTTGCCCGGTGCGATCAACCTGCCGGTTCTGGACAATGCACAACGCGCCGAGGTCGGCACAATCTACAAGCAGCAAAGCCCGTTCCTGGCGCGAAAGCTGGGCGCGGCGATGGTGTTTCGCAGTGCCGCGCATCATGTGGAAACTGCGCTGCGCGCCCATGAGGGCGGCTGGCGGCCTTTGGTCTATTGCTGGCGTGGTGGCCAGCGGTCGGGCACGTTCACCTGGATGCTGCGCGAAATCGGCTGGCGGGCCGAGGTTATCGAGGGCGGCTATCGCAGCTACCGTCGGCTGGTGAATGCGACACTTTACGATGTGCCTCTGGCGCATCGGCTGATTGCGCTGGATGGCTATACCGGCACGGCAAAGACCGACTTGCTGCACCGGTTGCGTGCGCGCGGTGTGCAGATGCTCGACCTGGAAGGGCTGGCTGGGCATCGAGGCTCGTTGCTGGGGCGCATGGAGGTGGCTCAGCCGAGTCAGAAAGCGTTTGAATCGGCGCTGGCCGAGGCGCTCAGCAATCTGGACCCGGCCCGGCCCGTGGTGATCGAGGCCGAATCGAGCAAGATCGGCGACCGGATCATTCCGCCCAGCCTCTGGGCCGCGATGAAGGACGCGCCGCGCCTGCAGTTGAATGCGCCGATCACGGCGCGCACCACTTATCTCGTAGGTGCCTATGACGACATCCTGTCAGACGGGGCGCGGATGATGGAACTGCTCGACCTGTTGCGCGGGTTTCGGGGCAACGCGGTGGTCGATGGCTGGTTCGAGCGGATCAAGGCAGGCGACAAACCAGGTCTGACGCGCGCGCTGATGGAGCAGCATTACGACCCTGCCTATGACAAATCGCGCAAAGCCGTGTCCGCGCGGGTGATCGACCATGTGTCGTTGAACACGCTGGATGATGCCGGATTGGACCGGGCGGCGGCCCGGATCGAGGGAATTGTCGAGGATCAGCCGGCCTGCAAGGTCAGTTGACCGGCCGTTGCGGTCAAACTGCCGATCTGTACCGCCGGATAACCTGCCGCGCGCAATGCTGTGACCAGATCATCCGCCTCTGACGCGGCAACGGCGGCGAGCAGGCCGCCAGCGGTCTGTGGATCATAGAGCAGATCGGCCATGCCGCCGGTGGGCAGGTCCGGAACCAGCGAACGGTTGTCGTCAAACAAGGTGGACCGGATATCGGCGTTCGCCATCTTTAGCGCGCCGTCCATCACCGGGAGCGCGTCGAGGGTCAGCGTCGCGCCGGTGCCGGAGGCCTCGCAAATTCCATGCAGATGCCCGGCGAGGCCAAACCCGGTCACATCCGTCATCGCATGGGCGTTTGCGAGGAGTCGCGAGGCCTCGGATTGCGGCTGGACCATGTGCGAGAGCGCCGCAACGATCCATGCTCCATGTGCCTGCCCGGCCATATCGGCCGCCATCAGGACACCGCTGCCCAGCGGCTTGGTCAGAATCAATGCGTCGCCTGGCCGCCCGCCCGCCAGCGTGACGGGGTCGCGCTCGCACAGACCGGTGAGAGTAAAGCCGATGGTCAACTCGCTGCCGACCGAGCTATGGCCGCCGACGATCTCGGCCCCGGCGGCGCGCAGAACCTCGGTTGCGGTTGTCATGATTTCCGACATCATCCGCTGCTGCATCACGCCCGACAGGCGTGGCAGGATCAGCGTCGCGATTGCCGCCTGGGGAGCGGCCGCCATTGCCCAGATATCGCCAAGCGCATGGTTGGCAGCGATCCGGGTCATCATCACCGGGTCTTCGACCAGCGCACGCAGGTGATCCGATGTCATCACCTGTCTGATACCACCCGTTGTCAGCAACGCCGCGTCATCACCGGGAAGCGGGATCACATCCGCGCGTTGGTTGCCCGAGAGCGGCGCAAGGGCCGCACGCAGTGCTGTGCGTCCCACCTTGGCGCCGCAGCCGCCACAGAGCGGCTTGTCGCCCAACGCTTCGCCCAGGCCGGTGGTGTGAACCGGAGGCAGATCGGCGGCGTCCATTCTTGGCAGGTTGCGGAAACGGTTCATGAAGGTCTGGTCGATATGGTCTTTCCAGCGCCACATCAGCGGTCCGGTCCAACTCCGGCCAAACCGTTCTGCAATCGCGTTTTTCTGGCCGAGGGAGATCAGTTTCAAATAGTCTTTCTGCGGCGAATAGGTTCGCAGGGTACCACCGCTCAGCGCGGCGCAGAGGTTATCGTAGAGGATCGGCGCCTGCCGCACCGCAAAAACCCCGGCCTTGGGGCGCGGTGTGTCGGTCATATGGGCGCAATCGCCGACGGCAAAAACCGTCGGATCACTGCTCTGCAGGTGGCCGTTGACCGCAATGAACCCATCATGCAGGGCCAGTTCGCTGTGGCCAAGCCAGTCATAGGCCCGCGCCCCTGCTGCCCCGGTGGTAAAACCGGATGCAACGCTGCGCCGGTCCTGCAACATCACCGCATCGTTGCGTATTTCAGATATCCCGGTCTCTTCCAGAACCGTCACCCCAAGCGCGCGCATCTGCTCCATGATGCGGATGCGTGCATGCGCGCCGATCGCCGTGAGCGCCCGATCCCGTTCGAGCAGCGTGACCTTCGCGGTACGTCCCTGCGTCCGCAGCCGGTGCGCCATCGCCAGCGATAACTCGGCCCCGGCCACGCCACCTCCGATCACGACGGCATCTGCGGGGGCTTCGTTCTCTGCAAAGAGTTCCCATCGTTGGGCAAATGCACCAAGTGGCTTGGCCGGAATAGCATGGTCGGAGAACCCCGGCAGATCGGGCATATCGGAGGTAATGCCGATATCGACCGAGCACAGGTCGAACGCCACCGGTGCACGCCCCGGCACCAGCACCTGTCGGTTGACCGTATCAATATGATGGGCCGCGCCCATCACGACGCGTGCGCCAGCGAACCGCGCCAGCCGGATCAGGTCGATATCCAGATCATCTCGGGTGTAGTGTCCGGCGACGAAACCGGGGAGCATGCCGGAATAGGGTGCGGTCGGGCCGGGATTGATCAGCGTCATACGCGCGCCGGGCAGAGGCCGCATTCCCCACTTGCGCAAAACCAGCGCATGGGTATGGCCACCGCCAATCAGGACAATGTCATGGGTGAGAGGAAGGTCACTGTTCATGCGCCGGTTCTATCCGATCCGGAACCCGGCGCAAGTTTGGCGGGCCGCGCGATGCGGGAAGGCGGGCAAGGGAACGCGATTGTGATTTCCCGCGCTGCGTATGGTGCGGCAGGTTTGACCGCGCTCACGAAAGGAACAGGGATCATGCGAATTCTCGGAATATCGGTGCTGGCCTTTTGGCTGAGTTGGGGGGGCGCAGTGTTGGCGGGCCCTGTCACCGAGCGTGAAGGCTGGGTCGTGATGCCGACCGACATGCCGTTTGATGTCCTTGTCACCGCTGTGAAAGCCGCCACCAAGTCGAACGGCATGGGGGTCGTGACCGAAGCCGGACCAACGGCGATGGCCGCCAGCCGCGGATTCTCGATCCCCGGCAACCGGGTCATCGGCGTGTTCAACAATGATTTCGCGGTCAGGGTGCTGGCCACATCCACGGCGGCCATGATCGAGGCACCGATCCGGTTTTATGTCACCGAATCGCCGGATGGTCGCGGCACGCTGTCGTACAAGACACCGTCGCATGTCTTTGCCCCGTATCTGGACGAAGGCGGTGACGAACTGTCTGAACTCGCGGCCACTCTGGATCAGAGGTTCGCAACAATTGCAAAAGCGGCGGTCATGTCGTCACACTGACGTGATCGGGGTTGCGGTGCCGGTCGTTAGGGTCAATCTCGCGGCAAACGAGACGGAGTTCAATTTCATGCCGCATACCGACCTGCGCGCCGCAGATATCCTCGCCCGGCGGCTGTACGACGCTGGATGCCGTTTTGCCTTTGGCATGCCGGGGGGCGAGGTACTGACGCTGGTCGATGCGCTGGAACGGGCTGGTATCCGGTTTATCCTCGCCAAGCACGAGAACGCGGCGGGATTCATGGCCGAGGGAGTGCACCATCGCGATGGTGCACCGGGCATTCTGGTCGCAACTCTTGGTCCCGGTGCCATGAACGGCGTCAACGTGGTGGCCAACGCTCTGCAAGACCGGGTGCCGCTGATTGTCCTGAGTGGCTGTGTCGATGAGGATGAGGCGCTGAGCTATACGCATCAGGTGCTGGACCATCAGGCGGTGTTTCGCCCGATCACCAAGGCCAGTTTTCGCCTCACGGCGGCGGGGGCGGGTATCGTGGCCGACAAGGCGGTGATGGTGGCCACCGCGCCGCGCCCGGGGCCCGTGCATGTCGATGTCCCGATCGGAGTGGCCGATACCGTGGTTTCACCGACGAAAATCCGTCACAGTCGCCAACCGGCGCCGGTCGTGCCGCAGGGGGCCGGCCTTGCGCAGGCGCGCGAATGGCTGGCGCAGGCGCGCCGCCCGCTGGCCATTGTCGGGCTGGATGTCTTGGGGGAGGACTCGGCCTGCGTCTTGCGGGCCTTTGTAGAGCATTTCCAGATCCCGTTCGTGACCACCTACAAGGCCAAGGGCGTCATTACGGAGGATCATCCGCTCTGCCTTGGCGCGGCGGGATTGTCGCCTCTGGCGGATCGGCACCTCTTGCCATTGGTGCAGCAGGCAGACCTTGTGCTGGCCATCGGATATGACCCCATCGAGATGCGCCCGGGTTGGCGGGATGCCTGGGACATCACCCGGCAGCACGTGATCGACATCGCGGCGGAGCCCAATACCCATTACATGCATCAGGCGGGGCTGCATCTTGTCGCCGATACCGGTGCCACGCTCGAGGCCCTGGCGCAGGGGACAAAGGCGCAAAAGACCTGGCCCGATGAACAACCCGACCATGCCAAGGCGGCTTTGGCACAGGCGTTTCCCAACGATGACACATGGGGGCCTGGGGCGATTATCGCCGAAGCGCGCGATGTGCTGCCCCGCGATACGCTCGCCACCGCCGACAGCGGGGCACATCGCATCCTGCTTTCGCAAATGTGGACCTGTCACGCCTCTCGCGACCTTGTGCAATCCTCGGGCCTTTGCACGATGGGGTGTGCGGTGCCTCTTGCCATCGGTCTCAAACTGGCAGAGCCCGCGCGTCCGGTCGTCAGCTTTTCCGGTGACGCGGGATTCCTGATGGTGGCCGGCGAGTTTGCGACGGCGGCAGAACTTGGGACATCGGCCATATTCGTGATCTTTGTCGATGCCAGCCTCGCGTTGATCGAACTGAAACAGCGCCAGCGCCAGATGACCAATTGCGGCGTTGATTTCCCGCGTCACGACTTTGCCGCGATGGGACGCGCATTTGGAGGCAACGGAGTATCCGTGACCAACCGCGCCGAATTGCGCCGCGCCTTGCAGGATGCCCTGACCGCTGACCGGTTTACCGTGATTGCCGCAGAAATCGACCGGGGCGGGTACGACGGACGCCTCTGAATCGCTCGGATCGGACAGAGAATCAGCCGAAAATTTACAGCTAATGCGTGTCTGACTTCAATTTAGACGTGTTCTCGCCCAAACGACCCCTTCTGCTCGGCGACATTTCTCTCATCCATCACACGGCTCTTCACCAATGCGAGAGTATCAGACATAGCGATATTTCAATGGCCTACTGTTTGCTAAGCGAGTCGCAGTGCGTGATTTCCAAGCAGAATTGGACCCCTAGATGAAGTTTGATGTTTTCGGCCTACCAACCAGCCTTCAGCAGCCCGCCAGTCAGAATGACTGGAACGCGGCCATGCTGGGATTCCTGGCGCATTCCGCCGTCACGCCCACGCATCTGATGGCGGTTCTCAAGGCCGAGCCGGGCTTTGCCCTTGGCCATGCGGTGAAGGGAATGTTCTATCTTCTTCTGGGGCGCCGGGAACTGCTGGACGTCGCCAAGAGCGATCTGGTCAACGCGAAACAGGCGCTGGCGCAGGGACAGGCAACCGCACGTGAACGATCCTATGTGCAGGCGCTGGACATCTGGATGACCGGCAAACCCAGCGGTGCAGTGCAGCTATTGGAACAGGTGCTGCGGGACCACGCCGAAGATGCGCTGGCCATGAAGATGAGCCACGCGATTCGTTTTGTGCTCGGCGACGTTGCTGGGATGCGCCGGTCGGTCGAACGGGTGCTTCCGGCCTATGGTACGGATCACGCGGCGCATGGCTACCTGCTGGGCTGTCACGCCTTTGCGCTTGAGGAAACCGGCGAATATGACCGTGCCGAGATTGCCGGGCGGCAGGCGCTCTGGACCGCGCCGGACGATGCCTGGGGGCTGCATGCGGTGGCGCATGTGTATGATATGACCGGCAACGCGAAAAAGGGGCTGGATTGGATCGCAGGGCGCGACGGTGCCTGGGCGCATTGCAACAATTTCCGCTATCACGTATGGTGGCACAAGGCGCTGATGCACCTCGATCAGGGCCAGACAGAGGCGGCACTTGCTCTCTATGACCGCGACATTCGCGGCGACAAGACCGATGATTACCGTGATATTTCAAATGCCACCTCGCTGTTGTCACGTCTCGAACTAGAAGGCGTCGATGTCGGGAACCGCTGGCAGGAACTCGCTGATCTGAGTGCGGCCAGAACCGAAGATGGCTGCCTGATCTTTGCCGATCTGCACTATCTGCTGGCGCTGAGCGCGGATCGCCGCGATGCCGAGGTGGGCTCCCTGCTGCGCCGCATTCATCGGGATGCGGAGGCCAGTCAGACCGAGATTGAACAGCGCATGGCGCGTCCCGGCGTGTCCGCCGCCGAAGGGTTGGCCGCGTTTGGCGAAAGCCGCTTTGCCGAGGCGTTTGCGCATCTTTCCGCCGCTCGTGCCGACATGCAGCTTGCCGGTGGTAGCCATGCGCAGCGGGATGTGTTTGAACGACTGACCATCGATGCCGGCCTGCGCGCGGGCCTGCTGGATCAGACTGAAACCATCCTGAACGACAGGCTGGCGCGGCGTGGCAGCGAAGATGCCTATGACGTCGCCAGACGCGACCTGATCAGCATCGGGCGCGGACAGGACGGGGCGCATAGCGTTCCCGCACAATAGAATTTGCAGAGGCAAGACAAAGACATGGCGACAATTTCGCCCACTTCGGATTTTGTAGCAACTCCCTCCGCCGCGTCACCTGCGGTGGCGCGCGCGCGTGATCCACGCCTGGATTTCTATCGCGGTATCGCGATGTTCATCATCCTGGTGGCGCATATTCCATTCAATGCCTGGAGCAGCTGGATACCCGCACGGTTCGGCTGGTCTGATGCCACCGAGATCTTTGTCTTTTGCTCGGGCATGGCCTCGGCCATTGCCTTTGGCGGGGCATTTGCACGTATGGGCTGGCCGATGGGCACCGCGCGTGTCGCCTACCGGGTCTGGCAGGTCTACTGGGCCCATATCGGGCTGTTCTTCTTTGTCGCGATGATGATGGCCGCGCTCGACACCTACGGGGCGTTTGACAAGAGCTATGTGGACTCGCTCAATCTTGGTCGATTCTTCGCCAATCCGATGCCGCAGATCGTTGGCATATTCACCCTGACCTACGTGCCGAACTATTTCGACATTCTGCCGATGTACCTCGTGGTGCTGGCGTTGATGCCGCTGTTCATGGCGCTGTCACGGATCGGCTTTGCACCCGTTGCCGGGGCCAGCATCGCGATCTGGCTGGCGGCGAATATCGGTCTCTTGTCCATCCCGGCAGAACCCTGGTCGGACCGCCCCTGGTTCTTCAACCCTTTCGGCTGGCAGTTGCTGTTTTTCACCGGTTTTGCCTTCATGCGCGGCTGGATCCCGGCGCCACCTGTGTCGCGATCATTGATCTGGGCCGCTGCCGCCTTTCTCGTGCTGACGGCCCCGTTCGGGTCGTGGAAGGTGTTCCAATGGGTCAATGCCGCCAGTCCAGATCTGGGTGCGGCATTTCGCGAGATCTGGACGATGTTCAGCACCCTGGAAAAAGAGACCGGCTTCAGCCTGCGCAACAAGACCGAGTTCGGCGTGCTGCGCTATGTGCATTTCCTGTCACTGGCCTATCTGGCCTGGGTCGCGGCGGGCGAGGGGGGGCGGCGTTTGCAGGCGACCGGTACAGGGGTTGCGGCAGACATCTGGCGTAACCTTTTGAAAGTCATCACGAAAGTTGGCCAACAATCGCTGGCGGTCTTTGTGTTTTCGATGGCGATTGCGCGGCTGTTGGGTTTTGTTCTCGATCAAACCGGGCGCAGCCCTGCGACAGTTTTACTCGTTAACTTGACGGGATTTGTAATGATCATCGCGATTGCCTATATCGCAGCTTGGTTCAAGTCTCAGCCATGGCGGGGCAAACGCGCATGACACTTACGCGCAGGCAATTTCTGGCATCCACATCGGCCTTTGCGCTGGCAACGGCCGCCGGTGCAACGTCCCCTGAAGCGGGGTTTGACCACGCGCGCGTGATTGCGCTTGCGCAGGAGCTGGCCGCAGCCGACTATTCCCTGCGCGAAATGGTTCCGAAGGCGTGGCAGGACCTCACATACGAGCAATACAAGCTGATCCGCTTCCGTCCTGAAGCGGCACTCTGGTATGGCACCGAAACGCCCTTCAACGTCGATTTCTTTACGCCGGGCCTCTATTTTCCGCGCACGGTCAAGGTCGAGACCGTCGAAGACGGCGTGGCGACACCGGTGGCATTCGATCTGGCGATGTTCGAGAAATCGGACTCCGTTCCCGATCTGCCGGTTGACGAGACGCTCGGCTTTTCCGGGCTGCGGCTGCGCACCGAAATGCACCGTCCCGGCCTGACCGACGAATTCTGCGTGTTCCAGGGTGCCAGCTATTTCCGCGCCATCGGGCTGGATGAAATCTATGGGCTGTCGGCCCGCGGTCTGGCGCTGAATACCGGCGATCCGGAAGGCGAGGAATTTCCCGATTTCATTCGCTTCTGGCTGGAACGGCCCCGCCCGGATCAGCGCAACATGATCGTGCACGCGCTGATGGACAGCCCCAGTGTCACGGGTGCCTATCGCTTTGATATCACGCCGGGACCCGCCTGTGTGATGGAGGTCGAGGCGACCTTGTTCGCACGCGAAGACCTTGACCACGTGGGCCTTGGCCCGCTGACCAGTATGTTCCTGTTCGACGAAACCAACCGAAACCGGTTCGACGATTTCCGGCCCGCAGTGCATGACAGCGACGGGTTGATGATTCTCAATGGCAATGGTGAGGTGCTGTGGCGGCCACTGGCGAACCCCAGGCAGCTTCAGATATCGTCGTTCATCGACACCGACCCGCGCGGCTTTGGCCTGATGCAACGGGCGCGGCGCCTGTCGGACTTTGCCGATCTCGAAGCGCATTACCACCGTCGTCCCGGTCTCTGGGTCGAGCCGAAAGGCGATTGGGGGCAGGGGGCGGTGACGCTGGTTGAAATTCCGGCGGATCGCGAGATATACGACAATATCGTCGCCTATTGGCGGCCCGCAACGTCATACGAGGCCGGCGCGCGGATCGATCTTGCCTATCGGTTGACCTGGGGCGAAGAGGCCCCGGTTGTGGCCACCTATCCCAAGGTTCTCAACACCCGGATGGGGCAGGGTTTTCACGGTGACCGCGTCGCAACCATTGATTTCGAAGCCGATCCTCTCTTTGACGACGGCCCCGATGCGATCAGGCCTGTGATCAGCTCGCCCCATGCCGAAACGTCAGACGGGATATTGCAGCACAACCCGGAAACCGGGGGGCTGCGGCTGGCATTTTCGTTCGAGCCCGGCGATCGCGTTTTCGTCGAACTGCGCGCGCAATTGCGCAAGGGCGATCAGATGGCGAGCGAAGTCTGGCTCTATCGGTGGACATCATGAGCCGCGAATTCCGCAAGATGCCGCCACGCGCGCCGATGGCGATGCCGGAGCAGGATTTCGACGCAGATTTTCATGACCAGAGCGCCCCCGGTGCGGCGCCCGTGCGTGGCACTCGGCTGTGGCGGCTCATGGCGTTCAGTCCGGCCTTGATCGCAACACTCGGGCTGACCTGGGTCATTCACGGCTGGTTCGCGGCGCAGGGCATCAACGTGATCGAGGCGATACTGCTAACCCTGATCTGTTTCAACTTCTTTTGGATCGCCTTTTCCGTCAGCACCGTTGCCCTCGGGCTGGTGTCACTGGCGCGGCGCGAACCACCGGCCCGCCCAACCGCGATGCAGCCGCAAAAGGTCGCGCTGCTCATGCCGATCTACAACGAGGTGCCGTGGTACGTTCTGGGCAATGCCCGCTCGATGCTCGAGGAACTGCGCGCGCGCGGCGGGCGACATGATTATTCCATGTTCATCCTCAGCGATACGCAGGACGATGCCATTGCCGCGCAGGAACAGGAAAGTGTGCAGGCGTTGCTTGCGTCGCTTTCGCCGGGTCTGAAACTCTATTACCGCCGCCGTGCCCGCAACACCGATCGCAAGGTGGGAAACATCGCCGACTGGGTGGCGAACTGGGGGGCGGATTACCAGGCCATGCTGGTGCTGGATGCCGACAGCCTGATGACAGGGCGCGCCATCCTGCGGCTGACCGATGCGCTGGCCCAGGATCCGGCAGCAGGGCTCATCCAGAGCTTTCCGCAGCTGATCGGCGCGCAGACCGTGTTCGCCCGGATGCAGCAATTCGCCAATGGGGTCTACGGCATGGCGCTGGCCGAAGGGCTGGCGCGCTGGTGCGGGCAGGAAGGCAACTATTGGGGCCATAACGCGATCATCCGGACGGCCGCCTTTGCCTCCTGTGCCGGGTTGCCGAAACTGCGCTCTTGGCGCGGGCAGGATCAGCTGATCATGAGTCATGATTTTGTCGAGGCAGGATTGCTGCGCCGCGCTGGCTGGGGCGTACGCTTTCTGCCCCGCATCCGGGGCAGTTACGAGGAAACTCCGCAAACCCTGATCGACCACATCCTGCGCGACCGGCGCTGGTGCCAGGGCAACCTGCAGCACCTCAACCTGCTGTGGTCGCGCGGTTTTCGCTCGATCTCGCGGTTTCACATGTTCAACGGGGCGGTGGGCTACCTGATGTCACCGATCTGGTTTGCGTTGCTGGTGATGTGGGCGTTGATCGGCATGGGCGAGGACGCCAGCGTCCTGACCTATTTCAGCGAGACCAACCCGACCATGCCAAGCTGGCCGGAATTGACCGAAACCCGCCATGTTCTGATTATCGTGTTGATGTACGCGATGCTGCTGGTGCCGAAACTCATGGGGATCGCAGCGCTGCCCCTGACCGGGGTCCGGTTCAACGAGTTTGGCGGCGGGCTGTGGTTCGCGCTGTCGTTCCTCTCCGAGGTCCTGTTGTCTGTGATCTACGCACCAATCCTGATGGTACAGCAAATGATCGCCGTATTCCGCACCATGTTGGGGATCCAGCGTGGCTGGTCACCACAGGCGCGCAACGGCGGGCACTACGGGCTTGGGACTTTACTGACATGTCATGCGTTGGAAACGATCAGTGGTCTGGCCCTGACCGCCGGGATCATCGCCGGGCTGGTTTCGCCCTGGCTCCTTCCGATTGCGATCAGCCTGCTCTGTGCAGTGCCCCTGTCTGCTTTGAGCGGCTATTCGATGTCGGGTCGGGCACGGACATGGCTGGGCACCCGCGAAGACTATTGCGAACCGCTGATCACACAGGCCGCGCGCCACTACCGGACCGAGCTGAAATCAGTGCTGGAACGCGAAAAGATCCAAACCCCAGCCGAGTGATCAGTTGGTCAGGCCGTCCTCGAACCAGTCCAGAACCATATCGGACCAGCCTGCGGGCACGCTATGCCCGCCGGGAAAGAGCGCAAGTTCCAGCGCACTGCCTGGTGTGCAGCCGGTCCACGCCCGCCGCCAGAAATGTCCGGTTTCCGAGAATTCGGTCGCCTTTTCATCAGGGCATTGATTGGCGGCGCGCCAGATTTCGAGCCCGGCAAAGATATCGCCCTGCTGAAACCGGCCACCGCCGAGAATCCGGCCTTCCAGAGGAACCGTGGTGTCGCGCCAGCCGTGGGTGTGAAACAGTCGTACGGGAGCGGCGCATTCCGTCGGGTGAGGGCGCCAGAACCCGCCTGAAACCGGGGCATAGGCGGCGAATGCCATAGGCTCTTTACACGCAAGGTAGTTCACCATGAAGCCGCCGCCGGAAAAGCCGGCCAGCAGGGTCCGGTCTTCGTCCAGGTCAAACCGGTCGGCGGCGTCCGCGCGGACACGTTTCAGAAAGTCGGTTTCATCCCGCCCGTCCCAGCCCGGATAAAAGGTCCAGCCGTGCCCATTGCCCGACCCGACGCTGCGCGAACCGGTTGGTGCCACAATCGCATAACCACGCGCCTGCAGGGCGTTGACCATTCCCGTGTTGTTAAGGGTGCGATCTCCGCTGCTCCCCCAGCCGTGCAGGAACAGAACCATCGGCGTCCTGGCGGACTTGGTGTCGGGCAAGACGACATGATACTCACCATCTTGCAGCAGGCAGGCATCCGGTTCGGGGCCACAGGCCGCCTGCGCGGCACCCGTCAGGCCCGACAAGAACAGAAAGGTGGCGGTGGTTGTCTTCATTCGGATTCCTGTGGGGCGCTGTTGACGGGCAGCCCTGCGTCCAGCCATCCCGGGCCGGCGGCAGAGCCGAGCATGCCCTCGGGGACATCAATGATATTGGTATAGCCCGCATCTGTCAGTTCCAGTGCCAGCCGGGCAGACCGTACGCCACGCGCGCAGATCAGGGCGATGGGGCGGGACCGGTCAGGCCCGACAATTGTGGCAAGCGCCGGTTCAAAGTCGTCACGCCGCATGTCCAGCAGAGCGGCGCCATCGGGTACACCGGTGTGTCGCCATTCCTGCGGGCGGCGAATGTCGATCAGGACCACGTTGCCTTCGACGGCCTGTTGATGCGCCTCGGCAACGGTCAGTTTGCCGCCGACATAATCAGGCGGGATCAGGGACACGCGATAGGCCATGAGGGCAGCCGCCACGGCCAGAAAGGCAAGCCCGATCAGGACGCGTGCCCGGCTCATCCCGCCTGTTTCCCGTTGCTGCGCATCTGTGTAGCTCGTCTGTGGTCCGTCATGCGGTCGTGCATACCACGGATAGGTGTCGGTGCACGTCATCTGATGCCTCCAGATGATCAAGTTCGCGTCAGAACTGCGCAGGATGACGCCGCGCAGTGACCGCGCGCGGGCGAAACTTGTGCCAATCATGTTTGCGATCTCTACGTTGACGGGACGGCGCCATGTCAAGCGCGGGCCGGTTGCTATAACCTTAATTTGAAATCGTTTTTTCGGATGAGGTTCTGGCGACTTCCTGTTGCGTATATACAATCATGAGGATTTTTCTTAGTATTTCTACGAATCAAGAAAAGAACAATTTCCATCCGCGAAACAGATACTGGTCGGGATGGATGAACGGGTGGGTAAATTCGGGTGCGATTGATCGGAACCGCAATATTTCTATCGGTGCTCTGGCTCCTGATGTCCGGTCTCTTCAAGCCGATGATACTCGCATTTGGTGTCGTTTCCGTACTGCTCGTCGTCTACGTCTTGCATCGCATGGACCGCGTCGATGAAGACCGGGTGGCACTGCCTTTGGGGCCGTTCGCGACGGTTGGCTATTTCTTCTGGTTGCTGGTCGAGATCGCCAAGGCGAACTGGGCGGTGACCAAGATCGTTCTGTCGCCTAAAATGCCGATCACCCAGCATCTGTTTTCCGTGCCCTATACCCAGAAATCCGACGTTGCCCAGGTGATCTTTGCAAATTCGATCACCCTGACGCCGGGCACCCTGACGGTTGAAACCGATCTGGGGTATTTTCTCGTGCACGCTCTGGATTATTCTCCCGATGACATCGCGGCGCTGGCCGACATGGATGCGCATGTCACCGCCATCGAGACGGGGCGGGCAGGCTGATGTTCATTGTTGCCACCGTTTCGTTGTTCATCGCCATGATCCTGGTGCTGATCCGCCTGTTTGCCGGTCCATCCTTGTATGACCGGGTGTTGGCGCTGAACTCGTTTGGCACGCAGACGGTGTTGTTCATCGGGGTGGTCGGGTTCCTGATGGGGCGCCCGGATTTTCTTGATATTGCATTGCTGTACGCGCTGATCAACTTTGTCGGCACCATCGCCATCCTGAAATTTTTCCGCTACCGCGCAATCGGTGATATGCGCCGCGACATGGGCGAGGCGGACGGTTGAGCGCATGGATATGATCGTCGACATACTCAGCTGGATCTTCATTGTTTCGGGGTCGTTCTTCACGATCGTCGGGGCCATCGGCGTCTTGCGCCTGCCGGATTTCTGGACCCGCCTGCACGGGATGTCGATCAGCGACAGCGCCGGGGTGATCCTCTTGATCCTTGGTATGGCCATGCAGGCCGGGCTGACCCTGATCACGGTCAAGCTGTTCATCATTCTGGGCTTCCTGTTCATCACCGGACCCACGTCGACCCATGCGGTTGCAAACGCGGCACTGGTTTCGGGGCTCAAGCCGCGCTCCGATGTTCCGCCGGAAGACGACCCTGACCCCATTTCCAACCCAGAGACAAAGTAAGGCAGGCCAGAGATAGAGACGTTCATCGATATCGTTCTGTTCATCCTGCTGGTGTGTACCGCACTGGCCGTGGTGCGCACGCAAAGCCTGTTTGCGACGGCGATGCTGGCGGGCGCGTTCAGCCTGCTCTCGGCGCTGTTGTTTGTCACCCTTGATGCAGTCGATGTCGCCTTTACTGAGGCGGCCGTGGGGGCGGGGATTTCAACGGTCCTCATGCTGGGCACCTTGGCATTGACGGCGCGGTTTGAACGGCCACCTTCGCATTCCCCTGTGATCCCGCTTTTCGTCGTGCTGGTGACCGGTGCCGCCTTGATCTACGGCACTCTGGACATGCCGAGCTTTGGCGATCCGAATGCCCCGGCACAGGTCCATCTGGCGCCTGATTTCATCCAGCGCAGCCCTGAAGAGATCGACGTGCCCAACATCGTGACGGCCATTCTTGCCAGCTATCGCGGCTATGACACGCTGGGCGAGGTTGCGGTGGTATTCACGGCCGGGATCGGTGTGCTGCTGCTGATCAACGGTCTGCGGCATCGCCGTCGCCGCAAAGACAAAGAGGACGCCTGATGCGCCATCACCTGATCCTGCGTGTCGTGACCAAGCTCTTGATCGGCGTCATCATGCTATTCGCGCTGTATGTCCAGTTCCATGGCGACTATTCGCCCGGCGGTGGCTTTCAGGCCGGGGTGATCATGTCTGTCGGCTTCATCATCTATTCCGTGGTGTTCAGCCTTGCGGATGTGCAGAAGGTGCTTCCGCCCTGGTTCGTGCACAAGCTGATGGCGATCGGGTTGCTGCTTTATGCAGGGACGGGCGTCTACAGCATGTTCGTCGGCTACAACTATCTCGACTACGACGCGATCAGCCCGCACCACCCCGTGCACGGGCAGCACTATGGTATCATTCTGATCGAACTGGGTGTCGGCATCACCGTGACCGCGGTCATGGTGACGATCTTCTATGCTTTCGCCTCCCGCACTCCGGTCATGGATGACGAAGCATGGTGACTGAACTCGGCCAGGACTGGACATTCGTCGTCGGCCACCTGAACTACTGGCTGTTCATCGTGCTGATGATGACCGGACTCTATATCGTGGTCGCCAAGGGCAACCTGGTGAAAAAGATCGTCGGTCTGAACATCTTTCAGACTGCCGTCTTCATGCTCTACATTTCGGTGGGCAAGGTGAAGGACGGCACCGCGCCGATCTTTCCCGTCGACATGAACATTGACCCGAACGTGGTCTATTCCAACCCGCTGCCACATGTTCTGATCCTGACCGCAATCGTCGTCGGCGTGGCGACAACGGCACTGGGCCTGGCGCTGGCTGTGCGGATCCGTGAAGAATACGGCACCATCGAGGAAGACAGCATTCAGAAGATGGACAGGGAAACCGGGCTGCGGGAAGCTAACCTGCACAGCGAAGTTTCGGGCGAGCAGGGCTGATGGCAACCGAGACAGTGCATCATACGGCCCTGACATTGGTCGACCATCTGCCGGCGCTGCAGATTCTCGTGCCGTTTATCGCGGCGCCGCTCATCGTGTTGATCGGCAGTCGCCGGCTGGCCTGGCCGATTGCCTTTGCGTCGAGCGCGGTTTCTTTCATCATTGCGGCGGTTCTGCTGTCCTCGGTTCTGGATGGCAGCGTCATTTCCTACCACATGGGCGGATGGGCGCCGCCGGTGGGCATTGAATATCGGGTCGACGCGGCCAATGCCTTTGTCCTGTTGCTGGTGTCCGCGATCAGCACGGTCGTGCTGCCCTATGCGCGCACCAGTATTGGCAAGGAAGTATCGGCCCGCCATCACACGCTGTTCTACACCGCCTATCTGTTGTGTTTCAGCGGCCTGATGGGCGTTGCAATCACGGGGGACGCTTTCAACGTCTTTGTGTTTCTCGAGATTTCGTCCCTCTCCACCTACGTGCTGATCGCGCAAGGCTCTGAACGGGACAAGCGGGCGCTGACGGCGTCCTATGACTATCTGATCATGGGCACGATCGGCGCGACCTTCTTTGTGATCGGCATCGGCTTTCTCTATATGGCGACCGGTACGCTCAACATGGCCGACCTTGCCGACCGCATCGCTGACCAGGGAGACAGCCGGACCATCCGCGCGGCGTTTGCCTTTATCGTGGTCGGAATCGGGCTGAAAGTGGCGATGTACCCGGTGCATCGCTGGCTGCCCAATGCCTATTGTTTTGCCCCTTCCGCGATCACCGCGTTCCTGGCGGCGACGGCAACCAAGGTGGCGGTCTATGTGCTTTTGCGCTTTGTCTTTTCGGTGTTTCAGCCGGCCTTCCTGTTCGAAGTCAACACGCTGGAATTCATCATCCTGCCCTTCGCGCTGATTGCCATGTTCGCGTGCAGTTTCGTCGCTGTTTTCCAAAGCGATTTCAAAATGATGCTGGCGTTCTCCAGTGTCGCGCAGATCGGATATATCCTGCTGGGTATTGCGTTCCTGAACGAAACCGGCGTCACGGCGGCGATCATTCACCTGTTCAATCACGGCATCACCAAGGCAGCACTGTTCATGGCTGTCGGGGCCTATGTCTTCAGCGCGGGCGGATCGTTTTATGATACGATGCGCGGGTTGGGGCGGCGGATGCCGCTGACCTCGGCCGCGGTCGTCATTTCCGGACTAAGCCTGATCGGGGTGCCGGGCACTGCCGGATTCATCTCAAAGTGGGTGCTGGTGCAGGGCGCGCTTGAAAAGGGCTGGTGGCCGGTCGCGATCCTGATCGTCGCCTCAAGCCTGCTCGCCGTGATCTATGTCTGGCGGGTGATCGAGGTGCTGTATCTGCAGAAGACACCGGATGATTGTGAGGTGCGTGAGGTGCCGATATCGATGCTGGTGCCGATGTGGATCCTGGCATTGGCCTGTATCTGGTTCGGCCTGAACACCGACATGACAATGAGCGCGGCACAGGCAGCGGCACAGGGCCTGTTGTCCGGGTCCGCCGGGATGATGGGGCAGTAGGGGGCGGCATGGATACCAATACAGCCATACTTGCCAGCATGCTGATCCCGGCGCTCGCTGCGGTCGCCAACCTGGCCCTGCGCGAAGCACCGAACATTCGTGACGGCACCACGCTAGTCGCCGCGATCCTGACCTTTGGTTGCGTGCTGAACATCTTGTTCAACGAAGGCAGCGGCACCACCGAACCGATGGTGCTGTTTTCCGTGATGCCGGGGCTGGATTTGGCCTTTAATGTTGAACCGCTGGGTCTGTTGTTCGCGATCATCGCCAGCGGGCTCTGGATTATCACGCATCTCTATGGCGTCGGCTATATGCGCGGCAACAACGAAGACAACCATGCGCGGTTCTTCTGCTTTTTCTCGATCGCCATCTCGGCCACGCTCGGCATCGCCTTTGCCGCCAACATGTTCACGCTGTTCCTGTTCTACGAGGCGCTGACCCTTTCGACCTTTCCGCTGGTCGCACACAAGGGCACCGACGAGGCGCGGGCCGGGGCGCGGGTCTATCTGGGCATCCTGATCGGCACCTCGATCGGTTTCTTGCTGGTCGCCGTGATCTGGACCTGGACCCTGACCGGGACGCTTGATTTCACCAAGGGTGGCATTCTTGCGGGCCATGTGGCGGGCCCGATGGTCGCGGTGCTGCTGGCGCTCTATGCCTTTGGGATCGGCAAGGCGGCGTTGATGCCGTTTCATCGCTGGCTGCCGTCGGCGATGGTCGCGCCAACGCCGGTCTCGGCGCTGTTGCATGCGGTGGCGGTGGTCAAGGCAGGTGTCTTCACCATGCTCAAGGTCGGCATCTATATCTTCGGCATCGACTTTCTTGCAGAAACCGGCGCGTCGGAATGGCTGATGTGGCTGGCGGCCTTCTCGATCGTCGCGGCCTCGGTCGTGGCGATGACCATGGACAATCTCAAGGCACGGCTGGCCTATTCAACTGTCAGCCAGCTCAGCTACATTACGCTGGGCATGGCTCTGGCAACGTCGATGGGGGTGCTGGGCGGAGGCATGCACATCGCGATGCACGCGATGGGCAAGATCACGCTTTTCATGTGCGCCGGGTCGATCTATGTCGCCGTGCACAAGACCGAGATCAGCCAGATGACCGGGCTGGGCCGGATCATGCCGATCACCTTTGGGGCCTTCCTGATCGGCGCGTTGTCGATCATCGGTCTGCCGCCTCTGGGCGGGTCGTGGAGCAAATGGCTGCTGGTCATGGGCGCGGCGGATACCGGGCAATGGGTGATGATCGTCGTTCTGATGGTCAGTTCGCTGTTGAACGTGGTCTACCTGCTGTCGATTGTCGGGCGCGGCTTTTTCCTGCCGAACCCGGACATTCCGGTCGGGGCCAATTCCGCCGAGGCCGGTGTGCTGGTCTGGCTGCCGCCGGTTCTCACCGCAATTGGCTGTGTTGTTCTGTTCTTTTACGCGGGAGAGATCCAGACCTTTCTGTCCCCTCTGGTCGCTGAGGCAGGGATGAACGATGGACAATAAGACACCTGACAATCCCGACAAGTTCCCTGCTTTGGGGCGAGCGCTGTTGTGGGTCGAAAAACCGGGCGGCGTCGAAAAGATCGTTTATGCGCTCTATGTGGTTTGTGCCGCGCTGTTCGCGGCGGATTTCCTTTATCACAAACACAGCTATCTCGCGATCGAAGACTTTCCGGGCTTTTATGCCCTTTATGGCTTCTTCATGTGCGCCGCACTGGTGATCTGCGCCAAGGTGATGCGCGTTTTTCTGAGCCGATCCGAGGACTACTACGCGCCCAAGGACGTCGAATCCGAGCCCTTCCCCGAGGATCAGCTTGATAAGGTGGATTACGATGCTTGAAGCACTGCCCACCGCATTCCTGTTCTTTCTCGGCGCGCTGATCCTGCCGGTGCTGCCGCGCGGGCCGGCGCGCGCCGTGCTGCTGCTGATCGTTCCGGTCATTGCGGCGTTTCTGGTCTATACCCTGCCGCTTGGAAATCTCGTGCAGGTGGAGTTTTTCGGTTTCACGTTGGACCTGATGCGCGTGGACAAGCTCAGCCGAATCTTCGCGCTGATCTTCTGCATCGCCGCGTTTCTGGGCAATCTCTACGCCTGGCATGTCAAGGACCTGGTACAGCAGATGGCGGCCCTGCTCTATGCAGGGGCGGCGATCGGGGCGGTCTTTGCCGGTGATCTCATCACACTGTTCTTCTATTGGGAAGGCACCGCGATCTCGTCGGTCTTTCTGATCTGGGCGCGTCGCACCGAAGGGGCGTTTCATACCGGGATGCGATATCTGGTGATCCAGATCGGCTCGGGCGTGATCCTCCTGGCCGGGGTGATCCTGAACTACGCCGACACCGGCAGCATTGCGTTTGAACATATGGAACTGGGCACGCCTGCCACCTGGCTCATCTTCCTGGCGTTTGGCATCAAATGCGCCTTCCCGCTGCTTCATAACTGGCTGCAGGACAGCTATCCCGCCGCGACGGTCACCGGGACCGTGATCCTGTCGGCCTTTACCACAAAACTCGCGGTCTACTCGCTCGCGCGTGGCTTTGCAGGGACTGAAATCCTGATCTACATCGGGGCGATCATGACGCTGTTCCCGATTTTCTACGCGGTGATTGAGAACGATTTGCGGCGGGTGCTGGCCTACAGCCTGAACAACCAGCTTGGCTTCATGGTCGTCGGGATCGGCATCGGCACCGAGTTGGCCCTGAACGGCACAGCAGCGCACGCATTCGCGCATATCCTCTACAAGGCACTGCTGTTCATGTCGGTGGGGGCGGTCCTGTTTCGAACCGGAACGGCCAAGGGCTCGGAACTGGGCGGGCTGTACAAGACCATGCCGCTGACCATGATATTCTGCGTGGTCGGCGCGGCATCGATCTCGGCCTTCCCGCTGTTCTCGGGCTTTGTCACCAAATCCCTGATCCTGTCTGCCGCGGCCAAGGAACATTACTATATCATCTGGGGCATCCTGCTCTTTGCGTCAGCCGGTGTGTTCCATCATTCCGGCATCAAGATCCCGTATTTCGCCTTCTTTGCGCATGACAGCGGATTGCGTCCGAAGGAAGCGCCATGGCACATGCTCTGGGCAATGGGTCTGGCCTCGTTCCTCTGCATCGCGGTCGGTGTCTATCCGGCCCCGCTCTATGCGCTGCTGCCGTTCGAGGTAAGTTACGACGCCTACACCACGACCCATGTGATCACGCAGTTGCAGCTTCTGTTCTTCTCGGCGCTCGCCTTCACGGTGCTGATGCGCACGGGCATCTATCCGCCGGAACTGAAGTCGGTGAACCTCGATTTCGACTGGACCTATCGCCGTCTGTTGCCGACGCTTCTGGGCTGGATTGCCAAGCCGGTTCGGGCGATCTTTCAGGGGTTGGACACGTTCAAAACCCGCACGATGAAAGGGATGATCCTCCATCTCTACAACGCCTTTGGGCCGCGCGGGCGCACGTCACAGTTCTGGCCGACCGGGGCGATGGTGTTGTGGATCGCAATCCTGCTCGGCGTCACCCTGTTGGTCAACTACGCGTCCTGACCCTGGTGCAGGCAGCCGCATGATCCGGGGCTGGCGTCCGGGGGGCTTGCCGTGCATGGTGTTGCCAATTGCTTTGCGACCCAAGGAAAGACGCCCGCCATGACCTTTCAGCCCAACTCGCCCGAAGCCCGCGATGTGGCCTATCACATTCACAGCTATACCGATGCCCGGAGCCATCAGGAGGATGGACCGCTGATCATCGAGCGCGGCGACGGAGCCTATGTCATCGACAGCAGTGGCAATCGCTATCTCGAGGGCATGGCCGGGTTGTGGAGCGTCGGCGTCGGTTTCAACGAACCGCGTCTCGCCGCGGCGGCTGCAAAGCAGATGGAGAAGCTGCCCTTCTACCATACCTTTGGCGGACGGTCGCACGGTCCGGCGATCGATCTTGCGGAAAAGTTGATACGGCTCGCGCCGGTACCGATGAGCAAGGTGTTCTTCACCAATTCCGGTTCCGAGGCCAACGACTCGGTGCTGAAACTGCTCTGGTATCGCTCCAATGCCATGGGGAAACCACAACGCAAGAAGATCATCAGCCGCCTGCGTGGCTATCATGGCGTCACCATCGCCTCGGCCAGCATGACAGGGCTGCCAATCAACCACACCTCGTTCGACTTGCCGATTGCCAACGTGCTGCACACCGGCTGCCCGCATCACTATCGCGACGCGCATGACGGCGAGAGCGAGGAAGACTTTGCCACCCGTCTTGCGACCGAACTGGAAGAGATGATCGAGGCAGAGGGTCCGGAAACGGTCATGGCGTTCATCGCAGAACCGGTGATGGGCGCGGGCGGTATCGTGGTGCCGCCGGAAACCTATTGGGCCAAGATTCAGGCGGTGCTGCGAAAATACGATATCCTGCTGGTCGCGGACGAGGTGATCTGTGGGTTCGGTCGCACGGGGCAGATGTTCGGTTCGCAGACCTTTGACATGCAGCCCGACGTGATGGTCATGTCCAAACAGATCACGTCGAGCTATTTCCCATTCTCGGCCTTCATGATCAACGACAAGGTGTTCGAACCATTGGCGGATGAATCAAATCGTATCGGCGTGCTGGGCCACGGCTTTACCGGCGCGGGGCATCCGACCGGTGCCGCGATTGCGCTCGAAAACCTCAAGATCATAGAGGAACGCGACCTTGTCGCCAATGCCGCCGAGGTCGGTGCCTACCTGCGGGAACACCTGAACAGTTTCCGGGATCACCCGCTCGTTGGCGAAGTGCGCGGTGTCGGACTTTTGGCGGCGATGGAACTGGTGCTCGACAAACAGGAAAAAACCGCCGCAGAGAAACCGGGCCAGCTTGGCAAATACGCCGCCGACCGGCTGTTTGCACATGGTGTGATCTCTCGCCCGATGGTCGATGCGCTGGCCTTCTGCCCGCCAATGATCGTCAACCGCGCCGATATCGACGGGCTCATCGGCGCATTGCGCAAGTCGCTGGATGAAACCGCCAAAGCCTTTGATATCGCGGTCTGAAGGGCAGGGGCAGAGCATGGCAGGGCCACTTGACGGCGTACGCGTTGTCGACCTCACCACGATGATCTCGGGCCCGCTGGCGACGATGACGCTTGCCGATCAGGGGGCCGAGGTGATCAAGATCGAGCATCCGGCCGGCGGCGATCACAGTCGGCAGGTGGCCGACAGGCGCGGCGGCTTTGCCGCGTCCTTCCTGAACAACAACAGGGGCAAACGCTCGGTCACGCTGAACCTCAAGGATCCGCGCGGGGTGAAGGCGGCGCTGAAGCTCTGCGAGACCGCCGATGTGTTCATCCAGAACTTCCGCCCCGGAGTCGCCGAACGCATTGGCCTTGGCGAAGCTGCGGTCCGCGACGCGCGGCCAGACATCGTTTATGCCTCGATCGCGGGATTCGGCTTTGAAGGAGACTGGGCGCCGAAACCGGTCTATGACCCTCTGATCCAGGCGCTCTCGGGTCTGGCCAGTGTCCAAGGTGGCGGCACGCGCCCGCGCCTCGTGCGGACCATCGTGCCCGACAAGGTGACGGCGCTTCAGGCCAGCCAGGCCATCACCGCCGCGTTGTTTGCCCGCCAACGCAGCGGTGAGGGCACCCATGTGCGCCTGTCAATGCTCGACACGATGGTCGCCTTCCTGTGGAGTTCGGACATGGCCGGCTACACGTTTGTCGGCGATGAGACCCCCGAGGAAAAGAGCGATCAGGCGCAGAGCTATGTTGAACTGATCTATGAAACCGCCGATGGCTGGATGGCGGTATCGGCCCATACCGACAGCACATGGGCCGGTCTCTGCGCTGCTGTCGATCGTCCCGACTGGCTGACCGATCTGCGTTTCGCCACGGTCGCGGCGCGTGAGATCAACAAGCCCGCTCGACTGGCGCTGACGCAAGAGGCGCTACTGTGTGATACCACAGCCAATTGGATGCGGCGCCTGCCCGCCCATGATGTACCCTGCGCCCCGGTGCTGTCCCGGCGTGAGATGTATGATCATCCACAGGTCATCGCCAACCGCGCCGTGATCGAAACCGAGCATCCCCAGGCCGGCCGGCTGCGACAGGCCCGCCCCCCGGCGCAGTTCTCTGCTACCCCGCTTGATCCGCCTGAACCCGCGCGCCGTCTTGGCGAGGATACCCGCGCCGTGCTTGGCGACGCGGGCTATGACGCCGCCACGATTGACGCCTGGATTGCCGGGGGCGTCTCCACCGAAGCACAGGACAGCGAGACATGATCGACCTCTATTATGCCCCAACTCCAAACGGCTGGAAGGCCGCGATCATGCTCGAGGAATGCGGGATCGACTATCGTCCCAACCTGCTGCGCCTTTCAGAGGGCGACCAGTTCGCCCCCGACTTCCTCGCGATCAGCCCCAACGCCAAGATCCCGGCCATCCTCGACCACGAACCGGCTCCGGAGTGGGGCGCGGGGCCGGTTCCGGTGTTCGAGTCCGGCGCTATCCTGCTCTACCTCGCTGAAAAAACCGGACAGTTCCTTCCGGACGCCAGCAACCTGCGCACGCGCAAGGACATGATGGAATGGCTGTTCTGGCAGGTCGGCAACCAAGGGCCCATGGGTGGCCAGCTTAGCCATTTTTGCAACTATGCGCCGGACGATCAGAAAGACTATGGCTTCAATCGGTATCTCGGCGAATATGACCGCAACCTCGGAGTGTTGGAAAACCGTCTGACCGACCGCGACTGGATCCTCGACGACTACTCGATTGCCGATATGCTGATTTTTCCCTGGGCGTTCATCGCCAAACCCCTCGGCGCGTCGCTGGAAAGCTTTCCCAAGGTTGCCGACTGGCGTGCCCGGATCAAATCGCGCCCGGCGGTGCAGCGCGCGATCGACCTGAACAAGTCAGATCAGAATCGTGGGCGTCATCGGGTCGATAACAACAACGTGCTGTTCAACCAATCCGCCGCCTCTTTGCGCCCGCAATCAGGGGACGGCGACGAATAGGGAGCGGAGCTCCCGATTATTCCGAAGATGATTTCGGAGCAGGGAATTCAATCGGGCCGCCCTGTTTCTCCCAGGTCGAAAACCCCTCTTTCAGATGCGCCGCTTCAAACCCCATGTCCTGCAACGTGGCCACGGACAGCGCCGACCGCCAGCCCGAGGCACAGTGAAACACGAACTGCTTGTCCTGACCGAAGATGTCCTTGAAATAGGGACTTGCCGGGTCGACCCAGAATTCCAGCATCCCGCGCGGGCAATGAAAGCTGCCGGGGATAAAGCCGCTGCGCTGTCGCTCTCGAACATCCCGAATATCGACAATCACCACGTTGGGATCATCCATCATCGCGATGGCATCGGGCGTTTCGATTTCGCGAATGCGGTCGCGCGCCTTGGCCACCATTTCGGCGACGGATGTCTTCAATTCTGGCATGGGGTCTCTCTCTTTTTCAATCAGGGCCTGTTGTTGATTGACCTGATCGCCCAACCAAATCAAGGTCGGATCAATCAAGGCCGATCAAAGGAAGACGCGAGATGACTGACAGACCCATTGCATTGGTGACCGGTGGCGCACAGGGGATTGGCCTCGCCTGTGCACAAGCGCTGGCGGCGGACGGGGCACGGGTCGTGCTCGCCGACATCCAGGCGGAAGCTGTTGAGGCGGCGGCGCAGAACCTTGGCGATGATGCGGTCGGAATGGCCGTGGATATGGCCGACCCAGCACAGGTGGCGGCGTTGTTTGATCGGATCGAAGCCGAGGTCGGGCCGGTCTCTGTTCTCGTCAACAATGCCGGTGTCGCAATCTCGGAAGACTTTCTCGACATGTCGCTGGAGGATTTCCGCAAGGTGATCGACATCAATCTGGTCGCGGTGTTTCAGGCCACGCAACGGGCCGCGCGCACCATGGTCGCGCAGGGTATTCGCGGTGCGATTGTCAATATGTCCTCTATCAACGCGGTTGTCGCGATTCCGAAAATTGCGGGCTATTGCGCCTCAAAAGGCGGCGTGATGCAGTTGACCAAGGCGGCGTCTCTGGCGCTGGCGCCACATGGTATCCGGGTGAACGCGGTCGGTCCCGGTTCGATTGATACGGCGATGATGGCTGGCATTAACGCCAGTCCAGATGCTCTGGAGACCGCCTTGTCGCGCACGCCGCTGCGCCGTCTCGGCGAGGCGCGCGAAATCGGTGATACCGTGGCGTTTCTGGCAAGCCCCAAGGCCAGCTATATCACCGGCGAAACCATCTATGTCGACGGCGGGCGGCTTGGGCTGAACTATACCTGCTAGAGCGTTTCGCGTTTGACCTGGATCATCTGGTATCACGTTACGCACAGAAATCTATGATTTCAGGCAGCGTAAGGTGTTTCCAGGTTAACGCCAAAAGACCTACAGGCTGGGTCGCGTTGCGGCTGCACCAAACCAGCCACCGACTGCTTTCTCGTAGGCAACGGCCGCCTGAAAGGCAATCGGGTCGCGATAGGTCGGCGCGACGATCTGTATGCCGGTGGGCACCCCATTGCCGCCAAACCCTGATGGAACAGAGATCACCGGGCAGCGGCTCAGCATGTTGAAGGGTGTGGTCAGCACCCATTCCAGCGTTGTTCCGATCGACGTACCGTCAACGTCAAGGCTGTCCGTCGTCGAGTCAAAATCCGCAGGGACACCGGGCAGCGCCGTCGTCGGACAGATCAGCACGTCAAAATCTTCCAGCATCGGACCAAGCGTCTTGTAGGCCGCCCCGGCAATCTCCATCGACTGCACCAGATCGCGCCCTCTGGACTGTCCCGCATTTTCGGCAAGCTCGCGCACATAGCTGGTCAGATCATCGGCGTGTTCGTCCAGAAGTTGCGTCAGTTCCCCGCCAAAGATATGGCCGAGATGGGTGTGGCATGCCTCCTGAACCTCGGATCCCCAGCCCAGATCCACGTTCTCTACGGCTGCGCCCAGCCCTCGAAACACCTCCACTGCTGCCAGCGTATTGCGTCGCACCTCCTCACTGATCACGAAACTGCCAAGATCCATCGACAACGCGATGCGCCAGCCGGTGAGGTCCGGATACGCCGTTGGCAGTGTCAGCTTGGGATAGAGAGAGGCGATGTCGCGCGGGTCAGGGCCGCTCATTACGTTCTGCAGCAGGATGGTATCCTGAACGCTGCGCGCCAGTGGGCCGGTGTGACAATAGTAGTCAAGGTTGAACGGCGTGTCGTCGGGATTGCGCCCGTAAGGCGGCTTGTAGCCGACCAGCCCACAGCAAGAGGCCGGCACCCGGATCGAGCCGCCGATGTCGGACCCGGTGGCCAGCGTCGTCATGCCCGCCGCCAATGCCGCCGCCGCGCCGCCTGAAGACCCGCCGGGTGTAAACTCAGGGTTCCACGGATTGCGGGTGACGCCCCACAGTCGCGACCAGGTGACCACTGCGCTGGAAAACTCGGGTGTCGCTGTGCGCGCGTGTACGATGGCCCCTTCGCGCAAGATGCGTTCGTTGTTGGCAGAGGTCTCTTCCGGCACGAAATCCTTCGTCACCAGCGATCCGTAGCTGGTTGGCTTCCCTGCAATATGGCTTTCGTCCTTGATCGCCACCGGCAGCCCATCAAGACAGCCCATCGGTTCGCCTGCGGCCCAGCGTGCTTCGGAGTCGCGCGCGATCTGCATCGCCTCGTCGAAATAGGTATAGGTAAAGGCGTTCAGCGTCTCGCTCTGCGCATGCGCGCGCGCGATTTGAGCCGACAGTAGCTCGACCGGTGACAGGGACTTTGCCCTAAATCGCGCCAATGCCTCGGTTGCCGGCATATAGATCAGATCATCAGACATCGTGCGCTCCGCCGTGCATCGAATGGTCGGGGCCGCGCGGAACGCGGCCCCGATATGATGGTCACTTCTGAAGGTCGGTCCAGATGCGTGTATAGATCGACTGCACTTCGGGCGGACAGGTCTCGTTGAACACGCCCACGCTCTTCAACTCTTCCGGGATGACGATTTCCGGTGCGGTTTTCATCTCTTCGGGCATGAACGCCTCCGAGCCCGTGATCCCGTTGGCATAGCGCGCGAATTCCGAGATCAGCGCCGCGTTTTCCGGTTCCATGATGAAATTCTGGAACGCCCTGGCCTCGTCGACGTTCTGCGCATCCTTCAGCACCGCAACGGAATCCATCCAGATCGGATACCCCTCTTTGGGATAGCCATAGGCGATATTCTCGTTCTGAAGGCGCATCCGGAAGGTTGATCCGTTCCAGTTTACCCCCGCCCAGAGATCCTCTTTGGCAAACTTCTCGAGATTGCCATAGTCCATGCCGAGCCAGGACTTTTTGGCTTCGACCAACGTATCGCGCACTTTCTTGAGCACGTCCTTGTCGCCGGTGCATGGCTCGCCACCATGATACATGATCGCCAACGCCATCACGTCGCCCATCTCGGGAACCACGTTGATCTTTCCGACCAGTTCTTCGGGCGGATCCAGGAAAATACTGGAGGTATTGATATCACCGTCATAGTACTTGGTGTTCACCACGACGCCGGTGGTGCCCCACTGCCACGGCACGGTATAATGGCGGCCGGGATCCCAATTCACATCAACCCAGACCGGGTCCATGTTCTTGAAATTCTCCATCTCGTCCGGTCGGCTCTCCAGCAACAGGTCCTCGCCGATCCAGATCGGGACATAGGTGTGTGGGCACGACGATATCAAATCCGTGGCCACCGGCCTTGACCTTGGCCAACGCGGTATCGTTGCTGTCAAAGTCGGTGATCGTGACCTTGATACCGGTCTCGGCTTCGAATTTCTCGATCAGCTTGGGGTTGGTGTAGTTGCCCCAGTTGTAGATGTTCAGTTCTTGCGCAGCGGCGCCTGTCGCAAGTAACGCAAGCGCCGAAGCGGCAGAGAGCAGGTGTTTCATCATGTGTACTCCTTGTTGGTGGTCAGGTTTCTGATCCCGGTTCGTTGCGACCGGGTTTGCGTCGGTCAGCGTTTTCTCATCGTGAGTAGGAAGAACAGGCTGACCAGGGTTGCGCCCGCGACCAGGATCGCGGTCGAAATGGCATTGATTTCGGGTGTCACGACGCGCCGGAGCTGTCCCAACATATAGGTCGGCAGGGTGTCCTGCCCGGCGGATTTGACAAACTCGGTGATCACCACGTCGTCCAGCGAGATCACAAAGGCGAGCATCAGCCCGGCCACGATTCCCGGCCACATCAGCGGCAGAGTCACACGGCGGAACACCTGCCACCGAGAGGCGTAGAGATCGGCCGCCGCCGCCTCGAGCGAGGTGTCCATGGTTTCAAGCCGCGCGCGGATCGGCAGATAGGCAAAGGGCACGCAAAAGGCAGTATGGGCCACGATCAGGTAGATCATGCTGGTGTGCCCGGTCCAGACCTTTACCGCGGCAAATACGATCAACAACGCCACGGCGGTCACGATTTCCGGCACCATCAACGGTTGGTTGATCAGCGCATAGATCATGGTACGTCCGGGAAACCGCCGGACCCGCGTGGTGGCCAGCGCCGCCATCGTTGCGGCGATGGTTCCGATCGATGCCGCCGCCGTCGCAAGATAGAGCGAGCGTAGCGCTGCATCCTGCACCTGTTCATTGGCGATCGCGCGCTGATACCAGCGCAGCGAAAACCCTCCCCAGATCGCCAGCGACGTTCCCGCGTTGAACGAAAAGGTGACGAGAATCATGATCGGCGCATAGAGCACGACAAAGGTGAACAGTGGGACGATGGAAAAGCCGGGCAGGGTGCGCACGGAGTAGCCGCGGGCCTTGGATTTTGGCGCGCTTTCGGTGGGTTCAGCCATCGGCCTGCTCCCGCGATGTGACGCGTACATACCAGATCAGCGATATCATCACCGCCGCCATCAGCACCAGTGACAGCGCCGCACCGAGGGGCCAGTTTCGCCCGGCACCAAACTGCAACTCAATCAGGTTGCCAAACATCAGGTTCTTGCCGCCCCCCAGAACCCGTGGCGTCACGTAGGCCCCCAGCGAGGGGATGAACACGAGGATCGATCCGGCGATGATCCCCGGCTTGATGAGTGGCAGGATCACCCGCCGAAACGCGGTCCAGCGCCCCGCGTAGAGATCATGCGCTGCCTCGACGAGGCGGAAATCCAGCTTGTCCACGGCGGCATAGACCGGCAGCACCATCAACGGCAGGTACACATAGGTCATGCCGAACGCGATGGCGAAATTGGTGAACATCAGCTGTATGGGCGCGTCGATAACGCCGACGAATATGAGGACATTGTTGAACACGCCCTCGGCGCGCAACAGTTCCTGAATGGCAATCGTGCGCACCAGAAGGTTGGTCCAGAACGGCACGGTGATCAGAAACAGCCAGAACTCGCGCTTGCCCGGCGGTTGCGTCGCGATGAACCACGCTGTCGGCACTCCGAAAATCAGGGTCATGACCGTGGTGATCATCGACAGCGACAGGCTGCGCCAGAAGATCGACAGATGCGCATCCGCCCACATCAGCGTGTCATCGAAAATGTCGCGTTGCAGGAAAATGCCGACCCAGCCGTCCGTCGAGAACTCCCATTTCACGTTGCCATAGTCGCCGGGTGCCAGAAACGAATAGACCACCATCACCATAAGCGGGCCAGTCGCGGCGCAGACGATGATCACCAGAGCGGGCAGAGACAGCAGCCAACGCCGTTTGTTGTCCTGACGCTGTGCTTCGGCCTCAAGATCGCCGGGCGCAAAGGATGAGGATGTATCGGTCACGGCCTCAATCCCTCAGCACGGTGATGGCGTTGGGTGCGATGGTCATGGTGACCGCACCGCCTTCGCCGGGCAATTCGCTTCCGGCACCCGGAGCGTTTGACAGCCGCGCCTTGACCAGCTCCCCGGTGCCCAGACGCATATGCACAGAGGTTGCGTCGCCAGAATAGACCACGGTTTCGATCACCGCGCCGATTTCGCCGTCGCCAGCGGTGCCGGCACGCACCTGCGCGTGTTCGGGGCGGACCAATACACTGACCGGCCCATCGGCAACGCCTTCCGGGATCTGTGCCTGGAACCGGCCTCCGGCGTGCAGAGTGACGGTGTTGCCCGCCAGTTCGGCATCCAGGAAATTGGACTCGCCGATGAAATTCGCCACGAACCGCTCTGCTGGCCGTTCGTAGATATCCCGTGGCGTGCCGATCTGAAGGATCTTGCCAGCGCTCATTACCGCGATCCGGTCGGACATGGTCAGCGCTTCTTCCTGGTCGTGGGTGACAAAGATGAAGGTGATCCCGGTTTCGTGTTGCAGACGCTTCAGCTCGATCTGCATCTCCTTGCGCAGCTTGAGATCCAGCGCCGACAGCGGTTCGTCCAGCAACAGAACCTCGGGATGGGGCGCCAGTGCGCGGGCAAGGGCCACGCGTTGCTGCTGTCCGCCCGAGATCTCGGAGGTGCGCCGCGTCTTGAGCGCCTCCATCTGCACCAGCTGCAGCATCCGGTCCACCGTTTCGGCGATCTCTGCCTTGGGCTTGCCCAGCATTTCGAGACCAAATGCGATGTTGCCCGCGACGCTCATATGCGGAAAAAGCGCATAGTTCTGAAACACCGTATTGATCGGGCGCTGGTTCGGGGGTAGCCGGGAGATATCGCGCCCCGCCAATTGTATCGATCCCATCGTCGGCGACTCAAACCCGGCGATCAGCCGCAACAGCGTGGTCTTGCCACATCCGGATGGGCCAAGCAGGGTGAAGAACTCGTTTCGGCGGATCGAGACCGAAACATCGTCAAGCGCCCGCACCTCCTGCTCTCCACCGAAAATTTTCGAGACACGGTTGACGTCAACCGCAGAAATATCAGACGCGATGTCTGGGCTTGATAATTGATCCATGTTCCCCGTTGGATATTGTCGATCCGGTTCATTGACCGGATCCTGTTTTCTTTCAGACTATAACAATGTCCACATGATGAAAGGCTCACATGCATGCCGGCGGCGTGGTGGAAGCGCATTGGCCAGCAAACGGGCTCGGCAACGGGGGGTTTGGGCTTGCCGTGTGCAGCGAGAAGTGTTAGCGCTACCATCGATCTTTACTTCACCAGTTGCGTCACAGGTACTGGAAATTTCGGGCGGTGTTGTCGAGACTTCGCAAAAAGACCCATGTACCGGACCCAAACGCGACCAGACTTGAAAGAGAAAGCTCTCTCATGGTTTTACATGTCAAAATCGCCGAAGTCACGGACCGCATCATTGCCCGCAGCAGCGAAACGCGGGGTATCTATCTCGACCGTATGCGCCAAGCTGCTGACAAGGGTCCGGCCCGCGCGCATCTGTCCTGCAGCGGGCAGGCCCACGCCTTTGCCGGCGCCGGTCCCGATCAGGATGCGCTCGCAACGGGGACGGGCGGCAACCTCGGCATTGTCACCGCCTATAACGACATGCTGTCCGCTCACCAGCCCTTTGAGCGCTACCCGGAATTGATCCGCGCCGCCGCGCGCAAGGTTGGCGGAACGGCGCAGGTGGCAGGGGGCGTTCCGGCCATGTGTGACGGCGTCACACAGGGCGAGGCTGGCATGGAACTCAGCCTGTTTTCCCGCGACGTGATCGCGCTCGCCGCCGGGGTCGCGATGAGCCACAACACGTTTGACGCGGCTGTCTTTCTCGGCGTTTGCGACAAGATCGTGCCGGGGCTGGTCATCGCCGCTCAGGCCTTTGGACACCTGCCCATCGTGTTCCTGCCCGCCGGTCCCATGACAAGCGGTCTGGCCAATGATGAAAAGGCCAAGGTTCGCCAGAAATTTGCCGCAGGCGAGGTTGGGCGCGATGCGCTGATGGCGGCGGAGATGGCGGCCTATCATGGTCCCGGCACCTGTACCTTTTACGGCACCGCGAACACCAACCAGATGCTGATGGAGTTCATGGGCCTGCATCTTCCGGGGTCGAGCTTTGTCAATCCCAACACCGACCTGCGCGATGCGCTGACCGCCGAGGGCGCCCGCCGGGCATTGTCGCTCAGTGCACTTGGGAATGACTATACACCGGTCTGCGACATCCTTGATGAACGCGCATTCGTGAATGGCATCGTCGGGCTGAATGCCACTGGCGGCTCCACCAATCTGCTCATCCATCTTGTGGCGATGGCGCGGGCCGGGGGCATCATTCTCGACTGGCAGGATTTCTCCGAACTCTCCGATGTCGTGCCGCTGATGGCGCGGGTCTATCCCAATGGTCTCGCGGATGTAAACCACTTCCATGCTGCGGGCGGGCTGGGGTACATGATCGGCGATCTGCTGTCAGCCGGCCTGCTGCATCCCGATACCCGCACCGTCGCGGGCGAGGGGCTGGCCCATTACACCACCGAACCAAGGCTAAAGGACGGTCTGCTCAGCTGGGAGCAGGGCAGTGGAATTTCGCTGAATGACAAGATCCTGCGCCCGGCGTCCGATCCGTTCCAGTCAAATGGCGGTTTGAAACGCCTTGCTGGCAATCTGGGCACTGCCGTGATGAAGATCTCGGCCGTTGCGCCGGATCATCGCGTGATCGAGGCCCCTGTCCGGGTGTTTCACGATCAGGACGACGTCAAGACCGCGTTCAAGGCGGGCGAATTCACCTCCGACACCATCGTCGTCGTCCGCTTTCAAGGGCCAAAGGCCAACGGCATGCCCGAGTTGCACAGCCTGACGCCCATGCTGGCGATTCTGCAGGGGCGTGGTCTCAAGGTGGCCTTGGTCACCGACGGGCGGATGTCCGGCGCGTCGGGCAAGGTGCCTGCGGCGATCCATGTCAGCCCCGAGGCATTGGATGGCGGGGCGATTTCCCGCCTGCAAGACGGGGATATCCTGCGGGTCGACGCCGATGTCGGGGCGCTTGAAATCCTGACCGAAGGGGTGCATGACCGTCCCGCCGCGCAAGCGGATCTTTCCGCGAACGAGGCCGGGTTGGGCCGCGAACTCTTTGCCAATTTCCGCCGTGCCGTCTGCTCCGCAGACAGCGGCGCCACTATATTCGGAGTATGATTCATGCCTCTGACCCCTAAAGACGCCAGCCGGCGCACCCGAGAGATTTGTGCGCGCGCGCCTATCGTCCCGGTGCTGGTGATCCACGACGTTGCTCATGCCCGCCCGCTTGCCGAAGCGTTAGTCGCCGGTGGTTTGCCTGCGCTTGAGGTCACCCTGCGCACGCCGGTCGCGCTCGAGGCGATCCGGATCATGGCTGAGGTTCCCGGCGGCATCGTCGGGGCAGGGACGTTGGTCACCCCCGCCGATGTGCGCGCTGCGCGCGAGGCCGGGGCGCTCTTCGGCGTTTCGCCGGGGTCGACGCCGGGTCTGCTCGATGCCTGCGAGGCGGAAGGCCTGCCAACCCTGCCGGGTGCCGCGACCGCAACCGAAGCGATGATGCTCTTGGAACGTGGCTATGACATGCTGAAATTCTTCCCCGCCGAAGCCTCTGGCGGAGCGCCCGCGCTCAAGGGGATCGGTGCGCCGCTGCCGCAGATCACGTTTTGTCCAACCGGCGGCGTCAGCACCAGGAACGCCAGCAGCTACCTGTCCTTGGCCAACGTCCTTTGCGCGGGCGGCAGTTGGGTTGCCCCTGTCGACCTGATGAATGCCGGCGACTGGTCCGGTATCGAGGCGCTCGCACGCGAAGCCGGCAAGCTTGCGGGCTGAATGCGCCGGGGCGGGCGAAGTCGTCTGTCTTTGGCTTGTCGTGCGGATGCGTCAGCAGCCTTCCAGGTTCGCCCGGATCCCGGCTGCGCAGAAGCGCACCAACTCTTCTTGCCGGTCAGGGCCGCCCGGATCAACGGCCCCCAGGGTCTCGATCCGCCAGGTCGAGGTCAGCACTGCCAGCATCGCGGACACGGTATAGACAAACCCCGACGCAATTGCGCCGCGCGGGGCGTCGGGAAACAGGGCAGCGATCTCATCGATGAAACGGTTTGCCGTGGGATCAAAACACACCGCCGCCAGTTCCCGCCATCGCGGATCGGCGGACACATGCGCGACCAGCCGCGCATAGGCCAGCCATTGCACGTCCCCGCTCGCGGCCCTTTCCAGATAGGGACCGACAAAGCACTCCAGCAGGCCTTCGACCGTCAACGTCCCTGCCGCCTTGCGCGCCGTCAACATTTTGAGTCGCAATGCTGACAGGTCATCGGCCCGCCGTGCCACAGTCTGCGCGAAGAGTTCTGCCTTGCCGCCTCCATGATGATGCACTAGCCCGACCTGTGTCTTTGCACGCTCGGCGATCTGCCGCAGGGTTGCCCCGTCAAATCCCTTGTCCGCGAACACGATTTCCGCCGCGTCCAGAATCCGTTCCCGCGACTGGATCGCCCGCCTGGAAGGGGCCCGTTGTCGTTGTTTTTTCGGTATCCTCATAAAATCATCTTGCCTTATATTGAACATGTGTTCAAGTTAACGCAGATTGTTGGTGGAGAATGCGCATGACCGAGACGCGCGAACAGTTTGCCCTGATCGGCGCGGGTCCAATGGGTTTGGCTGCGGCCAAAACACTGCAGGAACAAGGTATCGCCTTTCAGGGGTTCGAGATGCACACCGGTGTGGGCGGCCTCTGGGATATCGATAACCCGAAATCCACCATGTATGAGAGCGCGCATTTGATTTCGTCCAAGCGGATGACCGAATTTGCCGACTTTCCCATGCGGGACGAGGTGGCGGAGTATCCGTCGCATCATGAAATGAAGCGGTATTTCAACGATTTCGCCGATCATTTTGATCTGCGGCGTCACTACTGTTTCAACGCCGAAGTGGTGCGGACCGAACCTCTGGGGGAAACCGGCGATGGTTGGCGTGTGGTCTGGCGCGATCCGGATGGCGAGCACGAGGCGATCTTTGCCGGCGTGCTGATCGCCAATGGCACGCTTTCCGAACCCAACCGGCCCCGTTTTTCCGGCAGGTTCGATGGCATGTTGATCCACGCCGCCGACTATCGCAGCGCCAAACAGTTTGACGGCAAACGTGTCCTTGTCGTGGGCGCGGGCAATTCCGGTTGTGACATCGCGGTGGATGCAATCCATCACGGCGCAAGCTGCGATTTGTCGATGCGACGCGGTTATTACTTTGTTCCTAAGTACGTCTTTGGCAAACCAGCCGACACGGTGGGCGGCAGACTCAAGATGCCAAAATGGCTCAAACGCAAGGTCGACGCTCTGATACTCGGCTGGTTCGTCGGCAACCCGCAGAAATACGGCTTTCCCAAGCCCGACTACAAACTCTACGAGAGCCACCCGATCGTCAATTCGCTGGTTCTCTACCACGCGGGACATGGCGATTTGCGCGTTCGCCCGGATATTGACCGCCTTGATGGGCATACGGTCCACTTCAAGGATGGCAGCCACGCCGAGTATGATCTGATCCTCGCGGCCACGGGGTATCGGTTGCACTATCCGTTTATTGATGAAGCGCTGCTGAACTGGCAGGGCGATGCGCCGCATCTGTTCCTCAATGCCATGCACCCCAAGCGCGATGATCTCTTTGTGCTGGGCATGATCGAGGCGACGGGTCTTGGCTGGCAGGGTCGCCACGAACAGGCCGAGATGGTCGCCCGCTATATTGCCGGGTTGCGGCTGGCCCGGAACGAGGCGCGTCTGTTGCAGGCGGAGAAGGCCGATACCTTTACCCGCGCAACCGGTGGCGAAAATTATCTGAACGTTGCCCGCATGGCCTATTACGTGGACAAGGCAACCTATCGCGGCGCGCTCAACGCCTGGATCAAGGCGCTTGGCGGGCAGGGCGCATGACCGGCATCGACGATGTCGTTCTGAATTTCAGCCCCGGCTCGCTGATGATTTTGAACACGGTGCTTGCGATCGTGATGTTCTCGGTCGCGATTGACCTGAAGCCGTCCGATTTCCACCGTCTGGTGCACGCGCCCAAGCCGCTGATCACGGGGCTGATCTCGCAATTTGTCGCGTTGCCCGCGCTGACCTATTGCCTGGTTCTGGTGATGCACCCGCGGCCGTCGATCGCCCTCGGCCTGATCCTGGTGGCGGCCTGTCCCGGCGGAAACATTTCCAATTTCATCACCCACCGGGCAGGAGGAAACGCGGCGCTGTCGGTTTCCATGACCGCCTTTGCCACGATTGCCACGATCTTTGTCACCCCGTTCAACATCGCCTTCTGGGGCAGCCTTTACGAGCCGACGCGTGAGATTTTGCGGCGCACCGCGATTGAACCGATGACGGTGGCGATCACCGTCGGGCTGATGCTGGTCTTGCCGCTGGTGTTGGGTGTGATGCTGAACACCCGTCGTCCGGATATTGCCGCCCGTATCCGGCCGATGTTGCAATGGATCTCGTTCGGTATTTTCGTCGCGTTTGTCCTGCTTGCCCTTGCCGCGAACTGGGCATTTTTTCTGCACTTTGCCGGAGCCGTCGCACTGCTTGTCATCCTGCACAACACGCTTGCGCTCGCGGCGGGGTATGGCTGTGCAACGCTAGCGGGCGTTTCGCCCTTTGATCGGCGCGCCATTACCATCGAAACCGGTATCCAGAATTCCGGCCTTGGTCTCGTGCTGATCTTCGGATTCTTTGGCGGGCTTGGCGGCATGGCGGTGGTTGCCGCTTTCTGGGGCATCTGGCACGCGATCTCGGGGCTGGCGCTGGCCGCGGTCCTGAACCGGACGGAGGCCGCGCGATGAGCCGTATCCTGATTACCGGCGCATCCGGCATGATCGGCCGCGCACTTGTGCGGTCGCTGGAGGAGCACGAGGTGATTGCGACCGATCTCGCACCTGCCGGGGACCTGCCGCCACATGTGTCGGCTGAAAAGCTCGATGTGACGGGTGAAGATGCGGGGCGCGTGATTGCGCGGCACCGTCCGGAGGTGATCGTGCATCTTGCTTCGATCGTAACGCCATCCAGGGGAATGAGCCGCGATGCCGCCTTTGCGGTGGATGTCAAGGGGACACAGAATGTGCTCACGGCGGCGCTCGATAACGGCGTGCGGCGGCTGGTGGTTACGTCTTCAGGCGCGGCCTATGGGTACGACGCCGCCAATCCGGTGCCGCTGCGTGAAACGGATCCCCTGCGCGGCAATGCGGCCTTTCCCTATGCCCATCACAAACGACTGGTCGAAGAGATGCTGGCCGAGGCGCGCCGGAGCAGGCCGGAGTTGGAGCAGGTGGTATTGCGGGTCGGTACGGTTCTGGGAGAGGGCACCGACAATCAGATTACCGCATTGTTTCACAAGCCGCGTCTGCTTGCCGTTCGCGGATGCGATAGTCCGTTTGTGTTTGTCTGGACCGAGGATCTGGCATGTATTCTAAGGCGCGCCGCCACGGATGGGCCTGCCGGCATCTTCAATGTCGCCGGGGATGGTGCCATGGGGATCGAAGAACTGGCGCGCGCTCTTGGCAAACCGGTGCTGCATCTGCCGGCGGCGTTGCTCAGGGCCGCGCTTGCCGTCGCGCGCCCCTTGCGTCTCAGCCGCTATGGGCCCGAGCAGGTATGCTTCCTGCAACACCGACCGGTTCTGGCCAATGATGCGCTGAAGTCGGATTTTGGCTATGTGCCGCAGAAAACCAGCCGCGAGGTCTTTGAGCATTGGAAACAGGCGGAGGGACTGTGAAGACAGCTGTGATCTCCGGTGGTGCGGGTGGTCTGGGCCGGGCCATGGCAGAGCGCTTGCAAGGGCGTGGCTACCGCACGATCCTGCTGGATCTGAACATCGACGGCGTGCCCAGAACCGAGCTTCAACTGCCCATAGCCTGCGATCTTACGGACCAGGACCAGCTTGCCGCTGCCACCGACCGGATTCGGCGCGACTATCCGGAGATCGACCTGGTGATCTATAATGCCGGCATCACGCAGATCAGCGCCTTTGGAGACATGCAGGAGTCAGCGCATCGCAAGATCTTCGAAGTCAACTATTTCTCTGCGACGGCACTTGCGGGTGCACTGTTGCATCCGGTGCGCGCGGCGCACGGTACACATCTGGCGATTTCCTCGGTGGCCGGGTTCGCACCGCTGTTTCATCGCACGGCCTATGCCGCATCCAAACACGCGCTCGAGGGGTTCTTCAAGTCCCTGCGCTCCGAAGAGGTCCAATATGGGGTGCGCTGCCAGATTGCGGCCCCTTCCTTTATTGCGACGAATGTCGGAAACCCAGAGTTTCGCGCAGACGGCACATCCCGCCCCGGCGCGGCAACCGACGGGTTGGGCGATATTACCGCCGAACAGGCGGCAGACACAATTCTGCGCGGATTGGACCGGGGGGCACCGTTGATCCCGGTGGGACGTGTGGCGTGGCTTGCCTGGTGGCTCAACGGGTTGTCTCCCCGCCTGTTTCAGCGCCTGATGGAACGCAAGTTCCGCGACATCTGACTGCCCGGTTCCAAAACGGCTCTTGCCCGGGCAGGCGATTTCCGGCACCACATTCATGGAATGGAGCAGGAGAACTCGTCGATGGCACTGGCCTATATCAGAACCATGGCGCGTGGGCAGACCGACATTTTGCTGTCAGAGCTCGCGGACCAGCTGATTGCACGGGGTCTGTATGTTGGTGGCGTGGTTCAGTCCAACACCACCTGCACCGACAACGACCTCTGTGACATGGATGTGCGGGTGATGCCGGACGGGCCGGTCTTCCGCATTTCACAATCGCTGGGCACCGGGTCGCGCGGATGCCGGTTGGATTCCGCTGCACTGGAACAGGCCGTCGGTCACGTCGCGCAGTCGTTGAACCCGACGCAAGGACGGTTGCCGCAGGTGCTGATCGTCAACAAGTTTGGCAAGCACGAAGCGGACGGGCGCGGATTTCGCCCGCTGATCGCGGATGCCATGATGGCCGGGATTCCGGTTTTGACGGCGGTGAACCCGACAAATCAGGCACAGTTTCAGGACTTTGCCCAGGGCATGGCGACCTGTTTACCTGGACAGCTGCCCAGCCTGCTGGATTGGGTCTCGGAGGTTTGCATTCAGACAGGGTTGACGGTCTGATCCGATCCGGGGGTCACCCAGAGGGGGTGAGGAACACGATCCGAAGCGCTTGGCCTGGGTCATGCAGCGCGTTGCTTCCATAGCGTTTTGCGCTGATCCTCGCTTACCTATTATGGCCGAAATCATGGTTCTCAACGTGGCAGGTGATACCAGATACGCCAAGTCAACCGCGAAACGTTCTAGCCATTGCCGATCAGAAAGGCCGCTTCCAACTGGCGGATGAGGCTTGCTTGCAGCTCATCATGGAAACGCCGGTTTCTGACGAAACCTATGAGGTCGGCGTCCGATCTCAAATCTTTTTGCGCCAGCAATGCGCGGTGTTCGGCCATCATTTCAAGTTTCCCGTTGCGCGCCGCCGCCAGGTATTTCAACAGCAATTCCGTTTCAGATGTTTGCGTCGTCAGAGGTTCGGTCGCTGCCAGCGCGGCCGCGTCATCCGCCTGCATCGCCGCAAAGAAGGCCGGGGTAACGAAGAAGCCACTGGGTGGCGCATTCTCGAGATCAATTGCCTGTTGCGCCAGATCGAGCCCCTCGGACCAAAGGCCGAAAAACTCTGACAGGAGCGATCCGATCAGGGCCAGCGTTGCCGGATGCCGTGGGAACATCTCCCTCAGCTTTCGGCCAAGTTGTTGGGCGCGAACCAGGTCCTGATCCGGTGCCTGTACCGACAGAACCACACCCGCCATCAATGGCGCGTTTCGCAACGGCGCCAATTCAAGGCTTCGGTCGATCGCGACGCGGGCATCCTTCCAGGAATCGCGTCCTGGCCGCGGATTGCGGCCAAAGCGCACTTCATCCATGTAGAGGACACCCAACGCGGCCCAGGCCTCGCCGAATTCGGGAAACGCCTCGACCGCATCCTCCAGGCAATCGCGCAGCCTCAGATGTTCCGCCCGCGTGGGTTCGACGACATATTGATAGGTGCTTATGAAACAGAGGAACCCCTCGAGATTTGCCTCGGCCTTGCGCGCGTTCCGGGCAACGATCAGGTCGGGGGAAATGCCGTTTTCGGATCCCAGGCTCGACGCAATTCCGCTTGTGATCTTGAGATGTGTTTCCTGTATGTGCTCTGCCGTCGTCGGGATCGAGTAGGATTTGCTCCAGACCAGCCGCTCGCCGGGCAGGGAAATCAGCTGGGAATTCGTTTGCAAGTTGTCGCCCTGCCACAACAGCTGGCTCTTGAGTGCATAGTCGGCGCCGATCTCTTCTGGATCCAGTGGCGACACGACTGCGATCCAGGGATAGGCGGACAGGTCCAGCGTCAGCTCTGTATAGAGGCCGAACGCCACCTTTTCGAGGTTCGGTTGATCGCCCGCCGCCTCGAAAGGCATGACTGCAATGCGCAAGACAGGATAGGTTACCGTTTCATCCGACGTCGGGGCCGGTCGCAAGGTGTAGTAGAGCAACGGCAGCGCGATCAGAATCGGCAAGACGAACACCGCCCAGCGAAACGGGCGCACCGCCTGTGGTGCGGCCTCGACAGCGGGACCGATGTTCGGCGGTTTCAGCGTCGGCCGATACGTGCCCTTGGGAATGTCAATCGTCCAGAGGTCCGGGTCGTCGTGTTCACCATAAAAGATCCGCAGACCATCGCGCAGCCGCCCGATTTCGACCCTGACGATACTGTCCGAATTCGGATCAAAGTCTTCATCCCGTCCAAATACATCCAGGGCGATGGCGTAGGCCTTGATCTTGTCGCCCTGACCCGAGGTTTCCAGATCCACGAGATAGCGGAGCAGATTGGCGCGCCGTTCCGAATGCCCAAGCGCCCCCGAGGCCAGAACGGTCGTGAGCGTGTGCTCGATTCCATGCGATACATCGCCTTCGCTCTTGTCCCTGTTGGTGCTGTCCAACTCTGTCACGTTTTGGGGGCCTCAAGTTAAATGAATGTAAATCAATGTACTGTTTGTCTTGTTGCGGTGTACGTACTTACACTTTGCTTGGTTTTGTCGTTCTTCCGCCTCGGGTACAAGCGGGGAATTTGAGATGACTGACGATGACAAGGTCGAAATCGAAGATGCGATCACGCAAGGGTTTGATGGTAAAATAATAGAGGAATTGTATCGATTGGCAGAGATAGTTCAATCCACCGAGGGAAACGGTGACAGCGAACGCAAACGCATTGCTGCGGAACGGATGGCGGACATCCTGCAGACGTCTGTCGCGGCCAATCCTCCGCGACCAAAGCGCAATGCCGAACATCGTTGGATCCTCGATGTGCTGCTTGACCTTGTTCAGTATGCGGAAACCTATGATCTGGAAGATGTCGACAAGATACTCAATGATGCACGCTTTAAGACGACTCAAATCCTGAACCGGAAATAGCAGTTCTGCAAACGGTTTCTGTGGTTGGCCTTATCCGCCTGCAGTTGCTTGGCGCTGGCTTTTGCGGGCTTGCGTCGTCACCTTCGAGATCAGAGCATAGTCTTCGCGCGGCATCACGGTGTCGCGCAAGGCCAAGAGCACCCGGTTGGCCGAGGTCGTCAGCACATCCGCCGTCACAAGGTGGCCGCGGCCCGACATCAGTGTGATGCAATGGGTGAGGCGCGCCCGAATGTTTGAGCTTCCGACTTCCACAATTGTGCGAAACTCGATCGTGGCATTCTCGCCTTCGACACGGATGCTGGACGGGCTGTCGTGGATCATGTCGGGAAAACGGTATTCGTCGCCGGATATCAGGTCACCCACGGCCCTGATGGTTTGCTTGTGGCAAACACCGTCGACCACTTGAACCTGGTCCAGAAAGACGCAGTGGCAGGTTTCGCTTCTCCAGTCTGGACGGGTTGGAAAGTCCGCAGCAGGACCCGCGGCAACTTCTGAAACAGTTGCCTGAATACCAGAATACTCTTGATTGGCCACCATCGCCTGCAAAACCTTACTCACATTCATCATTTCACGTGTTAACCGAACAACACGAAAATGGAATATCAATTTGTTCACAATGTGACGAGTTTGTTGAATTGTTGCACATATCCGCCAGTTGTGATCGGGTGCAAGACCGCGCACCATCTGTGGTGGAATTCACAACGCGAAGCTCTTGTCAGGGGCGTTTCGCGAGGACGTCATGTGATCCAGGCCCCGCCCGACCTCAAGGCCGTTGATCACAGTGTGCATTATCCGGCAGTCTGTGATCAGAACCGGGAGGGGATCATGACGCAGTTATGGAAATCGACGGCCTCTGCGCTTGCGCAGGCCGTAAGATGCAAACAGGTTTCGGCCATCGAGGTGACGCAAGCGCATCTGGACCGCGCGGATGCCATCAACGCCCTGATAAACGCGGTGGTCGACAGCTTCCATGAAGAATCGCTGGATGCGGCGGGGCAAGTCGATGCGCAGATTGCACGGGGTCAGGATCCGGGCCCACTGTGCGGCGTTCCTGTAACGATCAAGGTCAATGTCGATCAGCAACGCCACGCCACCACGAACGGGCTGAAATTGCAGGAAAACCTCGTCGCCCTTGAGGATAATCCGGTGGTTTCCAACCTGCGCAAAGCCGGTGCCGTGATTATCGGGCGCACCAACACTCCGGCCTTTTCCCTGCGGTGGTTCACGCGCAACAATCTGCATGGTCAAACACTCAATCCACGCGATCCGTCGATCACGCCGGGCGGCTCGTCGGGCGGTGCGGGCGCGGCGGTGGCCGCCGGGCTGTGCGCAATCGGTCATGGCACCGACATCGCGGGTTCGGTCCGGTATCCGGCCTATGCCTGCGGCTTGCACGGGTTGAGGCCCAGCCTTGGTCGGGTGCCTGCGCACAATGCGACCGGTGGTGATCGGTTCATCGGGGCCCAGATGATGGCGGTGTCGGGACCGCTGGCGCGCAGTATCGAGGACATCCGCCTGTCGCTCGCCGCCATGTCGGCGCGCGACCCGCGTGATCCCTGGCAAACCGTCGCACCGTTGGATCAGGGGCCGTTCGAAAAGCGCGCGGCGCTGACTCTGGTGCCCGATGGCATGGAGGTCGCCGACGACGTGCAGGCGGCGCTGCTGGACGCGGCAGAGCGGCTCCGTGATGCGGGATGGACCGTCGATCAGGTGGATTGCCCGCCGATGCAGGAGGCGGCCCGCATCAATGCGATCCTCTGGATGGCGGAAAACCAGTTTGCGGCGGGCGACATGATCGCAAATGAGGGTGAACCCGATGCGATGTTTGTCGCAGCACAGATGATTGCGGACGCCGGAGCGATCGACCTTGAACGTGTCATGATGGCTCTGAAAACCCGCGTCGGGCTGATCCGCGAATGGGAGCAGTTTCTGGGCCGATACACGGTTCTGCTCTGCCCGGTTTCCGGCGAGCTGCCGTTTGAACAACAACTCGACGTGCGATCCGAGGCAGATTTTGCGCGGGTGTTTCGCGCGCAGCTCACGCAACGGGCGCTGCCGACGCTCGGGTTGCCGGGGCTGTCGGTCGCGACGGGGCAGGTGAACCAGATCCCGGTTGGTGTGCAACTGATCGCGGGCAGGTTCAGGGAGGACGTGTTATTCGCTGCGGGGACGGCTATTGAGCAGGCTGGCCCGGCAATTGCCATAGCCGAGCCGAACGCGTGAAAAATCAGCTATCTATGGCGTCTTGGTGATGCTGGACATGAGGTGGTGGAACTTCTCCCCTTGCACCGCCACATGACCGCGCATCGCGTCTGCAGCGCCAAGGGAATCACCGTCTCTCAGGGCCGTGACAATGGTTTCGTGTTCGGCCATCGACTGTGCCATGCGACCGCGCAGATGCAGTTGGATACGCCGGTATGGCTTCAGACGATGCTGTAGTCGCCGCGCTTCCTTGGCCAGAAAGCTGTTGCCCGACTGCTGGTAGATGGTCTGATGAAACCGCTCGTTCTCTTGATAGTACCTGTCGATATCTTTGGCTTTCATGGCCTGAAGGCACTCTTGGTTGATCTCGTCCAGTTCCACGAGCGCCGTGTCCGAGATCCGCATCGCGGCGAGCCGGGCGCAAGCGGCTTCGATCTCGGCCATCGTTTCGAACATTTCCATCAATTCAACTGGTCCGGGCTGCGCAACGAACACGCCGCGACGGGGAATTTGCACCGCCAGCCCGGATGCGACCAGACGCTGAAAGGCCTCACGGATCGGAGTCCGTGACACGCTGAACTGACCTGCCAGTCGGATTTCGTCCAATCGGTCTCCGTCCGTGAACGCGCCGGTAAAGATCATCTTTTCCAACTCGTCGGCTATCAAATCGGCGCGGCGCATATCCATTCACGAATCCTAGTATCTCGCTTCTTGGTACGCAATACATATATTATTGTATACAAAAAGCTTGACTTGGAATGACCCAACCCGAACACTGTCGTGCAGGGGTCTGGATTCGAGACGCCGGGCATCATGGGAGGAAAAAATGAAAACCAATTTGCTGACAGCCGCCGCATCAGCGGCGCTGATGATCATGGCAGGCACGTCTGGTGCTACCGAACTGCGCCTGTCGCACCAATGGTCGAACAAGGATGTTCGCCATCAGGTCGCCCAGATTGTGGCTGACGAAGTTGCGGCGGCGGATGTTGATCTGGAAATCAAGATCTTCGGCTCCAAGTCTCTGTTCAAGCCCCGCGAACAGTACAAACCCCTGTCGCGTGGCCAGCTGGATATGACGGTTTTTCCGCTGTCCTATGCCGGAGGACAGCAACCCGCCTACAATCTGACACTGATGCCCGGTCTCGTGAAAAACCACGATCACGCCGCGCGCCTGAATCAAAGCCCGTTCATGGAGGCGATCCAGGCCACGATGGCCGAGGATGACGTCATGGTGCTGGTGCATGGCTATCTGGCGGGCGGTTTTGCCGGCAAGGACAAATGCATCACCAAACCCGAGGATGTTCAGGGCCTGCAGACCCGCGCGGCGGGCAAGGCGTTTGAACAGATGCTGGCGGGAGCAGGGGCGTCTATCGCGTCGATGGCCAGTTCGGAGATCTACAACGCCATGCAGACCGGCGTTTTGAACGCGGCCAATACCTCGTCGTCATCCTTCGTGTCCTATCGCATATACGAGCAGGTGGCCTGCTATACCCCGGCGGCCGATGTGGCGCTGTGGTTCATGTATCAGCCGCTCTTGATGAACAAATCGACGTTCGAGGGCCTGACCGAGGCCCAGCAAGAGGCATTGCTCGCGGGTGCCGCCAAGGCCGAGACGTTCTATCTGGAAGAAGCCAAGAAGCAGGATGCCGCTTCGGTCGAGGTGTTCCGCGACGCCGGAGTGGAGATCGCCGAGATGACGCCCGAGGATTTCGAGGCGTGGCGCGCGATCGCCATGGAAACCAGCTATAAATCCTTTGTCGAGTCTGTTCCGGACGGGCAGGACCTGCTGGACAAGGCGCTGGCTGTTGAATGAACGACCCGGGCGGCCCCAACGGGCCGCCAGCCCGTCGAGCAAGGGAAAGCCGCATGTCAGGCCACAGTAGCGCCGCCGCCGCCAGGACCGGGAACAGCCGGATTCTGAGGGCCATTGCGGGTCTCTCGACTTTGGCCGGCTGGTTCTCGGCCGCGATGATCGTGCTGGCGGTCGCGATCACCTGCCAGATGATTTTCGTCCGCTTCGTGCTGAATGGATCAACCATCTGGCAGACCGAGGCGGTGATCTATCTGATGGTGGCGGCCACGCTGATCGGGTTGCCGTATGTGCAGCGCCTGCGAGGGCATGTGAATGTCGATCTGGTCCCGCTGTCGCTTCCGATGCGGGCGCGCAAGGTTCTGGCCATCTTTACCCTGTCGCTTTCCATCGCCATCGTCGCGGTGATGCTCTGGTATGGCTATGACTACTGGCATTTCGCCTGGGCGCGGGGGTGGACATCCGACACCGTCTGGGCGGTGCGTCTTTGGATTCCCTACCTGGCGTTGCCGGTCGGGTTTGGCCTCTTGCTGCTTCAACTCGCCGCCGATCTGGTCGCGGTCATCACCGGTGCCGATGCGCCGTTCGGGCTGGAGGACCGCTGATGGACCCGCTCGTGCTCGGCGCAGCTGTCGCAATCGTCACCATCCTCGTGCTGTTTTCCGGAGTTTCTGTCGCCCTGGGTCTGCTGATCGTCTCGGCGGGATTTCTCATTACCTTTGACGGGATCCGCAGCCTCGAACTCATGCCGGAAATCCTGTTCGGCAAGCTTGACAATTTTGCCCTGTTGTCGATCCCGATGTTCATCATCATGGGGGCGTCCATCGCCTCGACCCGAGCGGGCGCGGATCTCTATGAGGCGCTGGAGCGCTGGCTGACGCGCATCCCCGGCGGGCTGGTGATCTCCAACCTTGGGGCCTGCGCGTTGTTTGCCGCCATGTCCGGATCCAGCCCTGCCACCTGTGCCGCGATCGGCAAGATGGGCATCCCCGAAATGCGAAAACGCGGCTATCCCGATGGGGTTGCTGCCGGTTCCATCGCGGCTGGCGGCACGCTGGGCATACTGATCCCGCCCTCGGTCACGATGATCGTCTACGGTATCGCCACGGAAACCAGCATCGGTCGCCTGTTTCTGGCGGGCGTGTTTCCCGGCCTGCTGCTCGTCGGGTTGTTCATGGCCTGGTCGCTCTATTCGACCTGGCGTTCGGGCAACACCGCGCTGCTGAACTCGGGCAGCTACACCTGGAAAGAGCGGTTTGAGATCCTGCCCCGCGTGTTGCCCTTTCTCGCGATCATTCTCGGCGTTCTCTACGTCATGTACGGCGGCATCGCGACACCATCGGAAACCGCCGCCGTCGGCGCCTTGCTGTGCCTTGTGATTGCCATGGTGATCTACAGCCTCTGGCATCCGCGCGACTTGTGGGTGGTGCTGCGCGACTCAACCCGCGAGAGCGTGATGATCCTGTTCATCATCGCCGCCGCCGGGGTGTTTTCATACATGCTCTCCAGCCTCTTCATCACCCAGTCCATCGCCGAATGGATCGGTACGCTGGATGTGAACCGTTGGGTGTTGATGGGGGCGGTCAATCTGTTTCTGCTGATCGCGGGCTTTTTCCTGCCGCCCGTCGCCGTGATCCTCATGGCCGCGCCGATCCTGTTGCCGATCATCACCTCCGCCGGGTTCGACCCGATCTGGTTTGCGGTGGTTCTGACCATCAACATGGAAATCGGCCTGATCAGCCCGCCGGTCGGTCTGAACCTCTATGTCATCAACGGTATCGCGCCTGATATCTCGCTCAAGACCATCCTGCTCGGCTCCTTGCCCTACGTTGCTTGCATGGTGCTGGCGATTGTTGTCCTATGCCTGTTTCCCGGAATCGCCACATGGCTTCCTGACGTTGTGATGGGAATAGCAAGATGAGCCGACTGTCTGATTTGATGTCCACCGTCTTTGCGCGGCGCTATAGTCGCGCGACCGAGCCTGACCGTACCGGTCGCAGCATAGAAGAGCTTTGCGAGGCCCTGCTGGGCAGTTCCGGTGAAGTCTCGGGCATGATACTGGCACGCCATATTCTCGATCGGTATGCGGCACTGGATGATAACGGCAAACGCGGGTTCTTTGGGTTCCTGACGGCCCAACTCGGTATCGACGCCGAGGCCGTACGCACGACCCTCGCGGCGTTCGAGGCGACACCCACCAAGGCAACCTACCGCGCCTTTCTCGGGGCATCGGAGGCGCGCCGCCAGGAACTCGCCCGGCGGCTCAACCAGGTGCCCGGCGCTACGGGTCAGCTTGTCGAGATGCGCAAGGATCTGTTGCGCCTCATGCGCGATGCGCCGGAACTGGCCGTTGTCGATCTCGACTTTCGCCATCTTCTGGCCTCGTGGTTCAATCGGGGTTTTCTGGTCTTGCGTCCGATCAGCTGGGAAAGTCCGGCGGAGATCCTTGAAAAGATCATTGCCTACGAGGCGGTGCACGAAATCGGCAACTGGCAGGAATTGCGCCGCCGCGTCCAGCCTGAGGATCGCCGCTGTTTCGCGTTTTTCCATCCCAGCATGCCCAGCGAGCCGCTGATTTTTGTCGAGGTTGCGCTGACCCGCGGCGTCGCGTCCTCTGTTCAGAACGTCCTCAGCGAAAAGCGTGACATCATCCGCGCCGACGATGCGGACACTGCCGTGTTCTATTCGATCTCGAACTGCCAAGAGGGACTCGCGGGGATATCTTTTGGCAATTCGCTGATCAAGCAGGTGGTTGCCGATCTCTCGCGCGAATTGCCGGGGCTCAAGACATTTGTCACACTCTCACCGATCCCCGGTTTGACCCGCTGGGCCTCCGAAACCGGCTCGGATCTGCCCGACAACTCCCCTGAACAACAGTGCCAGCGCGCGGCGCATTACCTGTTGACGGCAAAACGGGGGGATGGCGCGCCCTATGATCCGGTGGCGCGTTTTCACCTGGGCAATGGTGCGCTGGTCCATGCCGTGCATGCGGAAGCGGATGTATCCGCGAACGGGCTCGCCCAATCAGGCGGGGCCATGGTCAATTATCTTTATGACCTGTCCTTGATCACCCAGAACCATGAACGCTATGCCAGCAAACAGACAATTGCTGCCTCGCCAGAAGTGACCGCATTGGCGCGGGCGGCGCAAAAAACGGCTGTTTGAGGGCTCAAACCATGGCAAATCCACTGTATGACACGCTGTTCGGGCGCTATTACGGGCAAGACACCGTGTTCCTGCACCTTCAGGACGGTCGCACTGTTACCCATGCCGCGTTTCTGGAGCAGGCCGCACAATTCGCTCATGTCTTTGCGGAACTTGGTGCGCAGCCCGGCGATCGGCTGGCGGTGCAGATCGAAAAGTCACCCGAAGCGCTCGCCATCTATTCGGCTTGCGCCCAGTCCGGCATCATCTTCCTGCCGCTCAACACCGCCTATACCGCGGAGGAAGTCACCTATTTCGTCGAGAACAGCGGTGCGCGCATCCTGATCTGTGACGGGGCCAAGGCGGAGGCGCTCGGCCCGGTTGCAGACGCGTCAGGCGCCACGCTGGAAACACTGAATGGCGATGGCACCGGAACGCTGCCGGACAAGGCCCAGGGCAAGCCAACCGCCTTTGAAACCATGCCGTGCAGCGCCGATGATCTTGCCGCCTTTCTCTACACGTCGGGCACCACGGGCCGCTCCAAGGGCGCGATGCTGACTCAGGCTAATCTTCTGTCCAACGCCGAGGTGTTGGCCGATTACTGGCGGTTTGATGAGACCGACGTATTGCTCCACGCGCTGCCGATCTTTCATACGCATGGACTGTTCGTTGCCACCAACATCGCGCTGATCACGGGGGGCTCGATGATCTTCCTGCCAAGGTTCGATCTTGATCAGGTCCTCGCGGACCTGCCGCGCGCCACGGCGATGATGGGCGTGCCCACGTTCTATACCCGTCTGCTAGGCGATGCGCGGTTTACCCGTGATCTGGTCAAACACATGCGCCTTTTCGTTTCGGGGAGCGCGCCGCTGCTCACCGATACCCATGTCCAATTCGAAGATCGAACCGGCCATCGTATCCTTGAACGCTATGGCATGACCGAAACCAACATGAACACCTCCAACCCCTATGACGGCGATCGCCGTGCCGGAACGGTGGGCTTTCCACTGCCGGGGATCGAACTCAAGATCACCGACGCCCAAAGCGGTGCAACGATACCTGATGGTGAGGTCGGTCAGATCGAGGTGCGCGGCCCGAACGTGTTCAAAGGCTACTGGCAGATGCCTGAAAAAACCCGTGAAGAACTGCGCGAGGATGGCTTTTTTATCACCGGCGATCTCGGGATGATCGACGATCAGGGATATGTCCAGATCGTCGGGCGCAACAAGGATCTGATCATTTCCGGGGGCTATAACATCTACCCCAAGGAGATCGAGCTGGTTCTCGACGACCAGCCGGGCGTGCTTGAAAGCGCTGTGATCGGTGTGCCTCATCCGGACTTCGGTGAAACCGTTGTCGGTGTTCTGGTGGCCGAACCCGGCGCAACGCTTGATACCGAGGCTGTTGCGGCTGCTGTCTGTCAATCGCTTGCCCGTTTCAAACATCCCCGAAAATTGGTGATCCTGCCGGAATTGCCGCGTAACACGATGGGAAAGGTTCAAAAGAACCTTTTGCGCGACCAGTTCGGTGCCCTGTTCATCTAGGTATTGCAGGGTTGAGGCCGCAATCGGTGGTCAGTGGCGCGGTGCAATCCTGTTGGGTCGCGATCTCGACGCAAGGATGATCTGCCCGCCAACCGCGCGAATGCGAAACTCACACGCATAACGTGAGTTAGTTTGTCACAATCGTGCAAAAACGACAGCATTCCGATGCCTTGCGCGTTTACTTGGCGACAAAAGGTGCGACAGTTGTGATGTCACCCACTTGGAGAAAATTCCTCTCCTAATAACGTGCGAGGTTCGATATGCATCCCATTGTTCGTAGCCTGACGATTGTATCACTGTTGCCCATGGCCAATGCGGCCGCAGCCGAAATGAAGTATGAAAACGGAAACGGGGGCAGCGTCCTTCTGTATGGCCAGCTTGACCCCGCCTATCTGTCCTTTGATGATGGTGTTGAAACCACTTCTGATTTTGTCGACAACAGCGCTTCCAACAGCCGCGTCGGCATTTGGGTCCGCCAAGACTATGGCGCAAATGTTCTGTCATTCAACTTTGAGACGGCGCTGGGATTTCGGCAATCTGGCAGCCTTTCCCAGATCTTCACGCCCAAGGCGGTCAACTGGCAGCGGACAAGCATCCGCAAGGTTGATCTGAGTCTCAAGACGGATCGCTTTGGTACTTTCTATGCGGGACAGGGCAGCATGTCGACGGATGGCGTTGCTGAGGTCGATTTGTCCGGCACAACGCTGGCAACCTACGTGAGTATCCCTGATACCGCCGGCGCTTTCGAGTTCAGGGATAGTGCGGGTGCGTTATCCGGGCGCTTCATCGCCGGCTCCTTCAGTGATTTCGATGGCGCGAGACTGGGCAGGGTTCGTTATGACACGCCAACCTTTGCGGGTTTCACGCTGTCGGCCTCTTGGGGCAAGGAAATCCTGGCGCAGGACAGTGATTTTGAATCCGCTGCGATCGCGCTTCGGTATGCAAACACCATTGGCGACTTCCAGGTCCAGGGCGCCCTTGGGTATGCGGACGCGAAACCGTCAAGGAACGTTGCAAAATTCAAGGACACCATCGGGTCCGTCAGTGTTCTGCACGCCTCGGGCGTCAGTGTCACCTTGGCCTCGGGTGACCGTTCGGACGCTGGCAACTATACTTATGGCAAGCTGGGGTACCAAGGTAACTGGCTGAGCATCGGCACGACGGCTATGTCTGTCGACTATTATCGCGGCAGGGAACGAACAGCAGACGGGTCGTCGGCGACATCCGTTGGCTTTGGCGCGGTTCAGAGCTTTCACAACGCGAATGTGCATGCCTATCTGGGCTATCGTACCTATGAGTTGACCGAACCTGATGCCAGCTATCAGGATGCGTCTTCCGTTATCTTTGGTGCACGCTGGAAGTTCTGAACCGACAGGACCACAATCCAGGATCATGAAACGCGCCTTTCGGGCGCGTTTTTCTTTGATAACCATGACCGCAGGAGTTTCGCGCCTGAATGCCTCTTGCGCCGCGCCGCCCCGACCAATAGAAGGCCCCAAATTCGCAAGGGTGCGCAGGGCGCACACCGGAACCTATGGGGAAACACGATGCAGGTCACCGAGACGCTGAACGAAGGTCTGAAGCGCGGTTACGCGATCACCGTCACCGCCGCCGAACTGGACGATAAGGTCAATGAGAAACTGACCGAAGCCCAGCCGGAAGTGGAGATGAAGGGATTTCGCAAGGGCAAGGTGCCCATGCCACTCCTGAAAAAGCAATTCGGCCAGCGTCTGATCGGTGAAGCGATGCAGGAAAGCATCGATGGCGCGATGAGCGAGCATTTCAAGGAAAGCGGTGATCGTCCGGCGATGCAGCCCGACGTCAAGATGACCAATGAGGATTGGAAAGAGGGCGACGACGTAGAGGTCGAGATGTCCTACGAGGCGCTGCCCGAGATCCCTGAAATCGATCTGAAATCGATCACCCTGGAAAAGATGGTGGTAAAGGCCGACGATACAGCGGTCGAAGAGGCCCTGAGCAATCTGGCCGAAACCGCGCAAGATTTCAAAGCGCGCAAGAAAGGCACCAAGGCCAAGGATGGCGATCAGGTCGTTCTCGATTTCGTCGGCAAGGTCGATGGCGAGGCCTTTGAGGGCGGCTCTGCCGAGGACTATCCGCTGGTTCTCGGGTCCAACAGCTTTATTCCGGGTTTCGAAGAGCAGCTGGTTGGCGTGAAGGTCGAAGAGGAAAAGGACGTCACCGTCAGCTTCCCCGATGACTACCAGGCCGAGCATCTGGCCGGCAAGGAAGCCGTGTTCAGCTGCACCATCAAAGAGGTCAAGGAACCGGTTGCCGCCGAAATCAACGACGAAATGGCCAAGAAGTTCGGTGCCGAAGATCTCGCGGCGCTGAAAACCCAAATCGGTGAACGTCTTGAAGCGGAGTATGCCGGCGCGGCCCGTGCCGTGATGAAACGCGCCTTGCTGGATGCGCTGGATAACATCGTCTCCTTTGACTTGCCTCCAAGCCTGGTCGAAGCCGAAGCCAAGCAGATCGCGCATCAGCTGTGGCACGAGGAAAACCCCGATGTCGAAGGTCACGATCACCCGGAGATCGAAACCACGGATGAGCACACCAAACTGGCCGAGCGCCGCGTCCGTCTGGGCCTGCTGCTGGCCGAACTGGGTCAAAAGGCAGAAGTCGAAGTCAGCGACGCAGAGATGACCCAGGCGATCATGAACCAGGCCCGTCAGTATCCGGGTCAGGAGCGCCAGTTCTTTGAGTTCGTGCAACAGAACCAGCAGATGCAACAGCAATTGCGCGCGCCTCTGTTCGAAGACAAGGTCGTGGACTATGTGTTTGAACTGGCAAGCATTACCGACAAAGAGGTGAGCAAGGACGATCTGCAAGAGGCTGTCGAGGCAATGGAAAACGAATAGTCCATTTGCAATTCGGATGACAATGGCCGCCCGATGGGCGGCCATTTTTTTGCCAGTGCTGTAGCCACGTTTTTGGGGCCTGTCACCAAAACGCGCGATATCCGGAAAAATTCTTTGGTGTCCGGACGGGACAGGGTAAGACTATCACAGTTATGTGAACTGGAGAGACTGATGTCAAAGAAGATGATGGCCGAGTTTTTCGGCACCTATTGGTTGGTGTTCGGAGGCTGTGGCAGCGCGATCCTCGCGGCTGGTGTGGCAAATGTCGGGATCGGATGGCTTGGCGTCAGCCTGGCCTTTGGTCTGACCGTCCTGACCATGGCGTTTGCAGTGGGCCATATTTCGGGCGGTCACTTCAACCCGGCGGTCACGCTGGGGCTGGTTGTCGGCGGACGTCATCCGGCAGGAGAGCTGTTGCCGTACTGGGCCGCTCAGGTTCTTGGCGCGATTACCGCGGCGGGCACGCTCTATATGGTCTTCTCTGGCACGGCTGATTTTCAGGGCGTGGGCGGCTTTGCCTCGAATGGTTTCGGTGATGCCTCGCCTGAAAAATACGGTATGATGTCGGCCCTCGTGATCGAAATCGTGCTGACCGCCTTTTTTCTGATCATTATTCTGGGCGCAACGTCTTCGGGCGCACCGGCCGGGTTTGCACCCATCGCGATCGGACTTGCCCTGACCTTGATTCACCTGATCTCGATCCCGGTGACCAACACGTCGGTCAACCCCGCCCGATCAACCGGTGTCGCGCTCTTCGCTGATGGGCCTGCCTTGTCGCAGCTTTGGTTGTTCTGGCTCGCACCGCTAGTCGGGGGCGCCTTGGGCGCGGTGATCTGGAAGATGATGACCACCGACGACTGACACCGGGTCAGAGAATGGGTACGGGCCGCAGCTTCTGCGGCCCTTCCAATGGGTTTGCGGCGACTACTGCTGAACCAGCCCGGTCTCGACCAACATTCCGCGCCGTTTGGCCTCGTGCCAATAGCCGCGTGAATAGTGTTTCACCGCGTTGTCATAGCTGCCGTCCGAGATCAGCCATGCTCCGCGCAGGTATTTTCCCGCGTATTTAAGGTTGGTCTCTGCATCCAGCAAATCCTTGGGTTTGCCTTTGAACCCCATCGACCGGGCCGTCGCGGGCAGGATTTGAAGCAGGCCGTAATAGGGGCGATTGACCGCCGCTGGCCGGTGGGTGCTCTCGCGGATTGCAAGGCGATGCACCAGCGGGCGTGGCACCTCGTAGAGATCAGCATACTCGTTGATCAGGGCCCTCAATTCCGGCGTTTCGTTCGGATAGAGCGGGGGGCCGGCGGGCGGGGCTTCGGGCGCTGTGGCACATGCAGATGTGGCAAGACATATGGCGATCACGGCCAGCGCACGACGGCGGGACAGTGGTAACATGAAATGAAGAATCCAGTCGTTAATCCGGAGGGCAATTTACTGATCAGATTGTCCGAGGCAAGCTGTGGTTTGACTCACATGGGTTATGGGCGACGGATTGCCGATGGTGGGCTTGTTCTGGCTCACGCGGCACGCCAAGCTGCGCTCTAGCTGCAGAGGGGAAACGGATGCCGCACCTGGGATTTAAAAAAGAGGACTACGAGGCGTTCAAGGCCAATGATCGTGCAGGGCCGATTCACATGCTGAACCTCGTGAGACTGCGAGAGCGGGCCGTTTACGAGGACGGAACCGAAACGACCGGGCGGGCGGCCTATGCCGCCTACGGGCGTCTGAGTAGCCCGATATTCGAGCGGGTGAAGGGGCGTATCGTCTGGCGTGGCGCGATGGAGCAGATGCTCATCGGGCCGCCCGAACAGCAATGGGACCTGTGTTTTATTGCCGAGTATCCGCAACCGGGCGCGTTTCTGGAGATGCTGAAAGACCCCGACTATCGCATTGCGATGGCCCATCGTCAGGCGGCGGTCGCAGATTCCCGGCTGACCCGTATGGCTCCGCTCTCGGTCGGAGCGGGGTTTGGCGGCGGCGATGCAGGAGGCGAATGAGCGCGATGCTGTCAGCCGTCGGACAATGCCTGAGTGAAAACTGGTCGCCCACGATCGGCGATCCGAGCGTGATGGGCTGGATAACCGTCGCGGCCTATGGGCTCGCTTCGGGCCTGTGTGTTTTGGCATTCGGGAGGCAATCATCGCGTCGTCTGAAGGTCTTTGGCTTTGGTCTCGCGGTGTTGCTGGCTCTGTTGATGGTGAACAAGCAGCTGGACCTTCAATCGGCCCTGACAGCTGCGGCACGCTGCCTGTCGCAGTTGCAGGGATGGTACGAAGACCGGCGTGCGATCCAGATCGGGTTCATCCTTGTGCTCTTGCTGTATTGCCTGGGTTTCGGGCTCTTCGTGGTGTGGATCATGCGGCGGCATCTGGGGCAGATCTGGTTGATGCTGCTCGGGCTGATCCTGTTGCTCGCCTTCATCGCCGTTCGCGCGGTCGGGTTTCATCATTTCGACGCGTTCATCAGCTCCCAGATCAGCAATGTCAGGATGAACTGGGTGCTGGAATTGGGAGGGTTGGCGATGATCGCGGTGAACGCGATCTGGATACTCTTCACAGGTCGCGGGCAACGGATCTCGGGCAGAGGTCGCTGACGAAAAAACCGCGCGGGGCAGGGCCGCGCGCGGTTCGATCTGGTTGCGATCCGATGAACAGATCAGGCCTTGGAGGCGTCGTCCTCGTCGGATTCTGCAGCGGCGCCGTCGACACCAGCCGCTTCGGCAAGTGCGTCGTCGTCCGATGCGGCCGTACCGATATCATCAAACAGTTCCGCAATCTCGAATTCGGCCTCGGCCTCCTCTTCTGCGGCCAGTTCCTGAATCGATTTGCCAGAGGCCTGCAGTTCGGCCTCTTCGGGCGAACGGGCGACGTTCAGCTTGATCTTGACGTCGACTTCGGGGTGAAGGTTCACTTCGACTTCGTGCAGGCCCAGTGCCTTGATCGGGATGCGGATCAGGACTTGCTTGCGATCAACGGTGAACCCGGCTTCGGTTGCGGCATCGGCTGCGTCACGCGGAGTGACAGAGCCGTAAAGGTTGCCGCCGTCAGACGCCGAGCGAATCACGACGAACTGCTGACCGTCGAGCTTTTCGCCAAGCGCCTCGGCTTCCTTGCGGGTTTCGAGGTTGCGCGCCTCGAGCTGCGCTTTCTGTTCGTCGAACGCCGCAATGTTCGATTTGCTGGCGGTCAGCGCCTTGTTCTGCCGCAGCAGAAAGTTGCGCGCGTAACCCGGTTTGACGTCCACGACGTCGCCCATTTGGCCCAGCTTTGCGACACGTTCCAGAAGGATGACTTGCATGTGCTTTCTCCTTACTTGACGGCGTAGGGCAAGAGGGCGAGGAAGCGTGCGCGCTTGATGGCGCGGGACAGCTCGCGTTGCTTCTTGGCCGATACGGCGGTGATACGGGACGGAACGATCTTGCCGCGTTCGCTGATATAGCGCTGCAGCAGACGTGTGTCTTTGTAGTCGATGGCCGGTGCGTTGTCGCCCGAGAAGGGGCAGACTTTGCGGCGGCGGAAAAATGGTTTGGCTGCCATGATTTACAGTCCTTTTCTCAAGCTAATGATCAACGGCGCTCGCGACGGTTGTCGCGTTCGTCGCGTTTCTGCATCTGGACCGACGGGCCTTCTTTGTGCGCGTCGACCTTGATGGTCAGAACCCGCATCACGTCATCGTGCAGACGCATCAGGCGTTCCATTTCCTGTACGGCCGGTGCCGGTGCATCGGTGCGCAGGAAGGCATAATGGCCCTTGCGGTTCTTGTTGATCTTGTAGGCCATGGTCTTGACGCCCCAGTATTCCTGGTCGACTAGCGCGCCGCCGTTGTCGGACAGCACGGCTCCAAAATGTTCGATAAGGCCTTCAGCTTGCGTGTTGGACAAATCCTGACGCGCAATCATGACATGCTCATAGAGTGGCATGTGGACTCCTGTTCTTGTTTCAAGGCGCATTTCAAAGGTGGGGCCAATGTCCTTTCGCGGCCCCGCCACGAGAGACTGCGCGGTTCAGATTGTTGCGAAAGGAGCGCTCCGTATACACGGATCTCCATTCAGGGCAAGTCCGGGATGATCCGCTGTTTCAAAGGTGTTTCACGCCAAGTGACAAACCGGTGTGGCACTGTTCATCTGCTCACAGCTCCTGTGGAGATTTCCCGAGTTGGGTTCCGCGTCCAAACCCCTAGATGTCGTGGGTGAATGACCCCCTGATCCCCGAGAGGAACATGAGAACATGAGACCCATCCTAATTGCTGCCGCCCTTGGCCTCGTTGCGACGACGGCTGCTGCTGAGCCAGAAACCTACACCCTGGATCCCAGCCACAGCCAGGTGCTGTTCAGCTACAATCACCTTGGCTATTCCACGACCTGGGGCATGTTCTCGGGCTTTGAGGGCAAGATCAGCTTTGACACCGAGACGCCGGAAGCGTCGAGTGTCGAAGTGTCGATGCCCGTCACCTCGATGTTGACCGGCTGGGAAGACCGCTTCAAGCACTTCATGTCGCCGGACTTCTTTGATGCCTCTGATGCGGAAATGGTCACATTTGCGTCCACCGGCATCGAAGTGACCGGAGAGAACACCGCGCTGATCACCGGGGACCTCACGCTGAACGGGGTGACCAAAGAGATTGTTCTGGACGCCAAGCTGAATCAGGCGGGGATGCATCCGATGGCCAACACCCCCTGGGCCGGGTTTGACGCGACGACGCAGCTGATCCGATCCGATTACAACCTCGGCAAGTTTGCGCCCTTTGTGAGCGATGAAGTCGAGTTGAAGATCTCGGTCGAGGCTCAAAAGGCAGCGGACGGCAACGCAGGCTGATCGGCCAGATCTCCGTGGGCCCGATTTGGGCCTGCGGATTTTTTCGCTCTTCGGTCTTGTTCCTTGAGCGCCATCAGAGCAACCTTACTGAGATAGGACGGCTGAATTTGTCTGGAGGGATAGATGAGCAGGAAAACGATTGCAGCAGGATTGTTGGCCGCATTTGCGTTGGCTTCTGCAGCGCAGGCAGAAACCTGGATGGTGGATCCGGAGCACACAGAGGTGCGGGTCTATTGGGATCACGCGGGGTTTTCCGAGCAGTCGCTTGAGTTTACCGAGGTTGACGGGTCCCTCAATTTCTCGCTTGATTCTGTGCCGAGTTCGACGGCATTTTTTGCGATCCCGGTCAGCAGCATGGAAACCGGGGTCGAACGGTTCAACAGTGATCTGTGGAGCGATACGTTCTTTGACGTGGCGAACTTTCCCCTCGTCAGTTTCAACTCGACCTCTTTTCAGCAGGTCGGACCAACGCAGTTGAAGGTCAAAGGCGATCTGACAATCAAGGACGTGACCAGGGAGGCCGAGTTCGATGTCACAGTTCACAATGTGGGCGAACATCCGGTCGGCAAGTATTTCAAGTATTTTGCGGGCACCTGGCTTGGCGTGACTGCGGTCGCGACGATCAAACGGTCAGAGTGGAACATGGGCGCCTTTGTGCCGATGGGTTCAGATGAGATCCGGATCGTGATCAATTCAGAACTCAGAGCGCAGTAGGGTGCTGCTCTCTTGGCGATGGAAGAGGTGAACCGTGCCCCCCGTCGGGAGACGCGAGCGCAGCGATCTTCGGGTTTGACCCGGTGCCCCTGATCATTCGGTCGCGGGTGCGCGGGTGGCGGTGAGCGAAATGGTAACATCCACGGCAAAGCCCAGAGACGCCTCATCGGGCATGTTGGCCCCGATTCCGTAGTCGAGCCGTTCAAGCGTCAGCGCGCCGGTCATGGTTGCGGTCTTGCCGGCCAGTTCAAGGTCGAATGGCAGGGTCACGAGGATCGTCACATCGCGAATGGTGAGCGGCCCCGCAGCGACATAGCCGGTTTCGGTCTTGGTGATATCGGCGGTGAACCGGGCGTCGGGGAATCTCTCGGCATCAAAGAAATCCGGCCCCATCGCCTGCTGGGTGACGCTGCCCAGTGTGAGGGACGGGATTGCGATGCTGACGTCGACGCGTCCGGCCGGACCGGGCGTGTCGGGGTCTTCAAAGGTGATGTCGGCAGTCCAGTCGTCGAACTGCCCTGAGACGGCGCTGCCCATCTGTGTAATCGAGATTGCAAGCGATCCTTCGGTGACTTGCCAGCCGGTTGGCTCGGCTTGGGTAGTCTGGGTCGAGGTGGACTGTTCCGGGGCGGGCGCGGGCGTTGCACGCGGTGAATGCGGCGTAAACAGCCCCAGAGTGGCAGCGATGCCGAGTGCTGCGGCCCAGGTGGCAAGTGCCGCAACAAATGGGAGTGCCGTGTGGGCTTTGCCCGTGGCGGGCGGGGCCATATCACCGCCACCGGGCAGCATCCGGCGCAAGGTTGAATCGCGGTCGATGATCTGATGTTTCAGCGCGCCGGCGATATGCAGGATGAGCGACACCAGAAGAACTCGTTCCAGCACCATATGGAGGGTGGCAAAGAGGTCGGAGATGGCCTTGTCCTTGGGCACGAAAGGCAGATTTTGGCCAAAGGGCCACCAGATCGGTGCGAACCCGACCGTCGCGGCATGGTGGATCCAGCCGGTCAGAGGAACAAGGAGTAGCGAGCCATAGAGCAGCCAATGCACGGTTTCGGCCAGAAATGATTCAAGACGGCGCTTCGGGTGCAGCGGGGCGGGCTTTGTCTGGGTGATGGCCCAGAGTATTCGGGCAAGTGCCACGAAAAAGATCAGTACGCCGGTGGTCTTGTGCATCGAGAACAGAAGCGCGGTGCGCAGGATGTCGTCCTCGGTGCTGGTGATCTCTGGGTTGCGCAGGTCGTGCGCCATATCATGGGCAATGACGCCAAGGGGAATCACGCTCAGTATCAGCAACGCGGTGAGCCAGTGAAAACTCATGCTGACTGTGCCGTAGCGGGCGGGGGTGTTTTGCAGTGCCATCGCTTCCTCCGCGTGCGGTCTTCGGAAAGATAGTGAATTTGAGCGCGGGCACAACGGCGGCCCTGCACACGCCGCGCGCGCGCCTGCACACGCCGCGCGCGCGGGTGCACAGGATTGTCCACCGTTGCCTCTGTCATCGCGGCGGGATATGCCAGTGACGGGCAGTTGGAGGCATAACATGAGCAGAGCATTTGTTTTTCCCGGACAGGGCGCGCAGGCCATAGGCATGGGACAGGCGCTCGCCGCCGCGTACCCTGCGGCGCAGGCGGTGTTTGACGAGGTGGATGACGCGCTGGGCGAGAAGCTGAGCGCGCTGATCTGGGACGGTGATATCGCGGAATTGACGCTGACGAGCAATGCGCAACCGGCGTTGATGGCGACGTCGATGGCGGCGATGCGGGCGCTGGAGGCCGAGGGGGTCACGATCACGGCCGCCGGGTTTGTGGCCGGGCATTCGCTGGGAGAGTATTCGGCGCTGGCAGCGGCCGGGGCGTTGAGCGTGGGCGATACCGCCAAGCTGCTCCGGACACGCGGGCAGGCGATGCAGAACGCGGTGCCTGTGGGGCAGGGCGCGATGGCCGCGATCCTTGGGCTGGATCTGGCCACTGTGCGCGACGTCGCCGAGGCGGCAGCGCAGGGCGAGGTATGCCAGGCGGCGAACGACAATGATCCGATGCAGGTTGTCGTCTCAGGCGCCAAGGCCGCGGTGGAACGCGCGGCGGAGATCGCCAAGGACCGCGGAGCCAAGCGGGCGATCATGCTGCCGGTGAGCGCGCCCTTTCATTGTGCGCTGATGCAGCCAGCCGCCGAAGTGATGGCCGAAGCGCTGGCGAATGTGGCGATTCAGGCTCCGGCGGTGCCAGTGGTGGCGAATGTGCGGGCAGAAGCGGTCAGCGACGCGGATACGATCCGGGCGCTTCTGGTTGAGCAGGTGACTGGAGCGGTGCGCTGGCGTGAGAGCGTTGAATACATGGGCGCGCAAGGGGTGACCGAGGCATGGGAGATCGGTGCAGGCAAGGCCTTGTCCGGCATGATCCGCAAGATCAATCGCGAGATTGCCTGCAAGGCCGTGGGCGCACCGGATGATGTGAAGGCAGCTGCCGAGAGCCTCGGGTAAGCAGAAAGGAAGACGGTATGTTTGATCTGACGGGAAAATCTGCGCTGATCACCGGCGCGTCAGGCGGGATTGGCGGCGGCATCGCGCGGGCATTGCATGGTGCAGGGGCGACGGTCGGTTTGTCGGGCACGCGGGTGGAACCGCTTGAGGCGCTGGCGGCAGAATTGGGCGTGCGCGCGCATGTCCTGCCGTGCAACCTGAGCGATCCGGAGGCCGTCGATGCCCTGCCCAAGCAGGCGACCGAGGCGATGGGTGCTGTGGATATTCTGGTCAACAATGCCGGTATCACACGAGACAACCTGTTCATGCGTATGTCGGTCGATGAATGGCAGAGCGTGCTTGACGTGAACCTGACGGCGACCTTCCGGCTGTGCAAGGGCGTGATGCGCGGCATGATGAAATCCCGGTGGGGACGGATCGTGAACATCAGTTCGGTCGTGGGGGCCACGGGCAATCCCGGGCAAGCCAACTACGCGGCGTCAAAGGCCGGAATGGTCGGCATGTCCAAGAGCCTGGCCTACGAGGTGGCGAGCCGGGGCATCACCGTGAATGCGGTTGCGCCAGGTTTCATCACAACGGCCATGACCGACAAGCTGACCGATGACCAGAAAACCGGTATTCTGGGGCAGGTGCCGGCTGGACGGATGGGCGAAGCTGCAGAAATTGCGGCGGCTGTCTTGTATCTTGCCAGCCCCGAGGCGGGTTATGTGACCGGCGCGACCTTGCATGTGAATGGCGGTATGGCGATGCTGTGACGCTCTGTCAGCGTTTGTCGAGCTTCTCCGGATTGTCGGTCTGCGACGATCCGGGGCGCAGCAGGCGGAAGACAAGATAACTGAGGATCAGAAGGGCGAGGATGAGCAGCAGGCTTTGCGCTTCGTGCAACTGAATCATTGAACTTGCTCCTTGCGACGTGTGCTCTGCGGTCATGGGTTTCATGTCGGCCCCCAGGCCTTCGGCCCTTGTTTCGTGACTGAGGACAGTTTATCTCCGAAAAAGGACAATTTTTCGGCAGGTTCTAGACCTAAAGATGAAGTGATCGGGTCTTTTCGAAAGCGTTTGCCTATTTGCAACTCTGTGCTATAGGCGGCGCAATCCTGACAGGCGGCGGTACAACGTCCGACTGTCATCCCCGGAACGCCGGGAACGAGCCGCCCAATCGGGCGATACCAACCGACCCCGAGCGGGCGAGGGCAGACTTGGGCCGATGGCCCGTAATGGAATGAGGAAGTAACATGAGCGACGTCGCAGACCGCGTGAAGAAGATCGTTGTAGAACATCTGGGTGTTGAAGAGGACAAGGTGACCGAAAACGCCTCGTTCATCGATGATCTGGGCGCAGACAGCCTGGATACCGTCGAGTTGGTCATGGCTTTTGAAGAAGAGTTCGGTATCGAGATTCCGGATGATGCGGCCGAAACCATTCAAACCTTCGGCGATGCAGTGAAGTTCATCAACTCGGCGTCCTGAACCGTTCCAAACAGATTGCAGATTCGGCGTTTCCCATCGGGAAGCGCCGTTTTTTTGCCTGATGGGCCGCGAAGCCCTTGCGTCCGCCGGGATTCTGTAGACACCTTTGAATTGAGGCAAGCAGACAAGAAACGGCGCAATGATCCGTTCAGTTCCCAATATCAATACATCGCGCCTCGTCCTGCGCGCGATGAAACCGGAAGATTTCAACCGCTTTGCCCAGATCTGGGCGACGCCTGGTGCCGTGCGCAACAGCGGTGGTCAGCAGATGAGCCGGGGCAAGGCGTGGGAAGCGTTTCTTCGCAATGCCGGCCACTGGGAAATGACCGGGTTCGGTCAATGGGCGGTGATCGAGCAGGGAACGCGTCTGATGGTTGGCCAGACCGGGTTCTTTTTCAGCGCCTGCGCCTACGGTGAAGATTACGACCCCTTTCCCGAAGCAGGCTGGATGCTCACCCCCGAGGCCCAGGGGCGCGGGCTGGCGCGGGAAGCGGCGGAAGCGGCGCATGACTGGTTTGACCGGGTGATCCCGGGGACGCTGGTGGCACGAGTCGGAGCGGAAAGCACCGCATCGCTGCGTCTGGCGGCGCATCTGGGTTACGAAGAAATGCGGGAAACCGACTGCAGCGGCGAATCAATTGTCCTGTTGCGCCGAAACGGGCCGCCGGCGACCCGCTGACGCCGCAAACAGAACGGGTAGCGCCGAAATAGAGCGACGTCGCCACTCGCTTTGTGGTAGTCTGTGATCGAAACAGGTGACCAATATCGGGGGCAAGGTCATGTTGATATTTCCGACAATGGAGTTGCAGGGCGGACGCTGCGTAACGCTGGCCAAAGGCCGGCTTGACGAGCCGATGGTCTGGCATGTCGATCCGGTTGAAACCGCGCACGGCTTTGCCGAGGCCGGTGCGAGTTGGATGCATCTTACTGACTTTGACGCGGTCGAGGGACGCGCGGACAATGCCGAGCTGGTTCACGAGATCATTCGCAGCGCCGGCATTCCCGTGCAGTTGGGTGGCGGGTTTCACAGCCGCGAGATGGTGGAACACTGGATCGACAAGGGGGCCGGTCGCATTGTGATCGGGACGTTGGCGGCACGAGATCCGCAACTTGCGCGGGAATTGGCCAAGTTCCATCCGGACCAGATCGTGTTGTCCGTCGATGTCTGGCGCGGACAGGTGATGACCGAAGGTTGGAGGTCGGCCAGTGCCTGGACGCCCGGAGCATTCATCGAGGCCTTTGGCGATGCGCCCTTTGCCGGGATCATCATCACCGATATCGAAAGTGATATGGATGAGGTTGAAGCGCAATTGGGTCTGATTGCCGGTCTGGCGGCACAGGCGCGTTCGCCGGTTATCGCCAGCGGGGTCGTCCACACTGTCGATGATATCGCCAGGCTGACCTATGTTCCCAATATTGCCGGGGCGTTGGTGGGGCGTGCATTGTTCCGCAAGAGCGTCGATCTGGGCGAGGCACTGAGGATCGCGCAGCCAGGGCCGGAGCCGGTGGCCGAACTCCAGTAAGGCGTTGAACGAATAGCAAAAACGGCGGAAACCCGTCCACCGGGCGCGGAAAGGTGCCGCCTTACGGTGCGCTGCGCTCTTGCCCCCATGCCCCGGTGCAGGGTAAGAGCGATGCGCAACGGCAATAGGGGCAAGAGGCAGTCATGCGCAGAGTAGTCGTAACGGGGCTGGGACTGGTGACACCGCTGGCAAGCGGAGTAGAAGAAAGCTGGTCAAGGCTGTTGGCCGGACAATCGGGCGCTGGCCCGATCAAGCAATTCGATGCGGTGGCTAGCGGGGTTACGACCACGTATGCCTGTGAGGTGCCACTGGGCGATGGCAGCGATGGCACGTTCAATGCGAATGACTGGCTGGAGCCCAAGGAACAGCGCAAGATTGACGATTTCATCCTCTTCGGGATCGCCGCGGCTGACATGGCGTGTCACGATGCCGGCTGGACGCCCGAAGACGAGGCGGACCGCCTGCGCACAGGGGTGATGATCGGGTCGGGCATCGGTGGCTTGAGTTCGATCGCCGATACGGCGGTGATGATCAAGGAGCGCGGGCCGCGTCGGGTGTCGCCATTCTTTATTCCCGGGGCGCTGATCAACCTGATTTCCGGTCAGGTCGGTATCCGGTTTGGATTCAAGGGACCGAACCACTCGGTGGTGACCGCCTGTTCCACCGGCGCGCATGCCATTGGCGACGCGTCGCGACTGATCCAGCATGGTGATGCAGACGTGATGATTGCCGGTGGGGCCGAGGCAGCGATCTGCGAGATCGGTATTGCCGGTTTCAATGCCTGCAAGGCGCTGAGCACCAAGTTTGCCGACAATCCCCAGGCTGCGAGCCGGCCATATGACGCGGATCGCGATGGGTTCGTGATGGGCGAGGGCGCCGGCGTGGTTGTCTTGGAAGAATACGAACATGCCAAGGCGCGTGGGGCCAAGATCTATGCCGAAGTACTGGGCTATGGCCTGTCTGGCGATGCCTATCACATCACAGCCCCGTCCGAGACCGGTGACGGCGCCGAACGGTCGATGCGTGCGGCGCTCGACGGTGCAGGGCTGAAGCCTGCGGATGTGGATTACATCAACGCCCACGGCACCAGCACGATGGCTGATACCATTGAATTGAGCGCGGTCGAGCGGATGATGGGGGATGCGGCGTCAAACGTGACCATGTCGTCCACCAAGTCCATGACCGGGCATCTGTTGGGGGCTGCGGGCGCGATCGAGGCGATCTTTTCGATTCTGGCGATCCGCGACCAGGTCGCACCGCCGACGATCAATCTGGACAATCCTGCGGTGGAGACCGTGGTCGACCTTGCCCCGAACGCAAAACGGGAACGTGAAATCAACGTGGCGCTGTCCAACTCATTCGGGTTTGGCGGCACCAATGCGAGCGTTGTCTTCGGAAAAGTCAGCTGATGTGGCGCAGTCTCGCTTCTAACATGCTGACATTTCTGATCGTCGGGTTGTTCCTGGCGGTTGGTGTCGTGATGTGGGGGAAATCTCAATACAGCGTCGAGGGTCCGTTGAGCGATGCGATCTGCCTGCGCGTCGAGCGTGGCTCGAACATGGGCAAGGTAAGCCGTGACCTTGAGGCAAAAGGCGCGGTGAGCAATGGCACTATTTTTCGGCTGGGAGCGGACTATGCCGAGAAGGCCGATCAGCTGAAGGCGGGCAGTTTTCTTGTCAAGCCGGGGGCATCGATGGAACAGATCGTCGACCAGATCACCCGGGGTGGGGCCAGTACCTGTGGCACCGAGATTGTTTATCGGGTGGGTGTGACCCGGACCGAGGCGCGCGTACGCGAGCTTGATCCGGCGACGGACCAGTTTGTCGAGATCGCGGCGTTTGATCCGACGAGCGAAGACGCACCCGAAGGATACACCGCCAAGCGCGCCGATGCGGATACCCGCTATCGCATCGCGCTCGCCGAAGGGGTGACAAGCTGGCAGGTCGTGGAAGCGCTGAACGCAATTGACGTCCTGAGCGGTGAAATCACCGAACGCCCTGACGAAGGTATGCTGGCCCCTGACAGCTATGAGGTGGTTTCCGGTGCGGACCGTACCGCGTTGCTGGCACAGATGCAGGAGGTTCAGGAATTGCGGATCGCCGCAGCTTGGGAAAGCCGGCAGGAGGGGTTGCCGCTGGCGAGCCCCGAGGAAATGCTGGTTCTCGCGTCAATCATCGAGAAGGAAACTGGCGTCGCGGAAGAGCGTGGGCAGGTTGCGAGCGTGTTTGTCAATCGTTTGAACCGGGGCATGAAACTGCAAACCGATCCTACGGTGATCTATGGCGTGACAAAGGGCAAGGGCGTGCTGGGCCGTGGGTTGCGCCAGAGCGAACTTCGCAGCAGCACTCCATGGAATACCTACGTCATCGATGGCTTGCCGCCATCTCCGATTGCCAATCCGGGCATGGCGAGCCTGGAAGCTGCGGTCGCGCCGGTTGAGACGGATTATGTTTTTTTTGTCGCGGATGGTACGGGTGGTCACGCCTTTGCGGAGACGCTAGACGAGCATAATCGCAACGTTGCGAAATGGCGCGAGATCGAGGCACAGCGACAGAACAACTGAGACACTGCGCGCATTGCACGGTAGGGACAACGTCCGGATGTTTGCTGGTTTCTGCGTTCAGTTGCATTGATATTGGGCGTGGGTCTTTTTTGGCTTCGATCTACCATTTCGGTATTCTGTTATTAACTATTTTTAACAATGTGTTACGGGAGATTCCCGGTGGGGTGATCTTGACTCATCGCGCGGACTAACGTATAGGTTGTGTCATGCTAGAAGACGTGGGTGAACGGCCGCGGGGAAACCCGGAGGCCGTTTTTTCATGTCTCTCGTGCGGAGAATTTTCACGCATGAGGCAATAGAGCAAACATGACTTTGATTACCCCGGAGGAGCGTATTTCTCAGACGGCCGACATTCTACGATCGCTTGAGGAATCGGTGCAGAGTTTGCGGAAGCGGGCAGAAGACCTGCGAAAGCAACTTGAGGCCGGGGAGGATGCAAACCTTGTGACGGGCAGTAGAAACTTGCTGGAGGTGGAGAAGCTTATCAGCAGCTGCCGAAGAGTGGAGATGAGCCTTGACGAACAATATAGAAAACAAGCGGGAATCGTTCAGGGGGGATATGCCCTGGACCTCGACGCCGCCCGATCTGAGATCGGGTGCCGTCTGTCTCGCCTCAGAAACTGCTGTGGTTCGTGAAGGCTTTTTGAGCAGCCTTGGGGAGGGAGCGCTATGTGCGCTCCCTTTCCTTTTTGAATTCTGGGCGCTGGAGCATCAGTTGGCGCCCGCTGGTGATTGGCGGTCTTGGGTGATCATGGGCGGACGCGGCGCGGGCAAGACGCGGGCAGGTGCCGAATGGGTGCGCAGCCAGGTCGAGGGGGCACGCCCCCTCGATCCCGGAATCAAGAAGCGCATCGCGCTGGTGGGTGAGACCTATGATCAGGTGCGCGATGTCATGGTGTTTGGCGATAGTGGTATTCTGTCCTGTTCACCGCCGGACCGTCGCCCGACATGGAAGGCAACCGAGCGCAAGCTGATCTGGCCGAATGGGGCACAGGCACAGGTCTTTTCGGCACATGATCCGGAAGGCTTGCGTGGGCCACAGTTTGATGCGGCCTGGGTTGATGAAATGGCCAAGTGGAAGAAGGCGCGCGAGACCTGGGACATGCTGCAATTTGCGTTGCGTCTTGGAGAGGTGCCGCAGGTCTGTGTCACGACGACGCCGCGCAACGTGGGGGTTCTGAAGGAATTGCTGACCTTGCCGTCAACCGTCGTGACCCGTGCGCCGACCGAGGCGAATCGAGCCAATCTGGCGGCGAGTTTTCTCGAAGAAGTGCGCAGTCGATACGACGGCACGCGGCTTGGTCGGCAGGAGTTGGACGGCGTGTTGCTAGCCGATGCCGAGGGGGCGCTGTGGACGACCGAGATGATGCAGACCGCGCGCATTGAAACTGCACCCGTCCTGGACCGAGTCGTGGTGGCGCTCGATCCGGCCGTCAGTTCCGGGACGGGGGCGGATGAATGTGGGATCGTGGTCGTGGGCGCGCAGACCGATGGGCCGCCGCAGGATTGGCGGGCCTGTGTTCTGGCAGATTGCACGGTGCAGGGGGTCGGGCCGAGCGGCTGGGCCCGTGCGGCGATTGCGGCGATGGACCAGTATGGGGCCGAAAGGTTGGTGGCGGAAGTCAACCAGGGCGGTCAACTGGTTGAAGAGGTGCTCAGGCAGGTGGACCCGCTGGTGCCGTACAGGGCCGTTCACGCATCGCGCGGCAAGGCGGCTCGGGCCGAGCCGGTGGCGGCGCTCTATGAGCAGGGGCGGGTTCGGCATGTGCGCGGATTGGGTGACCTGGAAGAGCAGATGTGCCTGATGACGCCGCGTGGCTATGAAGGGCAGGGCTCGCCTGACCGCGTGGATGCGCTGGTCTGGGCGTTGCACGACCTGATGATCGCTCCGGCAGCGGCATATCGGCGCCCGCGAATCCGTTCCCTGTAGGGCGTTCGGACCACCGTACGGTGGGTTTCAGGAATTTTACCAAAGACAGGTCAGAAAGGTCGTCGACAACCGGACGGCGCGGACCTGACGTGCGGTGAAGATCAAATAGGAGCATCGGGAATGGTTTTTGATTTCTTGCGTCGTGGCGCGAAGGCGGAGGTGCCGAACACCAAGGCAAGCGCGACCGGACCAGTTGTCGCCTATCATTCGGCGGGTCGCGTGGCCTGGAGCCCACGTGACACCGTTTCGCTGACGCGGACGGGTTTTTCCGGCAATCCAGTCGGGTTTCGGTCGGTGAAGCTGATTGCAGAAGCCGCCGCGGCGTTGCCCCTGGTCTTGCAGGATCAGCATCAACGCTATGACGCGCATCCGGTGCTGAGCCTCGTGGCGCAACCCAATGCCGCGCAGGGGCGGGCCGAGTTGCTGGAAGCGCTCTTTGGTCAGTTGCTGCTCTCCGGAAATGCCTATGTGGAGGCGGTTGCAGGCGAGGGCGCGCTTCCGCTGGAGTTGCACGTGTTGAGGTCGGATCGGATGAAGGTGGTGCCGGGTGCGGATGGGTGGCCCGTGGGATACGAATACAGTGTCGGGGGACGCAAGCATCGGTTCGATGCGTCGGATGCGGTCTCGCCGATATGTCATATCAAGTCGTTCCACCCGCAGGATGACCACTATGGCTTTTCGCCGATGCAGGCCGCGGCGATGGCAGTGGACGTGCACAACAGTGCGTCGCGCTGGTCCAAGGCGCTGCTGGACAATGCGGCACGGCCGAGTGGGGCGCTGGTGTTCAACAGCGCCGATGGGCACGGGGCGATGGCCGACGATCAGTATCGGCGTTTGTCCGAGGAGATCGAGGCCAACTATCAGGGCGCGCGCAATGCCGGGCGGCCGATGGTGCTGGAGGGGGGGCTGGACTGGAAGCCGATGGGCTTTTCACCCAGTGATATGGAATTCCAGAAAACCAAGGAAGCCGCCGCGCGCGAGATTGCCCTGGCCTTCGGGGTGCCTCCGATGCTGATCGGCATACAGGGGGATGCGACCTATGCCAACTATCAGGAAGCAAACCGGGCGTTCTATCGTCTGACCGTCTTGCCATTGGCCACTCGTGTGGCCTCGGCGCTGAGTGATTGGTTGTCGCAGTTCACTGGCGAAGTGTTGGAACTGAAACCCGATATGGATCAGGTTCCGGCGCTGGCTGCGGAACGCGATGCTCAATGGAAGCGTGTTTCAGAGGCCCCGTTTCTGACCGAGGCGGAAAAGCGGGCGTTGCTGGGGTTGCCGGCCCTGCCCGAAGGCGGCGCGGATGGATGACAAACGCCCAAGATTCGACGCCTTTGAGTGTGCACCGGGCCTGAGGCTCGCCGCGCATGAGCGGCTGAGCCAGGTGCATCACGACAATCTGGTGCAGCGACTGGATCGGCTTGACGAGCTGATGGAGCGACTCGAACGGCGTTTGTGGCTCGCAGTTTATGGGGTCGTTGCAGTGATCCTGGGGCAAGCGGTTCAGTCTTTTCTGGTCGCCACGCCCTGAACGGCGGAAATTTCAAGATCAATAAGGAGTGTGTCATGGAAATGGACACCGGGTTGGAGCACAAGTTTGCTCGTTTTGGTGACGGGCTAAGCGTTACCGAGGGGGCCGTGATCGAGGGCTATGCCAGCCTGTTCGGGCAGGTCGATCAGGGCGGTGACGTTGTTCAGGAAGGGGCCTATGCGGCCTCGATCCGTGCGCTGAAACAGTGCGGACAGCGGGTCAAGATGCTGTGGCAGCACGATCCGGCGCAACCCATCGGCGTCTGGGATGAGGTGCGCGAGGATGCCCGGGGCCTTTGGGTCAGGGGGCGGCTGCTGGACAGCACCCAGAAGGGGCGCGAGGCGGCGGCACTGATTGAGGCGGGCGCAATCGACGGCCTGTCGATCGGCTATCGTACGACGAAGGCAGGCAAGACTGACAAGGGCCAGCGGCTCTTGACCGAACTGGAGCTTTGGGAGGTGTCGCTCGTGACCTTTCCGATGCTGCCCAGTGCGCGGGTGGCGGCAAAGGGCGACATGCTGACGACCGAAACCGTTCTGCGCGAATTGGCGGCGACACTGGAAAGTGCGCGGCTGGAGCTGGCGCGCCGTTAATCGCGCCTTTTTCTCACCCACAGACAGGATGTTCCGATGAGCAAGACCGAGCGACTGGATTCAGCCCGAGAAGGTGCGCCCCTGGTTCGGGAGGTGAAGCAGGCGATGACCGGCTTCGTAAGCGAATTCAAGGGCTTTCAAGACGAAATGAATATGAAACTTCAAAAAACAGAAGAGCGACTGACCATGCTGGATCGTAAATCACAACTCGCGGCACGTCCGCGCCTGTCCGCCGCAACCGAAGAATCTGCGCCGCATCAGAAGGCCTTCAATGCCTATCTGCGCAGCGGTGACGATGACGGTCTGCGCGGCCTGGAATTGGCCGGCAAGTCGATGTCGACGGCGGTCAACAGCGATGGCGGCTTTCTGGTCGACCCGCAGACGTCGGATACGGTGCAGTCAGTATTGCATTCCACAGCGTCGCTGCGGTCGATTGCTGCGGTGGTGAATGTCGAGGCGACGAGCTTTGACGTGCTGGTCGATCACTCGGATGTCGGGGCCGGCTGGGCAACCGAAACAGACGCCCAGACCGAGACCGACACGCCTCAGATTGACCGGATCACCATCCCGCTGCACGAGTTGAGCGCGCTGCCCAAGGCAAGTCAGCGCCTGCTGGATGACAGCGCGTTTGATATCGAGGGTTGGCTGGCGTCGCGTATCGCCGACAAGTTTTCGCGTGCCGAAGCGGCGGCGTTCATTGCGGGCGATGGTGTGGACAAGCCACGCGGGGTTCTGACGCACGCCAAGGTGGAGAATGACAACTGGTCCTGGGGCAGCGTCGGCTATGTCGCAAGCGGCGTCGACGGAGATGTGGGACCGGGTGATGCGATTGTCGATCTGGTCTACGCTCTGGGGGCGCAATACCGTGCCAATGCCACGTTTGTGATGAACTCCAAGACCGCCGGTCTTGTTCGCAAGCTCAAGGATGCCGACGGCCGTTTCCTGTGGTCGGATGGCCTGGCAGCGGGGGAACCGGCGCGTCTGATGGGGTATCCTGTGGTGGTCGCCGAGGACATGCCGGACGCGGCGAGCAACTCGTACTCGATAGCGTTTGGCGATTTCAATGCGGGCTATACGATTGCAGAGCGTCCCGATCTGCGCGTTCTGCGCGACCCGTTCAGTGCCAAACCACATGTCCTGTTTTATGCAACCAAACGCGTGGGCGGCGATGTGTCCGACTTCGCTGCGATCAAGTTGCTGAAATTCGGCACTTCCTAATTAGTGCCGAGTGCGGGGCCGGGAAACCGGCCCCGGGGTGGGCGCGCGTCATACGAGACCCTTCATGTTGTCTAGCTGCTCCCCTCCGTCCGAGCAATGTGAGGCGGCGCGCGTCCATCAAATCAGATCGAACTGGCCCGGAGGGGTCCGAGCTTGCGGAGTGAAATGATGATGTTGATCGAAGAGACCACCGTGCCTGACGTGGCGCTGCCGGTGGCAGAATTCAAGGCGCACTTGCGGCTGGGGACCGGGTTCGGCGAGGAAAGCCTGCAGGAGGGTGTTCTAAGGGGGTTCCTGCGGGCAGCGATTGCGGCCATCGAGGCGCGCACTGGCAAGGTGCTGATTACGCGCGACTTTACATGGACGCTGACAGGGTGGCGAGATCGAGCGGGGCAGGTATTGCCGGTTGCTCCGGTCACGGAGATCACGCAGGTGACGTTGATCGATGCGATCGACACCGAGTCAGAACTGGCGGCGAGCGATTTTCGGCTTGAGGCTGACAGTCAGCGCCCGCGACTGCGCCCGTCAGGCAGCCTGTTGCCGATGATCAAGACCGGCAGCGTGGTCCGGATCGGTTTCACGGCAGGGTATGCCGAGACCTGGGGTGGGCTGCCCGCCGATCTTGGTCAGGCCGTGTTGTTGCTTGCGGCGCACTACTATGAATATCGCAACGAAACCGCGCTGAGCGATGGCTGTATGCCCTTTGGTGTTACCAGCCTGATCCAGCGGTATCGGGCGATACGGATCGGTGTCGGGGCGGGGCTATGACCATGCCGTATCTGAACCGGAAGCTGGTTCTCGAGACCCCTCGGAGGGTTCCGGACGGGGCCGGTGGATATACGCAGAGCTGGGAAAGCCTGGGCGAACTCTGGGCTGAAGTCCGTAGCCGCACGGGGCGCGAGCGGGCCGAGGCAGGGGTGACGGTGTCGTCTGTCAGTTACAGGATTGTGGTGCGTGGTGCGCCACATGGAACAGCAGCAAGGCCGATGCCCGGTCAGAGGTTTCGCGAGGGCACGCGCCTGTACGTGATCCAGGCGGTTGCGGAACAGGACCCGCAAGCGCGGTACCTGACTTGCTTTGCCGATGAGGAGATCGTGGCATGAGCTATGCAATGGCGGGCGCGCTGCAGGCGGCTGTGTATCAGCACTTGCTGGCCGATCCGGGTGTGAACGCGCTGGTGGGAAACGCCATCTTTGATGCGTTGCCGGCAGGCGATCTGCCGGACGTCTATGTGGCGATCGGTACCGAAACGGTACGCGACCGCTCGGATACCGAGGGTGCCGGTGCCGAACACCGGTTCACCGTGTCGGTGGTGACCGACGCCTCAGGCTTTGGCGAGGCCAAGGCGGTTGCCGGTGCGGTGAGCGATGCGCTGTCGGGGGCAACCCCGAGCCTGAGTCGGGGCCGCGTGGTCGGTTTCTGGTTTGAGCGTGCTCAGGCGCGAAGAACCGGAAGAGCGGGGCGTGTCAGGCAGATCGACCTGCGGTTTCGCGCGCGCCTCGAAGACAACTGAATACAAATTTTTTTGGAGACACGATATGGGTGCGCAGAACGGAAAAGACCTGTTGGTCAAAGTCGACATGACAGGCGATGGCCTGTTTGAAACCATCGCTGGGCTGCGCGCGACGCGCGTCAGCTTTAATGCCGAGAGCGTTGATGTCACGAGCCTTGAAAGTCAGGGGGGATGGCGCGAGTTGTTGTCTGGTGCAGGCGTCAAATCAGCGGCGATCTCGGGGTCCGGTGTGTTCAAGGACGCAGGCACCGACGAACGCGCACGGCAATTGTTCTTTGATGGTGAGACGCCGGATTTCCAGGTGATCATTCCCGATTTCGGAATCGTCGAAGGCGCATTTCAGGTGACGTCGATCGACTATGCGGGCAGCCACAATGGCGAGGCGACATATGAGATGTCGATGGCCAGTGCTGGCGCCCTGAACTTTACGGCGCTGTGATCTGATGGCCAATCCGTGGACGGGAGAGGTGGCATTGGTCATCGATGGGCAGCGGCGGGTTCTCAAGCTGACGCTTGGGGCATTGGCAGAACTTGAACAGGTGATGGAGACACAATCGTTGGTGGCGCTGGTCGAGCGGTTCGAGAGTTCATCGTTTTCGATGCGTGATGTGATGGCATTGCTGGCAGCGGGTCTGCGCGGCGGCGGCGTCGAACTGAGCGTCAAAGAGCTTGGACAGGCCGAGATCGAGGGTGGCCCGATGCAAGCGGCGCGGGTGGCTGCCGAACTGTTGGCGCGGGCCTTCATGGTGCCGGGCGAAACATGAGCGGGTTTGACTGGCCTGCCCTGATGCGGGCCGGTGTACAGGGGTTGCGGTTGCGTCCAGAGGAATTCTGGCGCCTGACCCCGGCGGAATTGCGATTGATGCTGGGTCAGGGGGCGGCAAGTGCCGCCTTGTCCCGGACCGGGCTGGACGCGTTGTTGGACGCGTATCCGGACAGGCAACGAGGAGAATGCGATGAATGATCGCGATGGAATAGTCGACCTTGATGATCAGGCCGAAGCGCTGGAGGACAGTCTGGGGGCTGCTGCCAGCATGGCGGCCGGGTTTGACAGCGAGTTGCGCCGCGTTCGGGATGCGTTGTCCGCGACGGGCAAGGACGTATCGACGCTTGAACGCGGGCTGTCCAAGGGGCTGCGGCGCGCCTTTGACGGTCTGGTGTTTGACGGCATGAAGGTGTCGGACGCAATGGAGACTGTCGCAAAGTCAATGATCCAGACAACCTATTCGGCTGCAATCAAACCGGTTGCGAACCATTTCGGCGGATTGCTGGCAGATGGGGTGAACGGCATAGTCGAGGGCCTGCTGCCCTTTGCCGACGGCGGGAGCTTTTCGCAAGGCCGTGTCATGCCGTTTGCAAATGGCGGAGTGGTATCGGGACCTGTGACCTTTCCCATGCGCGGCGGCACCGGGTTGATGGGCGAGGCGGGACCAGAGGCGATCATGCCGTTGGCGCGCGGAGCGGATGGCAAGCTGGGTGTCCGCAGCGCGGGCGGTCGTGGCGTCAGTGTGGTGATGAACATCTCGACGCCGGATGTGCAGGGTTTCAATCGGAGCCAGGGCCAGATCGCGGCCCAGATGAGCCGGGCATTGAGCCGTGGCAATCGCAATCGCTAAATCGGACGAAAGGGGGAAAACGCAATGAATTTTCATGAGGTGAGATTCCCGGCCTCGCTGAGCTTTGGCTCGGTAGGGGGACCGGAGCGCCGCACGGATGTCGTGACGCTGGCCAACGGTTTTGAGGAACGCAATACGCCCTGGGCGCATTCCAGGCGCAGATACGACGCAGGTCTGGGCATGCGGTCTTTGGACGATGTGGAAACGCTGATCGCGTTTTTCGAGGCGCGTCACGGCCAGATGTATGGGTTTCGCTGGAAGGACTGGTCGGATTTCAAATCTGGTCGAGCCTCGGTCGAGACGAAGTTTGATGATCAGGTCATCGCAACCGCAGACGGTGGTCAAACAGCGTTTCAGTTGATCAAGACCTATCGCTCTGGCGAGTTTTCGTATGCGCGCCCGATCAGCAAGCCGGTCGCCGGTTCTGTTCGCATCGGGATTGAGCAGGACGAAATGCGCGAGTCGGTGGATTATCAGGTGGATATGACCACTGGCCTTGTCCAATTCGACAAGCCGCCGGTCAAATCCATGCGGGTCACTGCCGGGTTTGAGTTCGACGTACCGGTGCGGTTCGACACGGACCGTATCCAGACCAGCGTAGCCAGTTTTCAGGCCGGGGACGTCCCCAACGTCCCGGTTGTCGAGGTGCGTGTCTGATGGCTGGCATGGAAGATGGTTTTAAAGCGCACATAGCCAGCGGATTGACGACGCTATGTCGGTGTTGGGCGATTACCCGGAAGGACGGAGGCGTGCTTGGATTTACGGACCACGACGTTCCGCTTGCCTTCGAGGGTGTGACGTTCAAGGCCGATAGCGGCCTGTCCGCTCTCGCTTTGCAGCAAAGTACCGGCCTGTCTGTCGACAACACCGAAGCGCTTGGTGCGTTGAGTGATGCGTCGGTGCGGCCGGAGGACATAGACTCTGGCCGCTATGACGGGGCTGATGTTCGTGCATGGTTGGTGAACTGGGCCGATGTCAGCGTCCGCTGGTTGCAATTTCGCGGCTCGATCGGAGAATTGCGAAGAGTCGGCGGCGCATTTCATGCGGAGCTGCGCGGGCTGACCGAGAATTTGAACCGCCCTTTGGGACGGATCTATCAAAAGCCATGTACCGCCGTTCTGGGAGATGGCTCGTGCCGCTTCACGCTGGATACGCCCGGGTACCGGGACGAGCGCGCGGTCGAGGAACTCGCCGAAGGGCGGTGTTTTACCTGGACCGACATGACCGAGTTCGAACCCGGCTGGTTCCTGCGTGGGCGATTGAGCGTTCTGACCGGGCCGGCGCAGGGATTGTGGGGCATGATCAAGCAGGATTGTTTGGTCGGCAACGAGCGCCAAGTCGAGCTTTGGGAACCGATCCGCGCGAGGATTGACCGTGGCGATATGGTCCGTCTTGATGCGGGGTGTGACAAGCGGATGGAAACCTGTCGCCTGAAGTTCAACAACATTCTCAATTTTCAGGGTTTTCCCGATCTGCCGGCCGAGGACTGGGTGATGGCGGTCCCCAAGCAAAGCCGTAGAAACTCGGGAGGTAGCCGCCGTTGACGTCCGGACAAGAAACCATAGTAGAGATCGCACGCAGCTGGCTCGGCACGCCCTATCGACATCAGGCCGCCTGCCGTGGTGCGGGCACTGATTGTCTTGGCCTTGTGCGCGGTGTGTGGCGCGATGTCATGGGGAGCGAACCCGAAGTTGCGCCCGCCTATTCGATGGACTGGTCAGAACCACAGGGGCAGGAGCGGCTTTGGCAGGCGGCGTCCAGCCATCTCAGCGAACAGCCGCATGTGACCGACGGATTGTCGGCAGGGGATGTCATTCTGTTTCGCATGCGCACAGGCGCGGTCGCAAAGCACCTGGGCATCGTTTCGGTGGTCGGGGCGTCGCCGGCGTTCATTCATGCCTATGAGAAATACGGTGTGGTCGAGAGCCCGCTGAGCCAACCCTGGCAACAGCGCATTGTTGCGCGTTTCAAATTTCCTCTGGAGGTTTTCTGATGGCGACGATTCTTCTTTCGGCAGTGGGCGCGGCCATTGGTGGGACGGTCGGTGGCACGGTCGCCGGACTTTCTTCGGTTGCCATCGGGCGAGCGGTTGGCGCGACACTGGGGCAGGTCATTGATCAGCGACTTTTGGGGCAGGGATCGGAGTCTGTCGAAACCGGGCGCGTGGATCGGTTTCGATTGACGCAGTCGGGTGATGGGAACCCTATCGCGCAAGTCTTTGGCCGGGTACGGGTCGGTGGTCAGGTGATCTGGGCGTCCGATTTTCTTGAGCGGAGCGCCACGACAGGCGGCGGTGGCAAGGGTAGCAGTCGCAGCACGCCCGAAGTGACCACCTTCAGCTATAGTGTTTCGCTCGCGATCGCTGTTTGCGAGGGAGAAATCGCGAGCATTGGACGCGTCTGGGCGGATGGCGAGGAAGTCGCGCCTCGAGATCTGAACATGCGCGTTTACACCGGCACCGCAGACCAGTTGCCGGATCCATTGATCGAGGCGATTGAAGGCGCAGGTCTTGTTCCGGCCTATCGAGGGACTGCCTATGTGGTGTTGGAACGATTGCCCCTGGGACAGTTTGGAAATCGTATCCCGCAATTTTCGTTCGAGGTGTTGCGCGCCGAGCAATCGGACTCCTCCAGCCATGATACGGACCTGGCACAGTTGGTAAAGGGTGCCGCATTGATACCGGGCACCGGAGAATACGCGCTTGCCACCACGCCGGTCCACTACACCATGGGTCCGGGCATCAACTGGGCGGCAAACTCCAACAGTCGGTCGGGCCAGACGGACTTTATGACCTCATTCGAGGCGCTGACCGAAGAACTTCCGTCCTGCCGTTCCGTTTCGTTGGTTGCGTCATGGTTTGGCAGCGATCTGCGGTGTGGACATTGCGCGTTGAAACCCAAGATCGAGCGTGCCGCCATCGAAGGGGGCAACATGGCTTGGAGTGTTGCGGGGCAGACCCGTGCGATGGCAGAAGAGATTGAATTGCGCGATGGTCGGCCGATCTATGGCGGTACGCCAGCGGATAGATCGGTGATCGAAGCCATCCGGCACATGAATGCCTCCGGTCGGCGGGTCATGTTCTATCCATTTATCTTGATGGAACAGACCGAAGGAAACGGGTTGGAAGACCCGTGGACATCAGCGACCGATCAGCCGGCGTTGCCTTGGCGTGGGCGCATTACACTTTCTGTGGCGCCGGGGCGCAATGGGTCGCCTGATGGTACGGCGTTTGCGGACCAGGAGGTTGCAGTATTTTTTGGATCAGCGCGGGCGACTGACTTTAGGATAGATGGTAATTCAGTTGCGTATGATGGTCCGCAGGAATGGGGGTTGCGCCGGTTTGTCCTGCACTATGCCGCGCTGTGTGCGGCGGCGGGCGGCGTGCATGCGTTCTGTATCGGTTCTGAAATGCGGGCGTTGACCCAGATCCGCGGGGCATCGGGGTTCGCGGCGGTCGCAGAGTTACGTGCGCTCGCCGCCGAAGTCCGCGCATTGCTTGGGCCAAACACACGGATCGGCTATGCGGCCGATTGGAGCGAGTATTTCGGCTATCAGCCTCAAGATGGCACCGGTGACCGATACTTTCATCTCGACCCGTTGTGGGCCGATGACAACATCGACTTTATAGGGATCGACAACTACATGCCTTTGTCGGATTGGCGGGACGGCGATGATCATGCGGATGCCGGATGGCAGAGCATCTACAATCCGGACTATCTGGCGGCCAACATCGAAGGCGGTGAAGGATACGAATGGTATTATCATTCGCCGGAGGCCGAAGCCGCCCAGTTCCGAACGCCGATCGAAGATCCGGACCATGGTGAGCCATGGGTCTGGCGCCATAAGGACATTCGGAACTGGTGGCAGAATGCGCACCACGAACGTATCAGCGGTGTTCGTCAGGATGAACCGACGAGTTGGGCACCCGAGTCCAAACCGATCTGGTTTACCGAACTGGGATGCGCCGCAATCGACAAGGGCACCAACCAGCCGAACAAGTTTCTTGATCAGCGATCATCTGAATCCGCATTGCCGAAATATTCAGACGGGTCTCGTGATGATTTCATGCAGGTACAGTACCTGCGCACCGTGTTGGATTACTGGGCACAGCCGGCAAACAACCCGGTGTCCGAAGCCTATGGTGCCCCGATGATTGATCTGGAGAATGCCTATGTCTGGGCCTGGGATACGCGGCCTTACCCGACCTTTCCGAACAACGTCGCGCTGTGGAGCGATGGTAAGATTCAGGCACGGGGTCATTGGTTGAATGGCCGGGCAGGGGCACGCACACTTGCATCTGTCGTCGAGGAAATCTGCCGCCGTTCGGGGGTGACCGATATCGATACTTCCGGGCTGTTTGGCATGGTGCGCGGGTATTCCGTCGATGATGTCGCAACCGCGCGGACCGCGCTTCAGCCTCTGATGCTTCGGTATGGATTTGATGCGATTGAGCGCGACGGTGTGCTGCGGTTTGTAATGCGCGGCACGGTCCGTCCGCATACGCTCGCCGCCGACAGATTGGCGGTCTCAAACGAACTGGATGGACAGATCGAGCATCGTCGGGAAGCCGAGGCAGAAATGACCGGACGGGTGCGATTGCGTTTTGTCCAATCGGGCGCGGATCATGACATCGTCGCCGAAGAAGCCGTATTGGCGGACACTGCGACGCATGCGGTCACATCATCGGACTTGCAGATTGCCATGACACGATCCGAAGGACGGCAAGTGGCAGAGCGGTGGTTGGCGGAGGCACGGGTGTCACGGGAATCGGTGCGGTTTGCGCTGCCACCGTCTCTGATGCACGTTGGTGCGGGCGATGTCGTGCAACTCGCATCGGGTAGCGACGAGGAGAACGCGCTTTATCGGGTAGACAGAGTCGAACAGTCTGACCTCCAGTTACTCGACTCTGTGAGGATCGAACGCGATATCTATGAAACACCGGAAATGGCCGACGATGTTCCGAGCGTGAAATCTTTTGCTGCCCCGGTTCCGGTACTGCCACTGTTCATGGACTTACCGCTGATGCGTGGCGACGAGGTTGCACATGCGCCACATCTTGCTGTTACGGCTACGCCATGGCCGGGATCGGTTGCCCTATACAGTTCGTCCTCTGATGACAGCTATGCCCTGAGTCAGGTAATCGCCAGCCGATCGGTCGTTGGGCAGACTGAGACGCCCCTTGTCTGGTCACGTTCGGGGATTTGGGACGATGGGGCGCCGCTCCAGATCAGGCTGTTGAGTGGTGCCCTGGAGGCGCGCGAGAAATCGGCCATTCTGAGCGGGGCCAATCTGGCAGCGATTGGGGATGGTACCAACGGCAATTGGGAGTTGTTTCAATTTCAGAACGCCGAATTGGTGGCCGAGGATACCTATCGGTTGACGCGCCGGTTGCGGGGACAGGGCGGCAGTGACGGTCTCATGCCAGCAGCCTGGCCCGCCGGTTCTTGGTTTGTCCTGATGGATGGAACCCCGGGACAGATTGATCTGGCCAGCGCGCAAAAGAGAATAGCGCGGCACTACCGTATCGGTCCCGCGCGCCGTGGCTATGATGACCCGTCCTACATGCATCTCGTCGAGGCATTTGATGGCAACGGGCTGCGGCCCTACGCGCCCTGCCACCTCGGTGTGCGGACATCGGCAAATGGCGATCTGCAGTTTGAATGGGTGCGGCGCACGCGCATTGACGGGGACAGCTGGGATTTGCCTGAGGTGCCGCTGGGTGAAGAGAATGAGAGCTATGTCGTCCGGATTTGGAGCGGGGCCAGTCTGCTGAGAGAAGTCACAGTTGCATCGCCTGGCTGGACCTACTCACAGGAAATGCAGGACATTGATGCTGTGACTGAACCCCTCCGGTTCGAGGTCGCCCAGGTATCTGATCGCTATGGGTTCGGCCTCTTTTCATCGCTTGACCTCGCAGCCTGAGTTTTGGGACCGCTACCTACCCTGGGTCAAACTCAGCCGTTTGCGCAGGAGATGCACTTGAACACCGTGGGATCGAGGTCCAGCCTCTGAGCTGCGATTTCGGTCCCGCAATCAATGCAATAGCCGAACTCCTCTTCGTCGATCCGGCGCAGGGCGGCCAGCAGGCGCTGTCTCTGCTGGTCGCGCCTGTGTTGCTGGGCCTTGGCCATGGCCTGATTTTGCAACGCGTCCATGCGGCTGAGTCTTCCGACGGATTGCTGATCCAGCGAAACCACGGCCTGCCCCTCCCGCCCCAGTTCATTGTCCTTGGAAAGCCGCTGTAACATCTGCTCGATCTGGGCGGTGTAACGGGCGATATCTGCATCATTCATATCTGGAATATGTCCCATCAAGGCTTTGCGTTTTGCTTTTGCGTGGTTAGATGCATATTCTAGACGTGGAAAAGGAAGCAAAGCCATGGCTGAAACGCGCAGAAAACTCTCTCCTGTCGATCCGGTTTGGGACCGTATCAATTACGAGGCCCGGCAAGCGGTTCAGGACGAGCCGTTGATGGGCGGATTGATCCACGCCTGTATCCTGCACCACAAGACGCTGGAGAAAGCGCTCTCATATCGCATTTCAGCAAAACTGTCGTCAAACGAGATGTCGATGGCGATCTTGCGCGAAATCGCCGATCAGGCATATGAGGAATCGCCTGCGCTGGTCGATGCGGCCCGCGCCGATCTTGTTGCGGTGTTCGAGCGCGACCCGGCCAGCCATCGCTTGTTGCAGCCGATCCTCTACTTCAAGGGCTATCAAGCCATGCAGGCCTATCGTGTCGGGCATTGGCTTTGGGAGAACGGTCAGCAGGACCTGGCTTATTTCTTCCAGATGCGGGTATCGGAGATCTTCGGGATCGATATCCACCCGGCGGCGCAGATCGGCAAGGGGATCATGATCGACCATGCTCATTCCATAGTGATCGGCGAAACCGCAGTTGTCGGGGACAATGTGTCGATGCTGCATTCGGTCACGCTGGGTGGAACCGGCAAGGAAGAAGAAGATCGCCATCCCAAGATCGAGGACGGTGTATTGATCGGCGCGGGGGCGAAGGTTCTTGGCAATATCCGCGTCGGCCATTGCAGCCGCATTGCGGCTGGTTCGGTCGTTCTATCCGATGTCCCACCGTGCAAGACGGTTGCCGGCATTCCAGCCAAGATCGTCGGAGAGGCGGGGTGTGATCAACCCTCTGTCTCCATGGATCAGATGTTTCCGGATATGTCGTGATCGCAAGAGGCGCGGGGTTTGATTCTGCGCCTCTTGTCGTTTCAGGCCAGCATGACCATCGGATTTTCCAGGTGGTCCACGATCTGTTGCAACAACTGCGCGCCCAATGCGCCATCGATGACCCGGTGATCCACAGACAGCGTTACCGACATCACGGTTGCGACAGCGACTTCGCCGTCCTTTCCGGCCACCGGTTTTCTGACGCCCGCACCAACTGCCAGAATTGCGCCATGGGGTGGATTGATCACTGCATCGAAACTGTCGATTCCGAACATGCCAAGATTGGAAATTGCAAAGCTGCCGCCCTGGTATTCGTGGGGGGCCAGCTTTCGGTCGCGCGCCCGGCCCGCCAGCTCTTTCATTTCCGCAGACAGCGCCGATAGCGATTTCAGCTCTGCGTCTTTCAGGACCGGAGTAAAGAGGCCGCCGTCAATGGCAACCGCGACCGCGACATCGGACGGCTTGAGCCGCAGAATCCTGTCACCTGCCCAGACCGCATTGGCATCAGGCACCGCCTGCAAGGCGAGCGCGCAGGCCTTGATGATGAAATCATTGACCGAGAGTTTCACGCCGCGGCTTTCCAATTGCGCGTTCAGTTCACCACGGAACGCGAGTAACGCATCAAGGCGAACATCGCGGCGCAGGTAGAAATGCGGTATCGACTGCTTTGCTTCGGTCAGCCGCGCGGCGATGGTCTTGCGCATGCCATCGAGCGCGATCTCTTCATAGGCGCGCCCTTCGTACATCTTTGCCACCGTATCTGCTGTCGCGCCTGATGGCATAGCGGCAGACGGCGCGACGGACTTGGGCGTCTCAACGTTCGCAGTCGGGGCCGGTGCATCCTCAGGCTCGGTATCGACTACATCCGCTTTGATGATCCGCCCGCGCGGGCCGGTACCCTTGATCGATTGAAGGTCGAGTCCCTTTTCCGCCGCGATCCGGCGCGCCAAGGGTGATGCAAACACACGGTCGCCATCGCGCGCAGGTGCTGCCGGGCTCTCGATCACCTTTGCGGTATCTGCCGTCGCAGCAGGTGCATCTTTCTGGGCCGGGGGGCTGGCCTGCGAGGCGGTCTCGCCAATGTCATCTGCGGTTTCGCCGTCTTCGAGCAGCACGGCAATCGGCGTGTTGACCTTGACTCCTTCGGTGCCGTCCGCAACCAGCAGTTTTCCGATCGTACCTTCGTCAACGGCTTCGAATTCCATCGTTGCCTTGTCGGTTTCGATCTCGGCCAGGAGGTCGCCCGCGGATACGGTGTCGCCCTCCTTGACCAGCCATTTTGCAAGCGTGCCGTCTTCCATCGTCGGGGACAGGGCGGGCATCAGGATTTTCGTCGTCATCGCGCGCTCCTCACCTGTAGGTCACTTGTTTCACGGCGGCGATCACCTCGTCGGTGGTGACCAGCGCGTGTTTCTCAAGATTGGCGGCATAGGGCATCGGAACATCCTTGCCGGTGCAGTTGATCACCGGGGCATCAAGGTAATCAAACGCCTCCTGCATCAAGACCGAACTGATATAGCTTCCAACCGAACCCTGTGGCCAGCCTTCCTCCACGGTGACGCATCGGTTGGTCTTCATCACCGAGCTGATGATTGCGCCGGTATCCATCGGGCGCAGCGTGCGAAGGTCGATCACCTCGGCGCTGATCTCGTCCTCGGCAAGTTTTTGGGCGGCTTCCAGTGCGTATTTCATCCCGATGCCAAAGCTGACGATGGTCACGTCGTCGCCTTGTTGCCAGATGCGGGCCTTGCCGAATGGCACGGTGAAATCATCCAGAACCGGAACATCAAAGCTGCGTCCGTAGAGGATTTCGTTTTCCAGAAAGATCACCGGGTTCGGATCGCGGATCGCGGATTTGAGCAAGCCTTTGGCATCAGAGGCGGAGTAAGGCATTGCCACTTTCAGCCCGGGGACCTGCATGAACCATGCCGCGAAATCCTGGCTGTGCTGCGCGGCGACGCGCGCGGCTGCCCCGTTGGGACCGCGAAACACCATTGGTGCGCCCATCTGGCCGCCCGACATATAGAGTGTCTTTGCCGCCGAATTGATGATCTGGTCCATTGCCTGCATGGCGAAATTGAAGGTCATGAACTCGACGATCGGGCGCAATCCGCCAAAGGCAGCGCCAACGGCGACCCCGGCAAACCCGTGCTCTGTAATCGGTGTATCAATCACCCGTTTGCTGCCGAATTCGTCCAGCAACCCCTGGCTGATCTTGTACGCCCCCTGATATTCGGCGACCTCTTCGCCCATCAGAAACACGGTATCATCGGCGCGCATTTCCTCGGCCATGGCGTCGCGCAACGCCTCGCGGACGGTTTGCTGTTTGAGCTTTGTACCGTCAGGCCAGTCCGGTTCGGGTGTCGGCGCGGGTTCCGGGGCAGCGACTGGCTTGCTGTCCGGCTGCTTGGGAGCGGCGGGCTCGGACGGGGTCTTGGCTGTTGGCGCCTCGTCCACCTCTTCGCCATCTTCGATCAGCACCGCGATGGCGGTGTTCACCTTGACGCCCTCTGTCCCCTCGGGAACCAGCAACTTGCCGACAATGCCTTCATCGACGGCCTCGAACTCCATCGTTGCCTTATCGGTCTCGATCTCTGCCAGCAGGTCGCCCGCGGATACGGTGTCGCCCTCCTTGACCAGCCATTTTGCCAGCGTGCCTTCCTCCATCGTCGGGGACAGGGCGGGCATCAGAATCTCGGTTGCCATTTTTCTGTCCTCCTCCTTATGCGTTCTGCGGCGCCACGTCGGCGTAGATGTCTGTCCACAATTCATCAAGTGCCGGTTCCGGGCTGTCCTTGGCGAATTCGGCAGAGGCGTTGATCACCTTCTTGATGTCCTTATCGATGGCCTTGAGGTCGTCCTCGGTCGCGTGTTTGCCGGCCAGCAACATGCTGCGCACCTGTTCGATCGGATCGCGTTCTTCACGCATCTTCTGCACTTCTTCGCGGGTGCGGTACTTGGCCGGATCCGACATGGAGTGGCCGCGATAGCGGTAGGTCTTGACCTCGAGAATATAGGGGCCCTTGCCTGCGCGGCAGTGTGCAATCGCCTTGGCACCTGCTTCCTTGACCGACACGACATTCATGCCGTCCACGATTTCGCCGGGAATGCCGAACGCCCCGCCGCGCGTGTAGAGATCGGGTGTCGAGGTCGACCGTTGCTGCGCGGTGCCCATGGCGTACTGGTTGTTCTCGATCACGAAGACCACAGGCAACTCCCACAGCGCGGCCATGTTGAATGTTTCGTAAACCTGCCCCTGGTTCGACGCGCCATCGCCGAAATAGGTAAAGGTCACACGGCCGTTTTCGCGATACTTGTCGGCAAAGGCCAGCCCCGCGCCAATCGGAACCTGCGCCCCGACGATGCCATGACCGCCGTAAAAGTGCTTTTCCTTGGAAAACATGTGCATGGAGCCACCCTTGCCTTTGGAATAGCCGCCTTCACGCCCGGTCAGCTCGGCCATGACGCCATCCGGACTCATCCCGCACGCCAGCATGTGACCATGGTCGCGATACGAGGTGACGCGCTTGTCGCCGTCTTCCGCGACAGACTCGAGGCCCACAACCACGGCTTCCTGGCCGATATAGAGGTGGCAGAAGCCGCCGATCAGTCCCATGCCATAGAGCTGGCCTGCTTTTTCCTCGAACCGCCGGATCAACAGCATCTCACGATAAAACGTCTTCAACTCTTCGGCGGAAACGTTCGGTTTCTTGGTGCTCTTTCGCGTGACCATCGCGGTGCACTCCCCCCTGCGTAGTGATAGTTTAATGCTAAACTATGGATAACGGCTCTGGCGTCGGATGGCGAGTGAAATTGACGCGAGCGGAGTCTAGCGGATCACGATCTCGTCGGCACGCAGCAACCCCAGCACTGACCGCGCCTGCTGATCGAGCAGGTCGAGGTCGAGATATTCGTCTGACAGGCGGTGGGTCAGGTTCTCGGCCGACGCGATTTCGGCTTCCAGCCGGGTCAGAGTCTGACGCAATGCATCCGCCTCGGCGGAAATCTCGACACGGCGGAACAGGCCAAAATCACCTTGCACGGCGGCAAAGGTGAAATAGGCACACAACGCAAAGGTCGCTGCGAAATAGATCAGGGCCCCAAAGCCGGGGCGCGTCGAGCGGGTCAAACTGCACTGCCTCATCTGCGCCCTTTGCGGGCGTTCTCGGTGCACTATGGCATAGGCGAATCGGCTTGTGAATCCCTGTTTATGGGGAGGGGCATGCGCGAATCGGAAATTCTGATCCCGTGGCCAAAAGGCCGCAGGGCAGGGGTTCAGCCGGCGACAGAGGCGGTATAGACGCGGGTGATGGTGTCGCCCAGGGCCTCATTGAACGCGGCGTCCGGTTGGCCTGCCGACAGCCCTTCGGTCAGCGCCCTGGAGAACGAAGCGATCACGCCGTGATTTACGCTCAACCGCGCGTTGGCCTCGTCGCGCGAATAGCCGCCAGAAAGCGCCACCACCCGCATGACACGGGGATGGTCGACCAGCGACGCATAGGTGTTGGCGGTTTCCGGCAAGGTCAGTTTCAGGATGACCTGTTGGTCGGCGGGCATTGCATCCACGTGCTTGGTCAATTCTGCAAGCAGGATCGCCTCGGCCTCGGCTTTGGCGCTGATGGTGATGGTGATTTCGGGTTCGATGATCGGGATCAATCCCTTGGCCAAGACCTGGCCCGCGATCTCGAATTGCTGTGCCACGATTGCCGCGATACCGCTGGCAGAGGCGCCGTCGATCACCGAACGCATCTTGGTGCCAAAGATGCCCTTGGAAACGGCCCGGTCGAGCAAATCGTCCAGACCTGGCATCGGCTTCATGAGCCGCACACCATCTGCCTCGTCGAGCAATCCCTTGTCGATCTTCAGGAACGGCACCACCGAGCGTTTTTCCCAGAGATACTGCGCGGTCGGAATGCCATCTATGTCGCGGTCCATGGTCTGTTCAAACAGGATTGCCCCGACAATGTGCTCGCCGCTGAAGACGGGCGAGGTGATGATCCGGCTGCGCATCTTATGGATCAGATCATACATCTCGGACTCCGAACCATAGGCGCTTTCGTCCACACCATAGAGCTTCAGTGCCTTGGGAGTTGAGCCGCCGCTCTGATCGAGTGCCGCGACAAAACCCTTGCCCGAGGTCATCTGTTCGGTTTGACGTGTGTCTGCCATGGGTCAATTCACCTTGCTGGTTTTGGCCCACGCGGGGAATCGTTGGGATCCTGCAAGGGTTTAAGACAGGGCCTTGCAGGTTGCAATCGCGTTAGCGCGAACAGACCTGCCGCTGCCATGGGTCCGCTGGTGGATGCCGAATAGAATCAGGTTTGCAATGCGGCGACACCTGGCAGTGTCTTGCCCTCCATCCACTCGAGGAATGCGCCGCCCGCGGTCGAGATATAGGTGAAATCACCGGCTACGCCGGCCTGGTTCAGGGCGGCCACGGTGTCACCGCCTCCGGCGACGCTTGTCAGCCGTCCCGCGCGCGTCTGCGCGGCCGCCTGACGCGCGGCGGCATTGGTCGCCGCGTCAAACGGCTCGATTTCAAAGGCGCCCATCGGGCCGTTCCAGATCAGCGTTTTTGTCGTGTCCAATACCGCTGCGATCTGGCGCACTGTTTCCGGACCCGCGTCCAGAATCATCGAGTCGTCCGGGCATTGATCGGCGGGCACCGTCTGGTTCGCCGCCCCTGCCTTGAACTCACGCGCGACGACAACGTCTACGGGCAGGAGGATCGTACAGCCTGTGCGCTCCGCCTTGCCCAGGATCGCGTTCGCCGTGTCGGTCATGTCATGCTCGCACAGGGATTTGCCTACATTCACGCCCTGGGCCGCGAGAAATGTATTGGCCATGCCACCGCCAATGATCAGGTGGTCGACTTTTTCGACGAGATTCCCCAACAGGTCGAGCTTGGTCGAAACCTTGGCCCCTCCAACCACCGCCGCGACAGGTCGTTCCGGTGTGCCGAGGGCCGCTTCCAGGGCCGTCAGTTCCGCCTCCATCAACCGACCTGCACAGGCAGGCAACAATCGCGCCACCCCTTCGGTCGAGGCATGCGCCCGGTGTGCTGCCGAAAACGCATCGTTGCAGTAGATATCGCCGAGTTCCGCAAATTCTGTCGCGAGCGCCGGGTCGTTCTTTTCTTCGCCGGTCTGAAACCGGGTGTTCTCCAGGAGAAGGACCGAGCCGTCTGCCAATGCTCCGATCGCCGCCTGGGCGGCGTCACCCCGGCAATCCGCACAGAAGGCGACCGGAGCGCCGAGCCTCGCTTCCAGTGCCGGAACCAGCAGACGCAGGGACATGTCCGGAACATGCTTGCCCTTGGGCCGACCGAAATGGGCGAGCAGGATGGGCTTGCCGCCTTTCGCCAAAATGTCGGCAATGGTCGGTTTCACCCGCCGGATGCGGGTGTCGTCCGTGACAGCGCCATCGTCGACGGGGACGTTGATATCAACCCGCACCAGAACCCGTTTTCCCGCGATGTCCATGTCGTCCAGCGTATTCCAGCTCATTGGCCTATCCCCGTGCTCTGATGAAGTCTGGCGCTTTTTCTCACATTTCTGCTCATCGTCAATGGCTCACTTGGCATTCCCGTGTCCCGGCCTTAGATATCTGCGCAACATAGTTGGACAGGAGGGCCAGATGGCCGAGATCAAAGACCCCGAAAACACCATCCTGATGGAACTGAAAGACGGTACCGTCACCATCGAGCTTCTGGCCGATGTCGCGCCGCTGCATACCCAGCGGATGAAGGACCTGGCCCGCGCCGGTGCCTATGACAATGTCTGCTTTCACCGCGTGATCGATGGCTTCATGGCCCAGACCGGCGATGTACAGCATGGCGACATGGAAGACGGATTCAACATCGGCCGGGCAGGCACCGGCGGTTCGGACATGGATGATCTTCCGGCGGAATTCTCGAAGCTGCCCCATGACCGTGGAACCCTGGGTGCAGCCCGGTCGCAAAATCCCAATAGCGCCAACTCGCAGTTTTTCATCAACTTCAAGGACAACAGCTTTCTCAATGGTCAATACACGGTCTATGGCCGCGTGATCGAAGGCATGGAACATGTTGATGCCATCACGCGAGGCGAGCCGCCTGCGTCCCCGGATCGGATGATCAGCGTCAAGGTGGCCGCCGATGCATAAGCTTGCTGCGGTTTTTGCGCTCTTGGCCAGCCCCGCACTGGCGACCGGACTTCAGGTCGAGATCGAAGGTGAAGGGGCCAACGGGACCGTTACCATCGATCTGCTGGAAGACCTTGCACCCGGCCACGTGGAACAGATCACCGCGCTGGCGTCCGAAGGGGCCTACGATGACGTGGCGTTTCATCGCGTCATAGACGGCTTCATGGCCCAGACCGGGGATGTCGAATTCGGCAAGCTTGGTGGTGATATGAGCCGTGCGGGCATGGGGGGATCTGACCGGGACAATCTGGCCGCCGAGTTTTCGGATGTCCCGTTTGATCGGGGCGTTGTCGGTATGGCCCGTTCGCAGGACCCCAACAGCGCCAACAGCCAGTTCTTTATCATGTTCGATGAAGGTCATTTCCTGAACGGTGAATATACCGTGATCGGGCGTGTCACGGAGGGTATGGATGTCGTCGACGCGATCAAGCGCGGCGAGGGCAGAAACGGCAGCGTTGTTGGCGCGCCTGATGTGATGAAATCGGTCACGGTCATCGACTGATCCAGGCACCCTTCGCCGAAACGAAAAAGGCGCCGTGTCTCGGTCAAGCCCGTGTCAGATGGGTTCTCGTGTCAGGACAGGCGCGTTGGGTGTATCGGTCCAACAAGGAAGCGGAGCCTCGCAATCGTCTGCGAGGCTCCGTTTTTTCATGGCAGTCAGCTGGGCGGGAATATGCCGCTCTTGACCGAGCCCGCCGCTCTTACCAGGCTAAACGCTTTGGAGCGCCTTCATGAAAGAAACAACTTTGCCACTGGAGGCAGATGCAAAATCGCCTGCCGGTGCAGACATTCGTTTCATCATGGATGGAACGACGGGAAACATGATCCACAGCACCGTTCCCGCAGGTCAGATCAACCGGGCAACTGTTCATGAAAATGTCAGTGAGTTCTGGTTTGTTCTGGAAGGTGATGGAGAGATTTGGCGGCGAGAGGGGGATGAGGAGAGGGTCACCAGCCTTGTACCTGGCGTCTCAATTGACATCCCCGTCGGAACAGCCTTTCAATACCGAAACGTTGGGCTGCAGCCTCTGAAGTTCATTTGTATCACGATGCCTCCTTGGCCCGGAGATCACGAGGCATCGCATCTTGAAGGCGTCTGGGAACCAACAGTCGGCAACCGGTGAGCGCGTGTAGGCCGCCTCGGCAATCGGGTGCGACCTACCATACTTCTGGCAAAGGGCCCGCAGTCACATGCGGCGCCCATAGTGCATTCCCTTCTCTGGGGCTCAGCCCTGCGACATAACCTTGGCGGCAGCGGGGTTTGCACCCTGTGCCTTGCCTGCGCCGCCGGGGTTCAGCGGATCATCCTGACGCTGCACGGAGCCTTCGAAATGCGCGCCGCTCTCGATCGCGATGGTCTTGTGGATGATGTCGCCCTCGACCCGTGCGGTCGATGTCAGGCGGACCTTCAGGCCACGAACGCGACCAACGATTCGACCGTTGATCACCACATCATCCGCGATCACTTCTCCTTTGATCGTCGCTGTCTCGCCGATGGTCAGCAAGTGAGCGCGGATGTCGCCCTCGACGGTGCCCTCGACCTGGATGTCTCCGGTTGTCTTGAGATTGCCTGTGACATGCAGGTCTGCAGACAGGGTCGATGCGGGGGGCTTTGCCTTGGGCGCGCTGGCCTTGTAGTCACCTGTCGATGATGGTGCAGCAGGCCCCGCAGAGGGCGCCGCCGTCTTCGCGTCATCGGTCGTTTTTGAGCCCGGTTCGTTTATCTTGCTCTTCGAAAACATTACTTGCAGCCTTGATGTAGATCATGGGGTTTACAGGCGTCCCATTCACCCGAACTTCGTAGTGAAGATGGGTGCCGGTCGTCCGTCCGGTGCTACCCATATCAGCAATGTGATCGCCACGCGAGACCCTTTGACCCTTCCTGACGCGAATGCGCGAGTTATGGGCATATCGGGTTTCGATGCCAAAATCGTGCTGGATCTTGATCAGTCTGCCAAAGCCCGATTGCCAACCCGCATGGGTCACAATGCCATCCGCCGTCGCCAGAATATCCGTGCCCGACGGGCCTGCGAAATCCGACCCGTTGTGCATCCGCCGGCCACCGGTCTTGGGGTCGCGCCGATATCCGAATCCGCTGGTGTATCGAACGGCGGCCTTGATCGGGCTCGCAAACGGCGCGCGTTCGGCAGCGATTCGATACATGTTCAGCAGGTCCATCTGCGCGAGGATGCGGTTGGTCCGCAACTCATCCACAGTCGGTTCGTCTTCGCCGCGGGTGGTAAAGGACAGGGGTGTCAAGGGACCGCCCTGGCCGCTATACCCGCGGCGAACCTGCTCGATTATCTTGTCGGTGGGCATGCCTGCGGTGCGGAACATCTTGTCGAGAGGCGCAACCGAAATGGTCATTGCCTCTTCAAGCTGCCGGAAAATCTGGTCGTTTTGTTCTTCTTTCAGTTTCAGGTCATGCTCCAGCTCGGCGGCCCGTTCGAGTGCATGCCGGGCATTTTCCAGGATCTGGTCGCGTTCATTTGCCGTTTGCGCCAGCGCATCGGCCATGAAGTTGATCGGCGCGGGCGAGCCGCTGTTGGAGGTCTGTGCCGTTCCGGGCGTGGTCTGCTCCGCTTGCAGTGCCGCCAGTTCCGTTCGCGCCAATTCACGGTCACCCATGGTGTCGCGCAGGGTTGCCTGGATCACTTCGATCCCGGTTTCCAGTTCGCGCCGGTGGGTTTCCGAGGCAAGCAGTTCGGATTGCATGATCGAGATCTGGCCAAGGGCCGCATTGAACCGCTGTTGCGCCGCCAAAGCCTCTTCGGCACGGGCGTCGCGTTCCAATGCCAAGGCATTCAGCCGGTCCTGGTACATGTCCTGTTCGCGCTTGGCCTGTTCGCGAAAATTGCCGGACCCGATGCTGTCCATGAGCAGAACTGCCGTTGCGATGATGGCCCAGGCGACAACAGCAGACATGCCTGCGCCGATCAACAGCTGAGTCATCGGCCGAAGCCGGACAAAACGCGTATCCTCATCAGATTTGAGGAAGACCCGGCGCTCGGGGAACAAGCGTTCCATCGCCGCATGTATCCTTATCGCAAGCCTGGTGCGCACGCGCTCATCCCTAATTCCATCCCTCGTGGCGGCAACCGAGACAGCGTAGGCCTCGCGCCTTAGCGGTCATTAAACATAGCGTCTGTCCTGAGCAAGTTCGCCGAACCTGTAACAGGCGCGTAGCGGACAGATTGCGCGAAACCGGCGAAATCTTGCCGAAATCAATGGCTTTGCGGCTGTGGATCGGCAAGGGATTGCCGTCCAGGGAAAGCGGCCCGTTTCACTCCGCGTTGTTTTGTCGCTCTGTCAGCGGCCAGTAGAAATCGGGTGGAATACCTGCCTCTGCGCGCTTTTCCTCGTTGAACGGCGGCTTGAGCGGACTGTGGAAATAGCGTCTTACCAGATCGTGAAAGACCTCTCGCGGATCAACATCGTGGCGACCGCAAAGGAAATGGAACCACTTGGACCCGTAGGCGACATGCGCAACCTCTTCGGCATAGATCGTTTCCAGCGCAGCGACGGCCTGCTCGACCCCGGCCTTGCGAAACAGTTCGATCATGCCCGGGGTCACATCCAGACCACGCGCTTCGAGTACCATCGGAACAACGGCAAGGCGCCCCATGAAATCTTCCGCGGTATCCTCGGCTGCGCGCCACATGCCCGCATGGGCGGGCAGGGCGCCATAGTGGCTGCCAAACGCTTCAAGGCAATCACACATCAGGTTGAAATGCTTGCTTTCCTCGTCGGCTGCCCTGACCCAGTCGTCATAGAACCCGATCGGCATCGGGACGTCGGTGAACCGCGCAATGATGTCCCAATGCAGATCGACTGCGTTCAGTTCGATATGGGCAACAGCATGCAGGAGTGCGACCCGGCCAGCGGGGCTGCCCGGACGCCTGCGGGGAACGTCGCGCGGCGAGAGCAACTCTGGCTGCGGTGGCCGAGACGGGTGCATTGGCGGCGTCGCCGTGCCGACCGGAATGTCATTCGTCTGACCATGGCGAGCGGAAAACCAGCGCGCCGCGTGCTGTCGCGACACTCTTGTCTTTTCGCGGCCGTCAGCGGTCTGAAGAACCTCGGTCGCCATCTGGGCAAGGGAGAGTGTCACGCGCCGCGCAACGCAGGCAGGGTCTTCATTTTCCGACGCTGATAAAGCTGCCGCGATTGTCTGGCCCGGTTCCCAACCAGCCGCTGAAGGTCGCGGCGATATGTGCCGTTACGCGCTCTTTCTGAGTCGGTCCGAACTGTGCCGCGTAATATGCCGCTTCACCCACCAGTGCCGGCATTTCGGCCAGGATCAGGGTTGGTTCGGTCAAGGTTGCGCCGGTGCGCGCATCGCGAACCTGCGCCGCAAATTTCATATTGTGGACGGCGCCCGGGGCGCGCGCCACCGTGATCGGGGACACGCCGTGAAAGTGCAGAACCGTGACGTCCAGAACCACCGGGCGAGAGCCGTTCAGACCCCGTGCGGCCTCTTGCACACCCGCCGTCGTGATCGCCTTGACCTGCGCGCGCCGGTCGCCGGCAGGGTCGCCGTGCCACACGATGTCTGCTTCGACGAAGAACCTGTTCACATCCGATACGGTCAACGTGTCAGGCACAGAGACTTGAACACTGCTCACACGCCAGTTCGCGGTGGCGGCACTCGAAAGCGGCTCGTCATAGTCGGTTGACCATTCCCGCTCGCATGCGGTCAACATGAATGCGCCCGCGAGAAACATGATCGCCAGACGCACGCTGCGGTGAAGGCGTGCCAACGTCGCGACACCTGTGTCGGCAATGATAGAAAAGGCATTGTAGGTTCGGAGCATTTGGGCTCTCCCGCACTTAAGACATCAACTCGTCGGATACGCCGATTTGAACAAGACCGCCCAACTGGCACAGATACTGCGTTTCGGTACGCCAGAAAGGCGCGGCTGTGTAGGCAAATCTGTCACTTCTGTACCTCGACACACCATAATAGTGGCCTTTAACCCACAGCCGTCGCCCTACCTATGGCTAGCCTTGCTTTAGGGTGGCCAGGACCTCGTCGACATGACCGGGGACCTTGACCTTGCGCCAGATGTGACTGACCTGCCCGTCCGGGTCGATCAACACGGTCGTGCGTTCAATGCCCATGAACGTCTTGCCGTACATCTTTTTCTCTTTCCAGACGCCGTAATCTTCGCAGGTCTGGCCGTTCTCGTCTGACAAGAGTGGCACGCCCAATCCGTGTTTGGCGGCAAATTTGTCGTGGCTTGACAGGCTGTCCTTGGAAATGCCGAACACCGCCGTCCCGGCATCAGAAAAGGCATGGTGCGCGTCAGAAAATCCGATGGATTCCTTGGTGCAGCCCGGCGTATCATCACGGGGATAGAAAAAGAGAACAACCGTCTGACCACGCAGTTCAGAAAGACGGATGGTTCCGCCGCCGGTGCAGGGCAGAGCAAAGTCGGGGGCGAGGTCGTTGACGTCAGGCATGAGCGAATTCCGTATGATTGAGTCAGAGATACGATCGACAATAGGTTGTTCCGGCAAAACGAAAAGGCGCGCAGACCGGTTTTCATGACGACAGAGCCCAAAACCGACAACCAAGCGGGCGCAAAGCCGCCGCGCCGCCGGTCGCGCAGGCGCCGGATGGGGATTTGGTCCGTATACAGCGCCTCTGTACTGGCGGTTCTGGTTGGCGTTTTCGCGCTCTGGGGAATTGGCCAGACCCTGACCATGCCGGATTGGTTGCGCAGTCGGATCGAAACACGAATCGAAGAGAACCTGGGCGGTCTTCAGATCGCGTTTGGCGATGTCGAAATGGTGGTCAATCGCGGCTGGCGTCCACGGGTGCGCCTGCGCGATGTCACGCTCAGCGCGGCCGATGGCCGACCCATCGTCCAGCTTGCCGATGCGCAGGCCAGTCTCGCGATGCGTCCGCTGTTGCGCGGGCGCATCCAGCCCAAGTCGATTTCGCTGAGCGGCGCGTTCATCACCCTGAGGCGCAAGGCTGACGGCAAGTTGTCGCTTGCACTTGGACAGCAGTCATCCGTGGTCCGCGAGGCCGCGAGCATTCCCGAACTGATCGAAGAGTGGGACCGCCGACTGACATCTCCTCCGCTTTCGTCGCTTGTCTCTGTCGAGATGAAATCGCTGACCCTGCGCTATGATGACTTGCGCCAGAACCGGAGCTGGACGCTGGATGGCGGTCAGATCACGCTGAACCGTGACATCGACGATCTGCGCATCGCCAGCAGCTTTTCCCTGCTCAGCGGCGGCGCCAACGCCGGTGCTGTCGCGATGAATTATGTCAGCCGCATCGGCGAGACAGAGGCCGAAATCGGCGTGACAGTGTCGCAGATCGCGGCACAGGATATTGCCGCACAATCCGTGGCCCTGGCCTGGCTCGACGTGTTGCGCGCACCGATTTCAGGCGCGTTGCGCGCCAGCGTCGACAGCGACGGCGCACTTGGCCCCTTGTCGGCGACGCTGCAGATCGGGGCGGGGGTTGTACAACCGACCGATGCGACCCGGCCGGTCCCCTTTGACGGCGCGCGCAGCTACTTTACCTATGCGCCCAGGGATCAGGTGCTGATATTTGATGAGGTCTCGGTCGCGAGCGCCTGGGGGACGGGCACTGCCGAAGGCCGCGCATATCTGGGGATCGAGTCTGGCGCCTTCAGCGATCTGATCGGGCAGCTTACTTTGACCGACCTGTCGCTGAACCCTGACGATTTGTACGAAACCCCGGTAGAAATCCCCAGAACATCCGCGGATTTCAGGCTACAGCTGGCTCCGTTCCGGGTGACGCTGGGTGAGATGTTGATCACGCAGCAGGACAGTCAAATGCATCTCTCGGGCAATCTTGATGCGCACTCCGAAGGTTGGCGGCTGGCGGTCGATGGCAGCATGGACCGGTTGACGCCCGAGCGGCTGAAACAGCTCTGGCCGGATCGCGCCGCGCCGAAACCTCGCAAGTGGGTGAACGAGAACATTTCCGGAGGCGTCCTGCAGGACATCGGGTTTGCCTTGCGGATCAACCCGGGTGAGCGACCCAACGTCTATCTGGATTTCAGCTATGACGACACCGAGGTGAAATTCCTCAAGACGTTGCCACCGATCTCCGGCGCGCGCGGGCAGGTCACGATCGAGGATGACCGGTTTGTCGCCACCGCCACCGCCGGGCAGATCATTGCCGACGAAGGTGGCGCGGTCGATGTCACCGGTACGTCATTCATCATTCCCGAAATGGCCGTCAAGCCGGACACGCCTGCCGTGGTGCGAGTGCAGGGCGCGGGATCGGTGACATCGCTGATGTCGCTTCTGAACCGTCCGCCACTGGCGGTCCTCAAGGATACGCCATTGCCGGTTGACATGGCTGATGGTCAGGCACGGCTGGCTGGGACATTGGCGCTGCCAATGAAGCCGAAGGTGCCGTTTGAAGAACTCGAATTCCATCTCAGCGGTGTAATTACAGATGTCCAGAGCACGGTGTTGGTTCCGGGCCAGACTGTCCGTGCAGCGGAGATGGAGATTGTCGGAGATCAGGACGGGATCGGCGTGTCCGGGGACGGGAACATCGGCCCGGTTCCGGTGTCGGTACGCTGGCAGCAACCCTTGGGCAAGGACGCACCCAAGGCGAGCCAGCTGGATGGCACTATCGAACTGTCGTCGCGTGTGGTTGACACGTTCGGGATCGGACTGCCCAAGGGCAGCGTGTCGGGCAAGGGCAGCGCTGAATTCTCGATGGTTCTGGGTGCGGGCAAGCCGCCGGAATTGAAACTGTCATCCGACCTGCGCGGCGTCGGCCTTTCGATGCCACCGCTTGGCTGGGCGAAACCCGCGTCCGTGACCGGGAAACTGGAAATCGCGGGAATTGTCGGAGACCAGACCCGCATTGATCGGCTTGTGCTCCAGGCCTCGGGGCTGACTGCCAACGGGGCAATCACGAACCGGCCGGGCGGCGGGCTGGATCGCGCATTGCTGAGCTCGGTGCGGTTGAATGGGTGGCTCGATGCGGGGGTCGAACTGGTCGGACGGGGCAGCGCGCCTCCGGATATCCGAATCCTCAGCGGTACGCTGGACGTGCGCAAGGCAACATTCGGGAGCGGGTCCGGCGGTGAGAGCGGCAGGATGGACGTCGCCCTGGATCGGCTACAGGTGACAGACACGATCTCGCTCACCGACTTTACCGGAAAATTCAGCACCACCGGCGGGGTCAAGGGGCCGTTCCGCGGCAAGGTCAATGGCCAAACAGAAGTTTCCGGTGAAGTTCAACCGCAATCGGGCCGCAGCGCGGTTCGCATTCGTTCAGGCGACGCCGGTGGAGTCGTGCGCTCTGCCGGTTTGCTGACGATGGCGCGGGGAGGCAACTTTGACATGTCGCTGCGCCCCGGGGTGCGAACTGGGCAGTTCGATGGCACCCTTCAAATCACCAACACCCAGGTGCACGACGCCCCGGCCATAGCGGCGCTCCTCAATGCGATCAGCGTCGTCGGATTGCTGGATGAGATGTCCGGGCAGGGTATCCAGTTTTCGAACGTCGAGGCCAAGTTCCGACTTGGCCCCTCCAAGGTCACAGTTTTTGAAAGCAGTGCGACGGGCCCGGCGATGGGGCTGTCGATGGATGGCACCTTTGACGTGCCAAGCGGGACGTTGCGGATGCAGGGTGTCATATCGCCATTGTACCTGGTCAATCAGGTCGGGAACCTCATTGCGCGCAAGGGCGAAGGCGTGTTCGGATTCAACTACACCCTGACCGGGCCGGCAAAGAACCCCAAGGTGGGCATCAACCCGCTTTCCGGTCTGACGCCCGGCTTTTTGCGCGACATCCTGCGCAGGGCACCGCCACCGGTGGATGAGTTCGCCCCACCGCCCACCGCAAAACCGCACATCACGCCGGATGATGCAGGGGCGGGACGTTGACGACCGACGCCTCGGTCCATTGCAGCCCTTTTCACCCGCAGATAAAAGCCAGCGACTCCCGACCACTCCAAGCGCCTGACTGGATCACACCGATGAAGCTGAGCGATTTTGATTTTGACCTGCCCGATGACCGCATCGCGACCCGTCCTGCGGTGCCGCGCAGCGCCGCGCGTCTGCTGGTGGCGCAAGGGGATGAGATCACCGATGCTGGGGTGCGTGACCTGCCTGACTGGTTGCGCCCGGGAGACCGGCTGGTGCTGAACAATACCCGCGTCATCCCGGCGCGCCTGAGCGGTACGCGCCTCCGCACCAGCGCGCAGGGGCAAACCAGCGCCCGTATTGAAGTCACACTGCTCGAGCCACGCGCCGACGGAACATGGGCGGCACTGATCAAACCTCTGAAAAAGCTGAAACCCGGCGAAGTCGTTACCTTTGCCGCTGGGCTGGCCGCAGAGCTGGACCATGTGGCAGACGGGCAGGGGATGATGCGCTTCAACCTGACGGGCGATGCATTCGATGCCGCACTGGCCAAAGCCGGTGCCATGCCGTTGCCGCCCTACATCGCCGCCAAGCGCGCCGCGGATGAGCGTGACAAGACCGACTATCAAACCGTCTTTGCCCGCAATTCCGGCGCGGTCGCCGCGCCGACGGCGTCGTTGCATTTTGACGCGGCGCTGTTGTCGTCGTTGCGGGCGAGGGGCGTGGACTTCACCGAAGTGACATTGCATGTGGGGGCGGGGACGTTCCTGCCGGTCAAGGTCGACGATGTCACCACCCACAAGATGCACGCGGAATGGGGGCGGGTCAGCGCCGAGGCCGCATCCGAAATCGCCGCCACCCGCGCAGCGGGGGGCCGGATCGTTCCGGTGGGCACCACCGCCCTGCGCCTGATCGAAACGGCGGCGCGCAGCGGCGAGATCGCGGCCTGGGAAGGGGACACCGACATCTTTATCTATCCCGGTTTCAGGTTTCATGTCACGGATGCGCTGATGACAAATTTTCATCTGCCGAAATCGACACTGCTGATGCTTGTTGCGGCATTGATGGGTCAGGGTCGGATTGGCCGGATCTATGATCACGCGGTGCAGGAGGGCTATCGGTTTTTCTCTTATGGCGATGCCTCGCTGCTGATCCCGCAAAACGACTGAAATTGCCTCTTGCGACTCACGGTGTGTCGCTGCCAAGGGGGACGCGTCCGGTCTGATCCGCGATACCTGACCCCTAAGCCGCAATGCCAGATACCGGAGGTGCGAGATGTTACAGGTCCTGTCGAGCTCGTGGGCGTTGCTTTTGGGCATGATGCTGCTGATGGTTGGAAACGGCCTTCAGGGCACGTTGCTTGGTGTGCGTGGCGAGATCGAAGGGTTCTCGACGCTACAGATGTCGATCGTGATGTCATCCTACTTTCTCGGCTTTCTCGGCGGATCGCGACTGGCTCCGGAAATGATCCGCCGGGTCGGGCATGTGCGTGTCTTTGCGGCGCTGGCATCGTTCATTTCCGCGGTGATGATCCTCTATCCGACCTTCACCGATCCGATCGCCTGGGCCCTGGGCCGTGTCATCATCGGCTTTTGTTTCTCCGGCGTGTACGTGACTGCGGAAAGCTGGCTGAACAACTCGGCAACCAACGAAACACGCGGTCAGGCGCTATCACTCTACATGATCGTGCAGATGGTCGGCATCGTGTCCGCCCAGGCGCTGATGCTGGTGGGTGATCCGGCGGGGTTTGTCACCTTTGTTATCGCGTCGGTGTTGATTTCGATTTCGTTTGCGCCGATTCTCCTTTCGATCAGCCCGACTCCCGCGTTTGACACAACAAAACCCATGACTTTGCGGGAATTGTTGAAAATCTCACCGCTAGGTTGTGTGGGGATGTTCTTGCTGGGGGGAGTCTTCGCCTCGCAATTCGGGATGAGCGCGGTTTTCGGTGCCAAGGCCGGGCTGAGCGTGGCGCAGATTTCGATCTTTGTGGCGACCTTCTATATCGGGGCAATGTTGCTGCAATATCCCCTGGGCTGGATATCGGATCGCATGGATCGGCGGCTGTTGATCCTCGCCGTATCAGGCTGTGGCGGCATTGGTGCCTGCATCGGGATGCTGTTCGGTTCCGATTTCACGTTTCTGCTGCTCGGCGCGTTCCTGATCGGTGGTCTCAGCAATCCGCTTTATTCGCTGCTGCTTGCACATACCAATGACTATCTCGATCACGAAGATATGGCCGCGGCCTCGGGCGGTCTGGTGTTTATCAACGGGTTGGGTGCGATCACCGGGCCGCTGATCATCGGCTGGCTGATGGATGATGACGTCATTGGGCCACCGGGCTTCTTTCTGTTCATGGCGGGGTTGTTGTTTGTGCTTGCAATCTATGCTGCGTATCGCAGCACCCGCCGCCCGGCGGTGCCGATCGAGGAAACCGGCAGCATTGCAGCGATGTACCCATCGTCGACATATGTGGCTGTTGAGTATGCGCAGGAGTTGGCCATCGAGGCCGATCTGGAGGATGATCAGGTGACGGAAACGCCACATTCACGCTGACAATTTCCCGAGTGTAGTAAATTGTTACTGTAATAATCCCGTAAATAGGTTTCAATGAAGGCGTGACTTGGAAGGGGATGTTGAGAGAGTAGGGAGTGGACCATGGTTGGCCCTGAAGATGTACTGAGTTTTTGGTTGGACGATGTGGGTGAAGCCGGTTGGTACGCCCAAGACAACGATCTGGACAGCGAAATCACGCGAAGGTTCGGACCCTCCTGGGAAGGCGCACGAGACGGGCGGTTCTCGCTCTGGCTTACATACCCTGGCGGGTCTCTGGCCTATGTCATCCTGACAGATCAATTCCCCCGCAACATGTTCCGAGGCAGCAGCAAGGCCTTTTCGACCGACGATGCGGCGCTTGCGGTGGCCAAGGCCTGTGTCGACAGACGTTGGGACATGCGAATAAGTGAGCCGGCGCGGCAGTTCTTTTACCTGCCGATGATGCACTCGGAAAACCTGTGTGATCAGGAACGATGCGTTCGTCTGATGTGCGAACGGATGCCGGAATACGGTGCATCCAACCTGTTGCACGCGCGGGCGCATCGCGAGGTGATCCGCAAGTTCGGCCGTTTCCCGTATCGCAACGATGCATTGTCCCGGCCATCAAGTGCGCCGGAAACCGCTTACGTCACCGCCGGTGGCTATGGCAATACGGTGCGTGAGATGCAGCAGGCAGGCTAGGCGACCGACGCCTAGCTCGGTGGTGATACATCATCTGCGGGCACACATCCCCGGATGCGGGTGACGCTGATGACGGCCTGGGCACCGGCCTTTTGAATCGCATGATCCAACAGGCGGTTGGGCGCAGCGCGCAACTCTGCAAGGGAGCCTTGCATGTCGGCCAACTTGGCCTCCATCTGTTCCACGCGATCTTGAATGCGCGCCATTGTGGCCGATGAATCCTCTCCCGATTGGTTTTTCATTTCTGCAAGATCAGCGCGCAACGCCGCCAACTCGGCCCCGGTCGTCTGAACGCTTTCCTGAAGCGGTGCCACGATCTGAAGATGCTCTGCAAAGGTCTCGGTCAACGAATTGGCCCTGTTGGCCAGCGTCAGCAGCAAGAACAGGCACAGCGCGACCAGGATCAGGGTGGCGTTCAGCACTGCGAGAAACAGGTCTTTCAGGGTCTTTCCCATTGCGTCGCTCCGGATTTTTCCACGTCAGACTACCACGCGACCGGCAGGTGACCACCGCAATCTTGAGGCGGCACGCTGATATCTTTGCAATGATGGGAGGCAGTTGCTAGGCTGTCCTCTACTGGTTCAACCCCTTCTGACAGCAAGGTAAAACATGGCCGCCAAATCCTATGATATGATCGTTGTCGGGGCGGGTCCCGGCGGGTATGTCGCCGCCATTCGCGGTGCGCAGCTGGGTCTGAACGTGGCCATTGTCGAGCGCGAGCATATGGGCGGTATCTGTCTCAACTGGGGCTGTATCCCGACCAAGGCGATGCTGCGCAGCGCCGAGGTGTTTCATCTCATGGAGCGGGCCGCAGAATTCGGCCTCAAGGCGGACAAGGTCGGCTATGATCTCGACGCCGTCGTCAAACGCAGCCGAGATGTGGCAGGGCAATTGTCGGGTGGCATCGGGCATCTGATGAAAAAGAACAAAGTTACCACAGTGATGGGCGAGGCCGCGCTGACCGGCAAGGGTCAGGTCAGCGTCAAGACCGACAAGGGACAGGAGGAGCTTTCCGCCAAGCACATCGTTCTGGCCACCGGCGCGCGGGCGCGAGAACTAGCGGGGATTGAGGCCGACGGCGATCTGGTCTGGACCTATAAACATGCGCTGCAACCGGCTCGGATGCCCGGGAAACTGCTGGTCATCGGCTCGGGTGCGATCGGCATTGAATTCGCCAGCTTCTACAATACGCTGGGGGCGGACACGACGGTTGTCGAGGTGATGGACCGGATCCTGCCCGTTGAGGATGCCGAGATCAGCGCGTTTGCCAGCAAGCAATTCACCAAGCAGGGCATGACGATCAGGGAAAAGGCTGCCGTCAAGAAACTCGACCGGGGCAAGGGCAAGGTCACCGCGCATATCGAGACCAACGGCAAGACCGAGGCGCATGAGTTTGACACGGTGATTTCGGCGGTCGGCATCGTCGGCAATGTCGAGAACCTCGGGCTCGAGGCGCTTGGGGTCAAGATCGACCGGACGCATGTGGTGGTCGATGAATACTGCCGGACCGGCGTTGACGGGCTATATGCCATTGGCGACATCGCCGGCGCGCCCTGGCTTGCGCACAAGGCCAGCCACGAAGGGGTGATGGTCGCCGAGTTAATTGCGGGCAAGCATCCGCATCCGGTCAAACCGGAGAGCATTGCCGGATGTACCTATTGCCAGCCACAGGTGGCCTCCGTCGGCTTTACCGAGGCCAGGGCAAAAGAGCTTGGGTATGACATCAAGGTCGGGCGCTTTCCCTTTATCGGCAATGGCAAGGCTATCGCCCTCGGCGAACCCGAAGGCATGATCAAGACGGTGTTTGACGCCAGGACCGGCGAATTGCTGGGCGCACACATGGTGGGGGCAGAGGTGACGGAACTCATTCAGGGGTACGTGGTGGGGCGGCAGCTCGAAACCACCGAAGAGGATTTGATGAATACGGTCTTCCCGCACCCGACCCTCAGCGAAATGATGCATGAATCCGTTCTCGACGCGTGGGACCGCGTGATTCACATGTGATCGCAGTCGCCGGGCGCGCGCCCTTTTTGCCATTCTCGCTCTTGCCGGGGGGGTATGATCTGCCCTACTGCAGAATTCTCATGAGCGCTGCAATGACATATCCCGGCCATATCAAGGCCATCTTGGTGCTGGGCCTGCCGCTTGTCGGAGGGCACCTTGCGCAGTTCGCCATCGGCCTTGTCGATACGGTGATGCTGGGCTGGTATGGGGTGAACGAACTTGCAGCGGTGACGCTGGCGTCGACCTACTTCTTCGTGCTCTTCATTCTGGGCGGTGGGTTCGCGCTGGCGGTGATGCCGATGGTGGCCGCCGCCGAGGCATCGGGCGATGAGATCAGCGTCCGACGCTCCACGCGCATGGGGCTATGGTTGTCGCTTGCCTATGCCCTGCTGGTCATGCCCCTGATGATCTGGTCGCGCCCGATCCTTCAATTGCTGGGGCAGGAACCTCTGGTGGCGCAACTGGCTGCGGAGTATCTGCGGGTGGCCTGCTGGGGGATCATTCCGGCCTTGCTGGTGATGGTCCTGAAATCCTACCTCGCCGCACTTGAACGTACACAGGTCGTTCTCTGGGTCACGCTGACGGCGGCGGTGACCAATGGCGTGGTGGACTACATGCTGATCTTCGGCAACTGGGGTGCGCCGGAACTGGGCCTGTTTGGCGCGGCGCTCGCATCCCTTGTGACACAGATGATATCGCTGATCGCGATTGTTGCCTATGCTGCGTGGCGACTGCCTGACCACCAGATCTTTCTTCGCCTTTGGCGGCCTGACTGGGAGATGATGGGGCGCGTTTTCCGACTCGGTGTGCCCATCGGGCTGACCCTTGTAAGCGAGGTCGGGCTGTTTGCGGCCTCTGCGCTGATGATGGGGTGGCTGGGCACGCTGTCGCTGGCGGCGCACGGGATCGTCGTTACCGTGGCTTCTGCCACGTTCATGGTGCATCTGGGGCTGTGCAACGTCGCCACGATCCGGGCGGGCAATGCCTATGGTCGGCAGGACCGGGCACATATGGCGCGTGGTGCTATTGCGGTGACTGGTCTGTCGCTGGTCTTTGCGGTCCTGACCATGATCGTCTTCGTCCTCGCGCCGGTTCCGCTTCTTTCGGCGTTCATGGAAGCCGATAACCCGTACCGACCGGAGATCCTCGAAATCGGTGTGATGCTTCTGGCTGTTGCCGCGCTGTTTCAGCTTGTCGACGGGGCACAGGCCATGGCCTTGGGGCTGCTTCGCGGGGTGCAGGACACCAAGGTGCCGATGGTGATGGCGGCGATGTCCTACTGGCTCATCGGGATCCCCACATCCTACTATCTCGGCTTTGTGCAGGATATGGGCGGAGTCGGCATATGGCTGGGCCTTGTCGTCGGCCTGGCCTTTACCGCCCTGTTCCTGATGGTGCGGTTCTGGGGTCGGACGATAAAACAGATCGGCGTGGCGGCCTGATTATTCGCCGCCAGCCATTTCGTCGCCACCCGTTTCCGCGTCGGCCTCGCCCTGATCCGCAATCCACGCCACGCTGACCACCTCTTCACCGTTCGACGTGTCAAAGACCTTGACGCCGCCAGCAGAGCGCGAGCGGAAGGAAATCCCCTCGACCGGAACCCGGATGGACTGTCCCTTGGAGGTGGCAAGCATGATCTGATCATCAAGCTCGACCGGGAAGGACGCCACCAGGTCACCACCGCGCATGGCCTTGTCCATGGCCGCCACGCCCTGACCGCCCCGCCCGCGAACGGGATAGTCGTGACTGGAGCTGAGCTTGCCGGAACCACGTGCCGAAATCGTCAGGATCAGATTTTCCGCCGCCGACATTTCCGCATAGCGTTCCTGAGAGATCGTGGCCATCGCGTTGACGTCTTCGTCCTCTGACGCTTCGACATCATCGGCCAGGCCGGCGACGGCGCGGCGTCGCTTGAGATAGGCCGCGCGTTCGTCCGAAGTGGCGTCGAAATGCCGAATGATCGACATCGACACGACACGGTCATCGCCGTTCAATCGAATCCCGCGCACGCCGATCGAGTTCCGGCTGTTGAATACGCGCACATCGGTGGCCGGAAAGCGGATGGCACGGCCCGAGTTGGTGACCAGCATCACATCGTCGTCGTTGCTGGCGATGCGGGCATTGATCAGGGTCGTCCCGGCATGCTCGTCCTCGAATTTCATTGCGATCTTGCCGTTGCGCATCACGTTGGTGAAATCCGACAGCTTGTTGCGGCGCACGGTGCCCGCCGAGGTGGCAAAGACCACCTGCAAATCAGCCCATTCCGTCTCTTCGCGATCCACCGGCATGATCGCCGCGACCGAGACACCGGGGGGGATCGGCAGGATATTGACCACCGCCTTGCCCTTGGAGGTCCGTCCGCCTTGCGGCAGGCGCCATGTCTTGAGCTTGTAGACCATGCCCTCGGTGGTAAAGAACAGCAGTTGCGTGTGTGTATTGGCTACGAAGAGCGTGGTGACCACGTCCTCTTCCTTGGTCTGCATCCCTGCGAGGCCCTTGCCGCCACGCCGCTGGCTGCGAAAATCGGCCAGCGGAGTCCGTTTGATATAGCCGCCCGAAGTCACGGTTACGACCATGTCCTCACGCTCGATAAGGTCTTCGTCTTCCATGTCGCCGGACCAGTCGACGATCTCGGTGCGGCGCGGCACGGCAAATTGCTCGCGGACCTCGCGAAGTTCGTCCGAGATGATCCCCATGATGCGTTCACGGCTGCCGAGGATTTCAAGGTATTCCTTGATCTTACCGGCCAGTTCTTCCAACTCGTCAGTGACTTCCTTGACGCCGATCTGGGTCAGGCGCTGCAGGCGCAACTCAAGGATCGCGCGGGCCTGGGTTTCGGACAGGTTATAGGTGCCGTCCTCGTTTGCCGTGTGCGTCGGATCGTCGATGAGGGCGATGTATTCCATGATCGACGCGGCAGGCCAGCGGCGGGTCATCAGCTTTTCGCGCGCTTCGGCGGCATCTGCGGAGGAGCGGATCGTGGCGACGATTTCATCGATGTTGGTGACAGCGACGGCCAGACCGCAGAGCACGTGACTGCGTTCGCGCGCCTTGCGCAGCAGATAGGCGGTGCGCCGGGCTACGACATCCTCACGGAAGTCGATAAAGGCGGTCAGAAACCGGCGAAGGGTCAATTGCTCGGGTCGGCCACCGTTCAGCGCCAGCATGTTACACCCAAAATAGGTCTGCATCGGGCTGAACCGATAAAGTTGGTTCAGGACGACCTCGGCGGTCGCATCGCGCTTGAGTTCGACAACAACGCGGACCCCGTTGCGGTCGGATTCGTCCTGCACGTGGGCGACACCCTCGATGCGTTTTTCGCGGACCGCCTCGGCGATCTTCTCGATCATGCTCGCCTTGTTCACCTGGTAGGGAATCTCATCGACGATGATCGCATAGCGGTCTTTGCGGATTTCCTCGACGCGGGTGCGCGCGCGAATGATGACGCTGCCCCGGCCTTCGAGATAGGCCTTTCGCGCGCCGGATCGTCCGAGCATGATTGCGCCCGTCGGGAAATCCGGCCCCGGAACGTAATCGATCAGCTGTTCACTGGTCAGGTCCGGTTCTTCGATCAGGGCCAGCGTGGCGTCGATCACTTCGCCAAGGTTGTGGGGCGGGATGTTCGTCGCCATGCCGACGGCAATGCCACCTGCGCCATTGACCAGCATATTGGGAAAGCGCGCCGGCAGGACAGTGGGTTCCTTGTCCTTGCCGTCGTAATTGTCCTGAAAATCAACGGTGTCCTTGTCGATATCCGCGAGCAGCGCCGCCGAGGGCTTGTCCATGCGCACTTCGGTATAGCGCATCGCCGCCGGGTTATCGCCGTCCATGGAGCCAAAGTTCCCCTGGCCGTCCAGCAGCGGCAAAGACATGGAAAAGTCCTGCGCCATCCGCACCAGTGCGTCATAGATCGCGCTGTCGCCATGGGGGTGGTACTTACCCATGACATCACCGACCGGCCGCGCGGATTTGCGATAGGGTTTGTCATGCGTATTGCCGGTTTCATGCATCGCATAGAGAATGCGGCGATGGACCGGTTTCAGACCGTCTCGCAGGTCGGGAATGGCGCGGGACACGATGACCGACATCGCATAGTCCAGATAGGATGTGCGCATTTCGGATTCGATGGACACGCTGGGCCCGTCATAGACGGGCCGCTCTGGCGGGGTTTCATCCATATTTTCAGGTGGTTCCGGCGTGTCGCTCACGTTATTTTGCCCACTCTCTGTGCGTCGACTATATATAGTAGGCGGACCTTACCAGACGACGCATATAAGGTGCAATGGTGCTGTGACCGATCATTTGGCAGCCACCGTGATGTTCTGCTAACACACTGTTTTTGTTGAAAGTTAACTTTTTTTGGCGATCATGAACATATCGAGGCAACTTACGAGTTATATCATGGAACCCACAGAAACCGAACTGATGCTGAAAGGGTACGGGCTGACAACGGCAGAATTGTTCTATCACATGCCGGACTATACCCACGTTCTCAACAGCTATGTATGGCAAGAATATGATCTTGCACCAGACCATCCCGCGTTGTTCAAATTCGTAGAATTCTGGCAACGTGAAATCGATGGACCCCTGCATTCCGTCCGTTTTACGCATCGCAAACTGCTGTCATCGGGCGAATGGCACAATCAGGTGGGTGAGTTCGCACTGCACTGACGATCCATCGGTCCGCAGCGCTGCGGCACGCGACATCTTTCGGTAAGGCCGTTGGCTCCGTATGGGTTGGGGCGTTGGATCAGCTCACGCGCCAAGCCGTTGCAGTGCATCCATTGGAGGCGACGTTGGAGTAACTGCGGCCATCCGCAGCCAATGTGCCCGACGCATAGGTTGTGACGGTCGCCCAGTTCAGCACGAATTTCATCTTGCGCCCGGTCAGGGTGACCAGCGTCGTCGCGCTCTGACCCAGAGAGTCGTTCACCGTACCTCTGAAGGAATTGGGGCCGGTACGGGTGTAACTGGCTGTTCCGGTGGTCTTGATGAACAAGGGGCAGCTTGCTCTGAATTGCCAGTTGCCGGCGATGTTGAAACCGGCCGGTTGCGCCCGCGAAACAGCAGCATCGGGCTGAGCCGCGGGTTGCGCGTTGCATGTCCGGGAACCGCTTTGCCTGATTGCCTGCAGCGCCTTCGCTGTCCCAAGGTCGGTGGCTTTCAATGCGGCACCGGTGTCGGTGATGAACCGCTGAAAGGCCTGGCGCGTGCGCGGGCCGGGGACGCCGTCGGCGGACCCGGCAGAGCATTTGGCGGCGTTCAGGGCGGCTTGGGTCTCGCGGATGATGGTTTTTCGATCTGGTTCCTGGGCCGCCGGGTCAGGCTCCTGTTCGGGGGCGAGGCGGGTGTCGGACTCATCCTTTTCGCGCAATTGCAAGGCCATGCGATAAGTGAATTCATCCTTGCGATCGGTGTATCGGTCGAGAAAGACCTGTATCGCCTCGGGGGTGCCGATGCTCCGGGCGAGATCGAAATCGGCGCGCATATGGTCGGTGGTGGCGTTGTCCGGGCCAAGGGTTTCCTGCACCGACGACGATGCGCGCGCGAAATAGAAGTCCCCCAGCAACTCGTCATAATAGGCCGGGAACTGCTGATGGTTGACGCTGCGGGCAAGGTCGCGGACTTCGGTGCGCAGGTCGGCGACCAATGTGCGCAACTCCAGATCCGGCTGGGCGAGGCGGGGCAGCAACAGGCGGGTGAACACAGAATTCTCGGCGACTTCGTCCTCGGTCAGCTCGTCCAGTGCCAGCTGTCCCGCACCCGCAGAAAAGATCACGAATGTGCCCTGCGGCGCGGTGATGCGGCCCAGGCCACGGGCGCCGCCGATACTGCGGCCCGTCGTGTTCTGGAACGGATTGTTACGACAGGCATCGATGATGGCGATTGTCGTTCTTGCGCCAGTGGCCCGGATCCGGTCGAGCAGGGCGGAGAGTGCGATGGATTCCGACTTGATGAAATCCCGCTCGCCGCTCGCCGGGGCGATGATATCAGTGGGTAGAAGATAGTTCTCGCCGTCGATTTCGACCCCGTGGCCAGCAAAGAACAGGACCGCCGTATCGCCCGCCTGCAATTGCCCGGTGAATTCCGAAATGCTCCGATTCATCTGCCGGCGGCTGGAATCCGTTGCGGTGATGGTTTCAAAACCCTGTGCGGTCAGTGTCTCGGCGATGGCGGTGGCGTCTGCGACCGCTTTTTCGAGCCGGGGAACCTGATCGTAGGCATCATTCCCGATCACCAGGGCCATTCGGCGTTCGGCTGCCGCCGAGCCGGGGACCAGTGCCAGCAGCAGAAGGGTCATTCCAAGTCGTATCAATTCACGTGCTCCGCAGCGATTCCCTCGCACTATAGCGCAGGTTTCTACGGCAGTCGGGTGAACCGGTTCACGCGGAACAGCTTGCCCCTCCCAGGACGCAGAACTTGGCGCAATGCGGGTGGTTCAGCTGGACGTCCTGTTCGGCGTCGCTGAGGGTTTCACCGAGTTCGAATTCGGGTGAATACGGGAGCAGGGTACAGGCCAGCACGACGGGATGATCCGCCCCCTTGCGCCTGACCACCATCCGGGACGAGGCGCACATGACATCTTCTGGACGCTTGCCGAGGATATCCCAGCAGGATGTGGTGATCTCGGGCACCTCGACCTCTGCATCCATCTCCGGAAAAAGCACGAGCTCGGCCGGCGACTGCGCGTTGATGGCAAAACCGTTCGACTCGAAGAGGGCGGCAAAACCCGCACGGCCGGACGCCTCATCTTCGTCGAAGTGGGCGCGACCGGCGACCGTTGTCCGGATACCGGTATCCCGAAGCCAATCCATTCCGGTCATGGTCTTGGCAAAGCTCCCCGCACCGCGTTCAGCATCGTGCAGGTCGCGGCTGTAGTGATCCAGCGATACGCGCAGTGTCATCTGTGTGCCGTAAAGTCTCTGAAGTTCGATCAACCCCTCGCGCATTGTCCTGCGCATCATCGGGCGCATCGCGTTGGTCAGGATCAGCACCTCAAATCCACGCGAGAGAGCGGCGCGTGCCATGTCGATCATCTCGGGATTCATGAACGGTTCGCCGCCGGTAAAGCCGATTTCGCGTATCGGCCAACCGCGTTCGGAAATCTGGTCAAGATAGGCGTTGACCTCGTCCGTGCTGATATAGACCAGCGCATCGTTGGTGGGGCTGCTGAGAATATAGCAGTTCTCGCATTCGATATTGCATTGCGTTCCGGTGTTGAACCAGAGTGTTTCCGGCTTGCTGAGCGGCACCGAGGCCCGCGTCTCCCCCTGGGCGGTGACAAAACGGTTCTGGAACTTTCCTGCATTGGCGGGTTGCGTTGCCAGATCTTTCATTTGCCATCTTCCATTGTGAACGTCCTGAAACGGGTTTAGCCCACGGAGGTCGGCGGAGAAATGTAACACTGCGGCGATTGACATAGTTGTGATGCACGCGTGTTTTGGTATATGTGAGCGCTAACATTTACGTAAAACACGCAAACATGAGGGCAGGTTGGTCATGGTATCGCGAGTCATTCCGGTGGAACCGTTTGATCTTGTTATCTTTGGGGGTACCGGGGATCTGGCGCGGCGCAAGATCCTGCCGGCCTTGTTCCGTCGCTTCTGCGCCGGGCAGATGCCGCATGAGGCGCGGATCATCGGCGCGGCGCGCTCCAGGCATGGAGCCGACGAATACAAGGCAACGGTGCGCGCGGCGATCGTCGAGTTTGTTGGCGGCAACGAGGCGCAGTCGGATGCGCTTGAGGGTTTCGTGGATCGCATCGACTATGTAACCGTCGATGCGCGCGGGACTGACGGCTGGGCCGAACTTGCGGGCAAGATGCGTGACGGCTGTGTGCGGGCGTTCTACTTTTCGGTGGCACCCGCGCTTTTTGGCGATCTGGCCGAACGCATCCACCATCACGGGATCGCGACGGAGCAGTCGCGGATCGTGGTGGAAAAACCATTCGGGAATGATCTGGCCACCGCACGCGCGCTGAACGACACGTTGGCCGAGCATTTTGACGAAGGTCAGATCTATCGGATCGACCACTATCTGGGCAAGGAAACCGTTCAGAACCTGATGGCGATCCGCTTTGGCAACATGTTGTTTGAGCCGCTCTGGAACAGTCAATACGTGGATCACATCCAGATCACCGTGGCCGAAACCGTCGGTGTCGGTGGACGCGGGGAGTATTACGACAAGGCCGGGGCGATGCGCGACATGATGCAGAACCACCTGATGCAACTCTTGTGCCTGATCGCGATGGAGCCGCCGGCCAAGTTCGATCCGGATGCGGTACGCGATGAAAAGCTCAAGGTGATCCGGGCGTTGGATGCGGTTGAACCACACCACATCGTGCGCGGCCAGTACCAGGCGCTTGATGGGGAACATCCCGGCTATCGCGAGGCCGCAGGCAACCCACGCAGCAGCACTGAAAGCTATATTGCGCTAAAGGCGCATATCAGCAACTGGCGATGGGCGGGCACACCGTTTTATCTGCGCACGGGCAAGCGCCTTGTGGCCCGGTCCTCGGTGATCAGCGTGGTCTTCAAGGACGCGCCCCATTCCATATTCGGAGCGGAAGCCGGTCGCCATGCCAATGTGCTGTCAATTCGGTTGCAGCCGAACGAGGGAATCACGTTGCAGGTGACGATCAAGGAACCCGGCCCCGGTGGTATGCGGCTTGTTGACGTTCCGCTGGACATGACATTTGCTGAGGCGCTCGGACCCGAGGGCGGAGATCCGCCGGACGCGTATGAGCGACTGATCATGGACGTGATCCGGGGCAACCAGACCCTGTTCATGCGCGGCGATGAGGTCGAGGCGGCATGGGCATGGGCCGATCCGATGATCGCGGGCTGGACAGCGCGCGGAGAGGTGCCCAAGCCCTATGAAAGTGGTAGTGTGGGCCCCGATCACGCGGAACAGTTGTTGCGCCGCGATGGTCGCGCCTGGCGGGGTATCAAACCATGAATATCATTGAATATGCAGATCGCGAACTCGCGGCCATCGACTTGGCGAACGTGATTGCCGGTGATCTGGAATCGGCTCTGTTCACCCATGATCGCGCATCGCTCGCGGTCCCCGGTGGAACGACGCCGGGACCGATCTTTGATGTGCTCTGCGCGGCCGATCTGGATTGGTCCCGCGTGCATGTATTCGCAACAGATGAACGCTGGGTGCCGCAGAACGACCCGCGCAGCAACGCCGGGCTGATCGCCTCGCGATTGCTGACCGGGCGCGCCGCCGCTGCCACGCTATTGCCGTTCTATGCACCCGCGCAGGAACCCGAGTCGGTGCTTCCCGAGATCGAGGCGCAATTGGCGCCGGAACTGCCGGTTTCGGTGCTGTTGCTCGGGATGGGCGTGGACATGCATACGGCCTCGCTGTTTCCGGGCGTTGCGGGATTGGCAGAGGCGTTGTCGGAGGATGCGCCGGTGCTGTCGGTGCTGCGTCCCGAGGGCGTGCCCGAAACCCGGGTGAGTCTGAGCGCCTGGGTGCTGAACGGCGCGATGTCAAAGCACCTGGTGATCTTCGGGGCTGACAAGCGCGCCGCGCTGGAACGGGCCCGGAAACTGTCGCCCGAAGAGGCACCCGTGCGCGCGGTGCTGGATGAAATGACGATACATTGGGCGGAGTGAAAGATGGTAGACTGGACGCACCTGAATGGGCTTTACGCGGCGACCGGATCACGGCAGATGCTCGCCATGTTCGAAGACGACCCCGATCGCGCCGAGAGGTTTTCCGCGCAAGTCGGTGATCTGCGGCTGGACTATTCAAAGACGCGTGTGGATGCCGCTGTGATGGAGGCGTTGATCGATCTGTGTGATCAGGCCGACCTTGCCGGGCATCGCGCGGCCATGTTCGGTGGCGACCGCATCAATGAAACCGAAGACCGCGCTGTGCTGCACACGGCATTGCGCAATCTGGACGGTGGACCTGTGATCTCTGGCGGCATTGATGTGATGCCCGGTATTCTGGCGACGCTGGATCAGATGCGGGCCTTTTCGGATGCTGTGCGCTCGGGCGAAAAGGCCGGAACCGGCGGTGCCTTCACCGATATCGTGAATATCGGCATAGGCGGGTCCGATCTCGGCCCGGCGATGGCGGCGCTGGCGTTGGCACCCTATCAGGATGGGCCGCGCTGCCATTTCGTGTCGAATGTCGATGGCGCGCATATCGCCGATACGCTGCGCGGATTGGATCCGAAGACCACGCTGGTGATCGTTGCTTCCAAGACCTTCACGACCATCGAAACGATGACCAATGCCCGCACGGCACGGGCCTGGATGCAGGAAGGGGGCGGCGATCCCGCGATGCAGTTTGCAGCGCTGTCGACGGCCCGCGACAAGACGGCGGCATTTGGTATCGACGATGCGCATGTGTTCGGCTTCGAGGATTGGGTCGGCGGGCGCTATTCGGTCTGGGGGCCGATCGGTCTGTCGCTGATGCTGGCCATCGGCCCCAAGGGGTTTGATGCGTTTCTGCGCGGTGGGCAGGCAATGGATACGCATTTCCGGGCCGCTGATTGGCACGAGAACCTGCCGGTTCTGCTCGCCCTGATCGGCATCTGGCACCATCAGATATGTGGATATCCGACCCGCGCGGTGCTGCCCTACGATCAGCGACTGGCGCGGTTGCCAGCCTATTTGCAGCAACTGGAAATGGAATCCAACGGCAAGAGCGTGGCGATGGATGGCAGCGCGCTGACCGTGCCATCCGGCCCGATCGTCTGGGGCGAGCCTGGCACCAACGGTCAGCACGCGTTTTACCAGCTTATCCACCAGGGAACGGGCGTGGTGCCATGCGAATTCATGGTGGCCGCGCAGGGCCACGAGCCGGATCTGGCGCATCAGCATCGCCTGCTGGTCGCGAACTGCCTGGCGCAGTCCGAAGCGCTGATGCGGGGGCGGTCCATCGACGAGGCGCGGGCGCGCATGGCAGACAGGGGGTTGGACGCTGCGGAACTGGAGCGTCAGGCGCGGCATCGGGTCTTTCCCGGTAACCGTCCGTCGACGACATTGGCCTATCCGCTGCTGACGCCGTTCGTGTTCGGCCAGATCGTCGCTCTGTACGAACACAGGGTTTTTGTTGAGGGCGTCATCCTTGGCATCAATTCCTATGATCAATGGGGCGTCGAGTTGGGCAAGGAACTTGCCACCTCGCTGGGACCGGTTGTCGATGGCACGCAGAGCACATCGGGCAAGGACGGTTCGACCGCAGCGCTGGTCGAGTTCGTGCACAGGCACGGAGGTGCTGCCTGACGCGCGAAAACCGGGCCAAACATCGGGGCAAACATCGGGGCCAAACATCCGGGCGGACAGGAACGGAAAGGGGCAGGGGGCGCTGCCCCCTCCGGCGAAAATCGAGATTTTCCCCGTTCACCCCCGGAGTATTTCAGACAAAGATGAAGGGCTGCGAGAGATCAGGCGTCAGAGGTTGCGCCTTCGCTCAGCTGGAACTGTTGTCTGAGGCTCTGGGGCAGCGGCAGGCGGCCCGAACCGGTCGGGGCGAGCAGGACCATGACCGCAGTGAGCGTGGCGCGCAGATCACCCGCCCACAGTTGTTGTTCAAGCGTGTATGAGGTGTTGCGAAAGGCCGCGACGCGGGCGGTTGCGACATAGTCCTCGCCCATCACCATCTCGCGGATGAATTGCATGTTGGCATTGCGCAGGACCATGCGCGGGCTGCCCCCGTCCTGGAAGTGATGGGCGCAGAACCTGTGGAAATGCGCGACGCGCAGGGTTTCGAACCATCCCATGTAGGATTTGTTGTTCACATGCTGGAGGATATCGAGTTCGGCGTAACGAACGCGATCTGCCAGCGCCAGTGTTTGCGGCGTGGCAATCCCGAGCGTGGTCTGTTCGGTCGGGCTCAGCGGGGTGTGGTAACGCAAGGTCATAGGCGAAACGGCTATCCGCAGTGCGATTTCAGGACAAGCCCGATATTGCCAACAGGTGTTATCCTTGTCAGGTTGACCGGGGGAGGAGACGGACCGGACAGGCGACCAGAGCGGTCAGCCGATCGGGCACGCCTCAGATGACCAGAACGCGCACGGGGCCTTTGCCCGGCCAGAACCATTGAACGAGGAGCCTGTTATGCTGGGCCAGATGATGACTGCACCCCTGCTGATTTCGTCGCTGATTGATCATGCGGAAAACTATCATGGCGATACCACGATCGTGTCCGTCGAGACATCCGGGGGCGTGACCCACACCAACTGGAGGGACGTTGCGCGCAATGCCCGCAAGCTGGGCTCGGCCCTGCACAAGCTTGGTCTCGATCCGCAGACGCGTTGCGGCACGATCGCGTGGAACAACCGGCGGCATCTGGAAATCTACTTCGGGGTGTCTGGTGCGGGTCTTGTCTGCCACACGATCAATCCGCGCCTGTTCCCCGAACAGTTGATCTATATCATCAACCATGCGGACGATCGGGTCCTGTTTTTGGATGCCACATTCCTGCCAATCGTCGCCAAGCTGGGCGAACATCTGCCCAACCTGGAGCATGTCGTGCTGATGGGACCGCGGGACGCGGCGCTGGCGGAGCAGGTGCCGGGGCTGATGTTCTATGACGAGTTGATCGAGACCGGGGATGATGATTTCGAATGGCCGGACCTGGATGAAAACACCGCTTCAAGCCTTTGTTATACCTCTGGAACGACGGGAAATCCCAAGGGCGTTCTGTATTCGCACCGTTCGACCCTGCTGCACAGCTATGCCGCGAATCTCGCGGATTCGCTTGGCTTGACGGCAATGGATGTCGTGATGCCGGTCGTGCCGATGTTCCACGTCAATGCCTGGGGCGTGCCCTATTGCGCAGCAATGGTGGGCAGCCGGCTGGTGATGCCTGGGCCGGGGCTTGACGGCGAGAGCCTGGTCAAGCTGATTGACGGAGAGAAGGTGACGCTTGCCTTGGGCGTGCCGACCATCTGGCTGGGTTTGCTGGCACATGCCAAGGGAATGGGCAGCAAGCTGGAGAGCCTCAAGCGTACCGTTGTTGGTGGATCCGCTTGCCCGCCCTCGATGATGACACAGTTCCGCGAGGATTTTGGCGTCGATACGATCCATGCCTGGGGCATGTCCGAAATGAGTCCGCTGGGTTCGGTGAACATTCCTCTGGCCAAACATCGCGATCTGCCGATTAGGGAGCAGCACAGGCTGCGCGAGAATCAGGGCCGTCCGCCGTTTGGTGTGGAGTTGAAGGTCGTCGACGAAGATGGCGGCACCTTGCCAAACGATGGCAAGACGCAGGGCGATCTGCTGGTGCGGGGCCACTGGGTGATCGACAGCTATTTCCGTATGGGCGATCAGGACACCCTTCAGGAGGGCTGGTTCGCGACGGGCGATGTTGCGACGATTGATCCGGACGGGTTCATGACGATCCGTGACCGGTCAAAGGATATCATCAAGTCCGGCGGCGAATGGATCAGTTCGGTAGAGCTTGAAAACATCGCGATCGCACATCCCAAGCTGGCCAATGCCGCCGTCATCGGGGTGCGTCACCCGAAATGGGACGAACGTCCCTTGCTTGTCGCGGTTGCGGCCGCGGGAGAAACGCCGACGGAAGAGGAGTTGCTGGCCTTTTTCGACGGCAAGATCGCCAGCTGGCAGGTTCCCGACAAGGCCGTGTTCATCGAGGCGTTGCCTTTGAACGCCACGGGCAAGGTTCTCAAACGCAATCTGCGCGAGCAGTTCGCGGATGCCTTGACCGGCTGATGCGGACCGGAAACCTGCAATTCGCAGCATCATGGCGGGGGCTGGGGGCGGTCCCAGTATCTGTAGCTAGGTGTTGACCGCAGATACCGAGACCTGCGGGTGCGGTGGGCAAGCGTCAGGAACTCTGTCGGCCCATCGGTGGCGGGGTCGCGACGCTGCTCTCCCGTCAAGCGGACGGCGAAACAAATTAGGGTTGTCCCAGGGGTTTGTTTATGCTCGAATCCCTTATGCTTGATGCAGCCCCTAGTGTGGAAGATTGAATGTCCCGCGATATCGACTACGGAAACCTGATGCACACTGCGATGCGCGGACTGATCAAGTCCGTCTTGCAGGATGTGGCCGACAATGGTCTGCCCGGGGTGCATCACTTCTTCATCACCTTTGACACGTCACACCCCGGGGTTGAACTGGCTGATTGGCTGACCGACCGTTACCCCGGCGAGATGACCGTGGTGATGCAGCATTGGTTCGACAATCTGGATGTCGGGGAGGACGGGTTCGCCGTGACGCTGAATTTCGGGGATGCGCCCGAGCCACTCTATATCCCCTATGACGCGATCAAGACCTTTGTTGATCCGTCCGTCGAGTTCGGGTTGCGCTTTGAAAGTGCGGAAGACGAGGAAGAAGACGAGATCGAGTCGATCGTTCCGGCCGCGATCAACACCGACCATGTACAGGAAGACGAGGCGACTGCTGAAAAGGTCGATGCCGAAGTTGTTTCGCTGGACAGCTTCCGCAAGTAGCCTGTCTACTTCTCTTCGAGAAAGACCTCGGTAGTCCGTGTTTCCTTGCCATTCGCGGTTCGCGTGAATTTGAGATCAAGCCCACCGGCTGCGAGTGTCCGGTCGAATTGCTGCATTTCGTAACCGCCGCTGTCATTCACAAACAGCGAAAACACGGTCAGCGTTTCATCATCGATCCGCGCCCAGACATAGGGTTCGCCCTGCATCGGATCCAGTTGGGCTTCATGGCCGAACACGTTGCGCTTCATCGCCGCTGCGAACACACCGTCGCGATCAGTGGGCACAAAGTTGATCTCGAAGGTCGTTTCCTTGATCCGGTCGCGTGTCTTGTAGGTGGTCGTGGTCCATTTCACCGAGAAGCCCTTCTTGGTCTCCTTGATCGTGACACTCATGTCTCGCGGAATCTCTGAACCATCACTATCAGAGACCACGGCGGAGCCGGTGTATTGCCCCACAAAACGAGAGATTTCGGCCGATGCGGTCTGTGCCACAACGCAGAAAAGGAGTGCGACGGTCAGGGCCCGCAGTGTGCGGGCAAATCCGGGATGGATCACATTCACGCATGGCATCTGAAAGCTTTGCCTCCTGAGATCTCTCTACCTTACAGCGTCATCCGGCAATCTCAATGATGCAAGTGCTGCTCCGAAACCCGGTGGCGATGCGCCCTGCGCCCAGATGGCAGATTGCACCGATCCCTCATGGCGGATAAATGGCATACAAGCGCATACCTGACGGAGATCCAACATGTCCCAGACCCGCACCGAAACCGATAGCTTTGGACCGCTCGAGGTCCCCACCAACAAGTATTGGGGCGCGCAGACCCAACGGTCCATTCAGAATTTCCCCATTGGCTGGGAAAAACAGCCCGTCGCCATTGTGCGGGCGCTTGGCGTAATCAAACAGGCCTGTGCGCAGGCCAACAAGGCGTCCGGGGCGCTGGATGCGAAACTGGCCGATGCTATCATTCAAGCGGCTGGTGAGGTTGTCGACGGCAAGTTTGACGATAACTTTCCCCTGGTCGTCTGGCAGACCGGCTCCGGCACACAGTCCAACATGAATTCAAACGAGGTGATCGCCAACCGCGCGATAGAAATTCTTGGCGGCGTCATCGGCTCCAAGGACCCGGTGCACCCGAACGATCACTGCAACATGGGGCAATCCTCCAACGATACCTTCCCGACCGCCATGCACATCGCGACGGCGATGAGTGTCCGCGACGTGCTGATGCCGGGGCTTGAGAAACTCGCCGCGGGGCTCGAGGCCAAGGCCGAACAGTTCAAGGACATCATCAAGATTGGGCGCACGCACACGCAGGATGCGACACCGCTGACACTGGGACAGGAATTCTCGGGCTACGCCCATCAGATCCGGCAGGGGATCGCTCGGGTGAATGCGGCGCTGCCGGGAATCTATGAACTCGCACAGGGTGGCACCGCTGTCGGCACCGGGCTGAACACCAAGCACGGCTGGGGCGAAACGGTCGCTGCCAACATGGCCGAGATTACCAATCTGCCGTTTGTCACCGCTCCCAACAAGTTCGAAGCGCTGGCCGCCCATGACGCCATGGTTTTCATGTCGGGTGCATTGGCCACGGTTGCCGGATCGATGTACAAGATCGCCAACGACATCCGTTTCCTCGGTTCTGGCCCGCGCTCGGGGTTGGGCGAACTGATCCTGCCAGAAAACGAGCCGGGTAGCTCGATCATGCCGGGCAAGGTCAACCCGACCCAGGCCGAGGCGATGACGCAAGTCGCCGCGCATGTCATGGGCAACGACGCTGCGATCAAGTTTGCCGGCAGCCAGGGCCATTTCGAACTGAACGTCTACAATCCAATGATGAGCTATAACCTGCTCCAGTCGATCCAGCTTATCGGCGACGTTGCCGACAGCTTTACCGAGCGGATGCTGAACGGCATCGAGGCCAATGAACCGCGCATCGACAAGCTGATGAAAGAGAGCCTTATGCTGGTTACGGCGCTGGCGCCGACCATTGGGTACGACAACGCCACAAAGGTCGCAAAGACCGCGCATAAGAACGGCACTACGCTCAAGGAAGAGGCCATCGCGCTTGGCTTTGTGGATGCGGAGACCTTCGAAAAGGTGGTTCGGCCCGAGCAGATGGTCGGCCCCAAAGACTGATGTCGAAGCCGGTCAACCTGAACCGTTTTCGCAAAGACAAGGCGCGGGCTGACAAGACCTCCCGCGCCGAAGAAAATGCGGTCAGGTTCGGACGGACAAAGGGCGAAAAGAAACTGGATCGCGCCCGCACGGAAATGGCACGGCGCGATCTGGATGGTCACAAGGCCGAGGAATGAGCGGGCGTCCGAAGAAACACTCGCTGACCCTGCGCGGGCATCGCACCTCGGTATCGCTCGAAGACGCGTTCTGGGCCGCGTTCCGCAGAATTGCCGAAGAGCAGTCTATCCCGATCAATGTACTGGCGGCCCGGATAGACGAAGAGCGCGGCACATCGGCGGGGTTGGCGACGGCCATCCGGTTGTTTGTGCTGGCGCACTACGAGGCGCGGCTAGAGGAACTGTCGGCAGAGTCGTCCAGCACGTGATGCGCCTGTTCTTCAGCGCTATGCTGTTGGCGCAGTTGGAGAAGAACGCAGGTCGGCTTCGAACAGGTCTGCGTATTCGGCTCGCAGGTGATGCTGAACCTTTGAGTTTTCGCGGACCACCTCTTTGGCGCAATACGCCTGGGTGTCGGAAACCGGGCCGAGAAAGAAGATTGACCGGGCCGCGTTGGTCAGGAACATTGTCATTTGGGTCTCCAGTTTCGGTTTGGTCGGTATACATCTGGATCTAGCCGCTGACGTCACACCGAAAACGGGGAAAAATCCGCAATTGTCCCCCTAAGTTGCGGTCCAAAGCACTCTTCTGAAAGAGAGTGAGACGACACGGCCAGAACGTCGTTGCAAGTGCACAATACCAACGCGGGATGGGCAGGGCGCCATCGCCTGCCAGGCCTTGCGCACCCTTTTGAACTTGCGTGGCTCACGTCGTTCCGCTATCCCGATGCGCGCTGCGGGTGTAGCTCAATGGTAGAGCACCTGGTTCCCAACCAGATGACGGGAGTTCGATTCTCCTCACCCGCTCCAATCCCAAAACGGGTCGAGGACAAATGCGAGACGGGCTTTGCGAGCGCGTTCTTTGGATCTGAAACTACGTGAAAAGTGCAGGCTTCTGTTGCCAGGTGCCTGCGAACCCCGCCTTACACTGCTAGGCGCAAGGGCTTAAGTTTCGGTACTGTTACTGCTTACGCAGCAACGGCAACCGGAGCACGATTGTCATTTGCAATTGTACTTTTTTCGCCGGTAACGGTGGCAGACCGCCGAGACAAAGCTAACCCCTTTAGACGTTCGTCGATCCTATTTCGGCCCCATGATCCCCAAATGAGGGATATTTGGTGGAGCCGCCGGGTACCGCCCCCGGGTCCGATCCGCTTATTACGAGCGCGTTTATGTCCATAGTCCCGAAGGACAGTCACAATATAGGCAGGGAAGTGCGCGGATGCAATCGGCGCTGTGCGATCTGGCGCACAAACCCGAGGCTTGAACCCTGGCGCGGGCGCATTGCCGGTCTCGTCATTGGCCGAGGGGTTTTGCGCGCGCGGCAAAGACGCTTTGGGCCAGCGCAAGCGTTTCGGTTTCGAGCGCGGTGAGCGCGGCGCTTGCGGCCGCGCCGTCCTGCGATTCTATCGCGTTGGCAATGTCGGTGTGCAGATTGACAATCGCCTCGCGCGAGCGGGCGGTGAACGTGATTATGTTCATCAAGGGCTGCATCGCCTCGACCGCACCGGCGAGTTGATAGGACAGCACGGGGTTGCCAGCCCCATCCACCAACGCCCGGTGGAATGCGACATCAGACGCACAGAATGCTTCGTCCGTCAGGCCGGGTTGGCCCTGCCTGAAAATCTCGGCGCGCATGGTGGCAAGATGATCCGCAGTTCTGCGCGCGGCAGACAGCGACGCACAGGCGCGCTCCATCGCATAGCGCGCTTCGCAGGCTGTTTCAAAACTGACCGCGTTCATCGACAGGAGCAGGGTTGAGGTGGTGATCTGCTGGGAATAAGCCTCCGGATAGCTGAGCCGGTTGACAAAGGCCCCGCCAGAAGCTCCCCGTTGCGTGCGGATCAACGACTGTGCCGCCAACCGTTTCAGCGCCTCGCGTACCGTGGGGCGGGAGACGGCAAAGTGGTCGGCCAGCTCGGCTTCGGACGGCAGGCGTTCGTCCACGATCAACCCGCCCGTCATGATCGCATCTCGAATCGACGTGGCGATCTGGGCGGAAAGATCCGCGTTGCTGTTGGGGTCAATTTGCATCGGTGCACTTTTCATTTGTCTGACATTTAAAAGTCTGACATTTAAAACGCAAGAGGTGAGTCGGGCGAACAGGGAGGATGCCGTGCCTGTGGCAATGCTTCGCAACGGTCTTTGGCTGGGTTTCTTCGCCGCGATCCTGTGGGCGTGGTGGGTGCTTTATTCCATGGCCGTCGGGATGGATCTTGACCTGATCGGGCGGCCCGGAGCCATGGGCGAGGCAATGCGCCGGATGGATCCGCGCATGGACATGTACATGCCGATGGCGCATTTCTGGCCGCTGTTCTGGATGTGGGCGGTGATGATGGCGGCGATGATGTTGCCGACGCTGGTGCCCACGCTGCGCAGTTACGAAGACCTGATTGCAAGCGCCGATGGCAGCCGGGCCGGCTGGTTGGCGGTGCTGCTTGGCTATCTGATTGTCTGGCTGGCGTTTGCGGCGGCCATTGCGGGTGTGCAACTGGCGCTGCTCTACGGGGGTGTCATCGACATGCTCGGGATTGCAACGTCGCCGCTGATGGCAGGGGGGCTGCTGATCTTGGTGGGCCTGTTCCAGTTCACGCGCACCAAGGAACTTTGCCATGGCGTCTGCCACAGCCCGATGAGCTATTTTCTGGGTCGTTGGCGCACCGGCTTTGCCGGCGGCCTTCGAATGGGGCTGGGGCTGGGTGCCTATTGCGTCGGGTGTTGCTGGGGCTTCATGGCGCTCGGGTTCGTGGGCGGCGTGATGAGCCTGCTCTGGATGGGGGCGGCGACGCTCTTCATGGTGGTGGAGAAGCTACCGCAAGTTGGGCATTTTGTAACAAAGCCAATGGGGCTTGCATTGATCGCTGCGGGGATCGCGGTGATTGGCTGGCCCTGGTTCTTCGGAGGATAGAAATATGGCGACGAACAAGCGACCGGATGCAGACAAGCTGCCGATCAGTCAGAGAATAGACAGTCGGATGCCGAACCCGAAGCGGCGTCAGATGACGCCAACGGACTGGGCGATCAAGGGTGAACTGATCCTGAACTGTTCTTGTGATGTGTTTTGTCCCTGCGTCGTCTCGCTGGGCGCGCATCCTCCGACAGAAGGGCATTGCCATGCCTGGATGGGGATCATCATCGACGAAGGCCATTTCGAGGGCGAAGATTTGTCTGGGCTGAATGTCGGTCTGCTGGTCGATATCCCGGGCCGAATGGGTGAGGGGCAATGGAAGGTTGCCGCCTATGTGGACGAGCGTGCCAGCGGCAAGGCCTACAACGGTATTCTGCAAATTTTCAGCGGGGCTGCAGGCGGCACAACAGGGTTGTTCACGATGCTGGTCAGCGACATCATCGGGGCCGAACGCGCGCCGGTGCTGATCGAGCGGGACGGCAACCGCCGCCGCATCTCGATCGGGCGCAAGATCCAGGGTGAGGTCGAGATGCTCGAGGGCAAGGACGCCGATCATCCGGTCATGGTGACCAACAGCAAATATTGGATGGGACCGGACATCATGGTGGCGCGTGGGCTTAAATCCAAGGTGCGCGATTATGGCCGGGTCTGGGATTTCGGCGGTAAGTCGGCCGAAGTTTGCCCGATCGACTGGCATGGCCCAAAATGAAGATCGGCCCTGAGTATTGCGTGATGATGGCGCGGTACAACACCTGGCAGAACCGTCAGGTGTTCGATCTGCTGCGCGATGTTGACCCGGCAGAGCTGACACGTGACCGGGGCGCGTTCTTTGGGTCGATCCTTGGCACGCTCAGCCATCTTTTGTGGGGCGATCATATCTGGATGTCGCGCTTTGACGGCGGAACCGCGCCGGAAGTGCCCGGCGACAAGAGTACGACCCTCGTGCCGACACTGGGCGCCTGGGAGGCGGAGCGAGTTTGCATGGACGGTCGTATCCGTCTGTGGGCAGACGCGCTGGACAACAGCGATCTTCAGGGCGATCTGGTCTGGTACTCCGGTGTAGCGGACCGCGATATGAGCAAGCCCATGGCGTTTTGCGTCGTCCATATGTTCAATCATCAGACCCATCATCGCGGACAGGTGCACGCGATGATGACCGCAGCGGGTCTGGCCGCTCCTGTCAGCGATCTGATTTTCATGCCAGAGGAGGTTGCCTGATGGCCGCGCCCGTGTTGTCTCCCTCGCGCCGGCTGCGCAGGACGCCGTTCTCTGACGGGGTCGAGGCTGCGGGGGTCAGGGCCTATACGGTCTACAACCATATGTTGCTCCCAACGATGTTTCGCAGCGTTCAGGAAGATTACCGCCACCTCAAGGAGGCGGTTCAGATCTGGGACGTGGCCTGCGAACGGCAGGTGGAGTTGCGCGGGCCGGACGCCGGGCGCCTGATGCAGATGCTGACACCGCGCGACCTGCGTCGCATGACACCCGGGCAATGCTACTATGTGCCGATCGTGGACGAAACCGGCGGTATGCTGAACGATCCGGTTGCGGTCAAACTGGCCGAGGACCGATGGTGGATTTCGATAGCCGACAGCGATCTGCTCTATTGGGTGCGGGCGACGGCGATCGGCTGGCGGCTGGATGTGCTGGTGGACGAGCCCGATGTCTCACCGCTGGCGGTACAGGGACCAAAGGCCGATGATCTCATGGCGCAGGTCTTTGGCGATTCCGTGAGCGATATCCGGTTCTTTCGTTTTGGCGTGTTTGATTTTCAGGGGCGCGATATGGTGATCGCACGCTCCGGCTATTCCAAGCAGGGCGGCTTTGAAATCTATGTCGAGGGCAGCGATATCGGCATGCCTTTGTGGAATGCGTTGATGGAGGCGGGCAGGGCCCTGGATGTCCACGCAGGCTGTCCGAACCTGATCGAGAGGATCGAGGCCGGGCTGTTGAGCTATGGCAATGACATGACGGATGACAACACCCCACATGAATGCGGGCTGGGGCGGTTCTGCAACACGCACACGGCCATTGGCTGCATCGGCCGCGACGCCTTGCTGCGGGTCGCCAAGGAAGGTCCGGTGCAGCAGTTGCGCGCGATCGAGATTGACGGACCGCCGGTGCCGGGCTGCGATCGCTGGTGGCCGCTGACGGCAAATGGCAAACCGGTCGGGCGGGTGAGTTCGGCCGCCTGGAGTCCGGATTTCGACACCAACGTCGCCATCGGAATGGTCCGGATGACCCATTGGGACCCGGATACCGAAATCGAAGTCGCCGCACCGGACGGGCTGCGCAAGGCGATCGTGCGCGAGTCCTTCTGGCTCTAGCGCGAACGGGCAGGTCGGATGCCTCCGGCGGGAGTATTTTTGCAAAGCTGAAATCAGCAAAGACAAGCAGGGCCGCGCGGATTGTGTGGTCGGAACATGAAGGAGTTTGAGATGTTCAACGCATTGGTTGTGAACAAGGACGAAGAGAGCGGCAAGACCAGCGCGGCCGTAACGCAGCTTGGTCTGGATGATCTGCCGCATGGAGACGTGACCGTGGCGGTGGAGTACTCGACGGTGAACTACAAGGATGGTCTGTGCATCGGGCCCGGTGCCGGATTGGTGCGGAAATACCCGCATGTGCCGGGTATTGATCTTGCCGGAACCGTCGAGGAGTCATCCGATGACCGCTACAAGCCGGGCGACAAGGTGGTTCTGACCGGCTGGCGCGTCGGCGAAGCGCATTGGGGCGGCTACACGCAAAAGGCGCGGGTGAATGCCGATTGGTTGGTTCCGTTGCCAGAGGGGCTGGACACGCGCGCGGCAATGGCCGTGGGGACTGCCGGGTTTACCGCGATGCTGGCGGTGATGGCGCTTGAGGATCATGGGCTGAAGCCGGGGCACGGCCCGGTCCTGGTGACCGGGGCCGCTGGCGGTGTCGGCTCTGTTGCCACCGCGATTCTGGCGCATCTGGGCCATGAGGTCGCTGCCGTGACCGGACGCCCGGAGCAGGAGCCGTATCTGCGCAGCATCGGGGCGACGCAGATCGTTGCCCGTGAAGAGCTGACCGAAGCCACCCGCAAGCCGTTGGAAAGCGAGGTTTGGGCAGGGTGTGTCGACGCGGTGTCCGGCGTCATGCTGGGCCGGGTGCTCAAGCAGATGAAATACGGGACTTCGGTGGCGGCCATCGGACTTGCGGGAGGCGCGGCAATCGAAGGGGCGCTGATCACGCCGTTCATCCTGCGGGGCGTGAACCTGTTGGGGATCGACAGCGTGATGCAGCCTTATGACAACCGTCTGCGCGCCTGGACGCGGATCGCAAACGATCTGCCGATGGACAAGCTTGAGGCGATGGTACAGCCCGCAACGCTGAGCGATTTGCCGCAATTGGGGGCCGATATCCTGAACGGCCAGGTGAAAGGCCGCGTCGTCGTCGATGTGAATGCCTGAACAGGCAACGTTCCGTTGACTGCGTGACGCAACCTCAGGCGGGGACATTCCCGCCTGGGATCATATCCCACCGTCGCAACCGGTTGCTGTAAGGTCGCGGATGGTTGCATGCCCTGACACAATGGCTTTACGCTGACCCCTGTCGGCCCGGCCTGATGCGGCCGGGATATCCCGAGACATGCTCGGGCAAACATGTCGGCTTCGCGTCGTTCTTGCGAAGCATGCATAGGCAGGAAAGGCGTATCTCGTATTCTCCAAAATCATGGTGCCGGTCGATCTGGTCCACGCGGCACGGCTCGGTCGTGCGCTCAAGGTGGCGGCGGAATTGGCCGGTTTGTACAATGCGGAAATCTGCTTTGTAGCCGTTACCGCATCTACACCGGGACCCGCAGGGCACAACCCGCAGGAGTTTGCCGCAAAGCTGGAGGCGTTTGCGCAAAGCGAGGCCGAAACACACGGTGTAGCGGCCTCGTCACACAGTATCATCAGCCACGATCCGGCGATTGATATGGATCGCGCGCTATTGAAGGCGCGAGAGGAAATCGGCGCAGACCTGGTCGTCATGGCCAGCCACGTGCCGGGCATCGCCGATTATCTGTTTCCGTCTCACGGCGGTCGGATGGCGCAGCATGCCGGTGTCTCGGTGATGATCGTGCGTGAGGAGTGATCGCAGACAGCACCGAACGACTGAATCAATAAACGGGAGGTCGCCATGAGCGATGAAGTAACCAACCAGGGTATTCCGGAGCCCGAAGGTGCCGCCGAAGTCATCGATACGGACTATGAGATCGGACAAGACAATTTTGAAGGCAGCGTCGGGCCCATCGGGTTTGACATTCACAACCCGGTGTTCATGGTCTCGGGTCTGGCGATTGTCGCCTTTGTCTTCTATGCACTTGCATTGCCAGAACAATCCGCGGCCCTGTTTGGCTGGTTGCGTCCGGCGGTCACATCGACCTTTGACTGGTTCTTTCTGGCCTCGGCAGATGTCTTTGTCCTGTTTTGCCTGTTCCTGATCGTGTCTCCCTGGGGCAAGGTGCGGTTGGGTGGCGCAGACGCGACGCCGGACTATTCCTACATCGGATGGTTCGCGATGCTGTTCGCCGCCGGGATGGGCATCGGCCTCATGTTCTATGGCGTCAGCGAACCGATGAGCCATTTTTCGACATCCTTTGGCGGTGTCGTTTCGGAGGGCGGAGCCCGGACCGATTGGGCCCCTCTGGGCGCAGCGGCGGGTGACGAGGCGGCTTCGGTGCGGCTGGGCATGGCGGCGACGATCTTTCACTGGGGTCTGCACCCCTGGGCGATCTATGCGATTGTTGCGCTGTCGCTGGCGTTGTTCACCTACAACAAGGGATTGCCGCTCACCATCCGGTCGGCGTTTTATCCGATCTTTGGGGAACGTGTCTGGGGCTGGACTGGCCATATCATCGATACGCTGGCCGTATTCGCCACCCTGTTTGGCCTCGCCACGTCGCTGGGTTTTGGCGCGACACAGGCCAATGCGGGACTGAACGAACTGTTCGGCGTTCCGATCGGCGCGTCCACCGAGGTGATCCTGATCACGGCGATTACCGCCGTTGCCCTGATTTCGGTTGTGCGTGGCCTGGATGGCGGCGTCAAGATTCTCTCCGAGATCAATATGGGACTGGCTTTCGTCCTGCTGATCTTTGTGCTGATCGTAGGGCCGACCGTGGCGATCCTGACGGGATTTGCCGACAGTCTGCTTGCCTATGTGGAGTATCTGCCGGCGCTGGCCAATCCGTTCGGCCGCGAAGACGTCAACTTCAGCCAGGGCTGGACGGCATTCTACTGGGCATGGTGGATCAGCTGGTCGCCTTTTGTGGGCATGTTCATCGCCCGTGTCAGCCGGGGGCGCAGTGTGCGTGAGTTCATCATCTGCGTCTTGTTGATCCCGAGCCTTGTCTGCGTGCTGTGGATGAGTGTCTTTGGTGGCACCGCCATTCATCAGGTTGTCGCAGACGGGTTTACCGGGGCACAGGATGCATCGCTGGAGCTGAAGCTGTTCAAGATGCTCGGCGAATTGCCGCTGGCCTCGATCACGTCGTTTGTCGGGATCGTCCTTGTCGTGGTGTTCTTTGTGACGTCGTCGGACTCAGGCTCCTTGGTGATCGACACGATCACCGCCGGTGGCAAGGTCGACGCGCCGGTCCCACAGCGGGTGTTCTGGTGCATCTTCGAAGGCGCGGTGGCGATTGTGTTGTTGCTGGGGGGCGGACTTGGCGCGCTTCAGGCGATGGTGATCTCGACCGGCCTGCCATTCACGGTGGTTCTGCTGCTGATGTGTTGGGCGATCGTGAAAGGCCTGGCGTCCGAGCCACGCTGAGCGGCGGTTTGACAATGAAACGCCCCGGCCTTCCAGCCGGGGTGTTTCATGATTTCAGGACCGCATTTTGAAGAATCCAATCGAGTTTCCGTCCGGATCCGTGGCATAAAAGAACCGTCCCGGTGGAATGTCGATGATGGGCGAAAGAACTTTGCCGCCGGCATCCGTCACCCGGTTCATCGTTTCTTCCAGCGTTCCGGCGCTGGCCAGATGCAGTGTCGGGCCACGCCCGTCTTCGGCAGGCTTGCCGGGATAGAGATGCAGCGCGACACCGTTGTCCAGCGTCTGGAAATCCGCGATCGGATTCGGCCCGGTTTCGGTACGGTTCAGGCTGCCGCCGGTGACGGTGGTGTAAAAGGCAATCGCCTTGTCCAGATCAGAGACTGGAATTTCGGCCCAGACAAGGGCATTTTCAGGCAGGTTGGTCATGGTGTGTCCTTTCGAGTCATGATGGATCGAGGATAGCAGGGGCTGTTGTCAGTATCTGTCATCAGCGCTGGCGCTTGACCTCTGCGGTCAGGACCGGCATCCATTTCACGACGGGGTAAGGTGGAGAGATGATATGGCGTTGGATACAGACTTTGTGCGCGGGCAGTTTCCGGCATTCTCCGAACCGTCGCTGCAGGGGCAGGCGTTCTTCGAGAATGCGGGCGGATCCTATGCCTGCCGTCCGGTGATCGACCGGCTGACGCGCTACTATACACAACGCAAGGTGCAGCCCTACGGGCCGTTTGAGGCCAGCCGATTGGCGGGCGAGGAGATGGACGAAGCCCGAACGCGGATGGCTGCGATTCTGGGCGTTGAAACCGATGAGCTCAGCTTTGGCCCGAGCACGACGCAGAACACCTATGTTCTGGCGCAGGCGTTTGGGGCGTGGATGAAACCGGGCGAGGCGATTGTCGTCACCAATCAGGACCATGAAGCCAACTCCGGACCGTGGCGGCGGCTCGCCGATCGGGGCATCGAAATTCGCGAGTGGAAGGTCGACTCGGTGACGGGCCATCTGGCGCCCGAAGATCTCGAAGACCTGCTCGACGAATCCGTTCGGCTTGTCTGTTTTCCACACTGTTCAAACGTTGTGGGCGAAATCAATCCGGTGACCGAAGTAACCGCGATTGCCCATGCCGCAGGCGCTTTTGTCTGCGTGGATGGCGTCTCCTATACGCCGCATGGCTTTGCCAATGTGGGGCGGCTGGGGCCGGACATCTACCTGTTTTCGGCCTACAAGACCTATGGTCCGCACCAGGGGTTGATGGTTATCCGTCGCACGCTGGGTGAATTGCTGCCCAACCAGGGTCATGTCTTCAACGGCGACTCGCTTTACAAGCGCTTCACGCCTGCGGGACCGGATCATGCGCAGATCGCCGCGAGCGCCGGGATGGCGGACTACGTCGAAATGCTCTGCACCCATCACGGTGGGCCGACGGGAAAGCCGTCTGAGCGTGGCGCGTTTGTACATGACCTGATGCGCGCCTACGAGATCGAATTGCTGCAACCGCTTCTGGACGCAGTCAAGGATCGCAATGCCGTGCGCCTGATCGGACCGTCCGACGCCACACTGCGCGCACCGACGGTGGCGCTGGCTCTGAACCGGAACGCCGGGCAGGTCGCCGCCGAACTTGCCGAACATGGGATCATGGCGGGTGGTGGTGACTTCTATGCGGGACGGGCGCTGCAAGCGGTCGGCGTGGATATGGACGCGGGCGTGCTGCGGCTCAGCTTTACCCATTACACCTCCAGGGCAGAAATGGATAAGCTTCTCACCGCGTTGGACCGCGTTCTTTGATCCACCCTTCAGGACGGCGCGTATCAGTCGGAAAGAGGCTGGGCGCAGATGAGTAGTAATTCACCGATCCTGATGTGGTTCAGGCGCGACCTGCGTCTTTCCGATCACCCGGCCCTCAGCGCGGCAAGCAAGAGCGGGCGCCCCGTCATACCGATCTTCATACTGGATCCCCTGGCCAGATCGCTGGGGGCCGCCCCGAAGTTTCGGCTGGGTCTTGGGGTGGACCGGCTTGCCAATCGTCTGAAGGCGCAGGGAAGTCGATTGATCCTGCGCAGTGGTGACGCACGGGACGTGATTGAGCAGTTGATCAAAGAGACCGGGGCAGGGACTGTCTATTGGTCGCGCCTCTATGATCCTGACTCTGTGGCGCGGGACACCGGGATCAAGGCGACGCTGAAGGCGCGCGGGATCGAGGCGCAGTCGTACGGCGGGCATCTGATGTTTGAACCCTGGACCGTTCAAACCAAGACGGACGGATACTACAAGGTGTTCACGCCGTTCTGGAAAGCGGTCAAGCAGCGGGAGGTCGAGTCACCACTGCCCGCGCCATCACGATTGGCGGCGCCGGATGTATGGCCAGACTCGGAAGCGCTCTCTGACTGGCACCTCGGCGTGGCGATGAACCGGGCCGCAGACATTTTGCGCGGCCATGCGCGCGTAGGTGAAGACGCCGCCCTTGCCCGGCTGGGCCAGTTCATTGAGGAAAGTGTCGGACGCTATGCGGAGCGGCGCGACATCCCGGGAGTCGACGGCACCTCGGGCCTTTCGGAGAATCTGAGCCTGGGCGAGATCAGCCCGCACCGGTGCTGGCATGCCGGGTTGCGAGCCCGCCACGAGGGCAAACCGGGTGCTGAGACCTTTCTCAAGGAACTGGTATGGCGAGAATTTGCCTATCATCTGATGCACCACACTCCACGTATCCTGACGGCCAACTGGCGTGAAGAGTGGGAGGCCTTTCCGTGGGAGACGGACCCCGGTCATCCGCACGCCGTGGCCTGGAAACAGGCGCGAACCGGGATCGAGTTTGTCGACGCGGCCATGCGCGAGATGTACGTGACAGGGCGGATGCACAACCGGGGCAGGATGATCGTGGCGAGCTTTCTGACCAAACATCTAATGTGTCACTGGAAAACCGGCATGGCGTGGTTTCAGGACTGCCTGACAGACTGGGATCCTGCCAGCAATGCAATGGGGTGGCAGTGGGCGGCAGGGAGCGGGCCGGACGCGTCGCCGTATTTCAGGGTGTTCAACCCGGCCACCCAACTGGATAAGTTCGACCGGGACCGGAGCTATGTACGACGCTGGATTGCTGAAGGGCAGGGAGACCCACCCGAGGACGCGCTTGCCTATTTTGACGCGATCCCGCGTCGCTGGGCGCTGTCGCACGACGATGGATATCCATCTCCGATCGTGGCGCTGGACGATGGCAGGAAATTGGCTCTTGCCGCCTATCAGTCGCGCGGTTTCTAGCGCCGAAGTTCGGATCACTTGTTTGATATCGCAACAGGAATTAACCTCTCTTTCGGAAAGTGGCATGGGGAATAGCCGATGATCCTGACTTCGGTCGACGGGCAGACGAACCTGCCCAGGTATTTTGCACAGGCAATGGATGTCGTGCAGCGGATGGAATGTGGCCGTCTCGATATCCGTCTGGATGACGGTCGCGTGTTTCGTTACGAAGGGCCAAAGCCTGGACCGGTCGCCGAATTGCATGTGCACAATCCAGATCTTTTTGCGCGGCTGGTGCGCGAAGGCGATCTGGGATTTTGCGACGCCTATCTTGAACACTGGTGGAGCACCCCGGATCTGCAGGCGTTCATGGACCTCGTGCATCTGGGCAATGACATCATCTATGACGGATTTCCCGGCATGTCGCTGGTGCGCGCTTATGAACGCCTTCGGTTCTGGCTGCGGCGCAATCATCGGGAACAGGCCCGCAAGAACATCTCTTATCACTATGACCTGGGCAATGATTTCTACGGTCTCTGGCTGGACGATACGATGACCTATTCCAGCGCGCTTTTCGTAACCGGACAGGAGAGCCTCGAGGCCGCTCAGATCGCCAAATACGCGAACCTGATTGACCAGATGGGCGCGCAGCCCGGAGATCATATTCTCGAAATCGGCTGCGGCTGGGGCGGCTTTGCGGAATACGCCGCCAAGGAACGCGGGATGCGGGTGACCGGGTTGACGATCAGTCAGGAACAGTTGAGATATGCGAGAGATCGCATTGAAAAGGCAGGATTAAGTGACCGTGTGACCTTCAAGATGCAGGACTATCGCGACGAAACCGGCACCTATGACGGCGTCGCCAGCATCGAGATGTTCGAAGCCGTCGGCGAGAAATACTGGCCGGTGTTCTTTCAGACCGTGCGGGAGCGGCTCAAACCCGGGCGCAATGCGACCTTGCAGATCATCACCGTCGCTGATCGCCGCTGGGAGGTCTATCAACGCGGTGTCGATTTCATCCAGAAATACATCTTTCCAGGGGGGATGTTACCTGCGCCATCGGTCTTGCGGCAACAGATCGAAAAGGCGGACCTGATCGTGACGAGGTCAATCGAATTCGGCTCCAGCTATGATCAGACCCTTCGGCGCTGGCATGATACCTTCAACGAGAAATGGGACGAGATTGCAAAACTCGGCTTTGACGATCGTTTTCGGCGGATGTGGAATTTCTATCTGACATCCTGCGCGGCGGCTTTTGACAGTTCCAATGTGGACGTGACACAGATAACGGTGACACGACCTGCATAGGATCCGAACCGCCGCATGCCAACCACGTCACGACTCGTCGCTGCTGTCTGCCTGGCGCTTCTCGCCTATGTCCTGTCCCGTGTGGTCATGCCATTGATGCCCGAGGGCATGAACTTTGGCTATTTCATCTACGTGAACATGGGGCTTGGCGTTCTGATCGGCTGGAACGTTATCGGCAGCCGCGCAGGGCGTGGCACGACCGCGGCCATCAACAACGGGCTGACAGGGGTTGTCGCGCTGATCTTCTGGGGGTTATTCGTGCAGGGTTGCTATGAAATGTTCGATCAGGCCATGAACAACCGGTTTGATGGCCCGTTCGAGGCGCTCGTTGCAATCCTCGAGATCGCAGCCGAATACGCGCTGATCCTGTTGACCCCGACCTTCATCCTGACGGCCCTGCTCGGCGGGGCTCTGTCTGGGCTGGCGACCGAATGTGCATGGCGTCGCTGGCGCTGATCACTGGAATGGATGATACCTTGTCTGATTTCTTTTTCTACGGCACGCTGCGCCACTTGCCGCTGTTACAGATCGTTTTGGGGCGGGAGGATGACACTCTTGAATACGAGGCCGCGCGGCTCGCCGATCATGGTGTGTTTCAGGTCGCGGATACGCCGTTTCCCCACTTTGCCGCCGCCGCCGGTTGCAACTCTTCCGGGATACTTGTGCGCGGCATTACCGATGAGGAAACAGCGCGGCTCCGGTTTTGTGAAGGCGGGTTTGATTTCGAGCTTCGGCCGGTTTCGGTGGCGCTGGAAGATGGCGTATCGACCTACGCATCGGTGTTCTTTCCGACCACGCAACAGGCTCCGACATCAGAACCCTGGTCGTTTGACGACTGGGCGAGAAACTGGTCAAAGATCAGCGTTATCTCGGCCCGGGAGGTGATGGCGTGGTACGGGCGCAAGACCCCCGCCGAGATTTCGGTGTCCTTTCCGGGCATCCGGCGTCGCGCGTCGGCATTTGTGGCGGGGCAGAAACGGGCGCCGGATCCCGAGTGGGACCTGTCGCAGGATGTGATCGTGGCAGCGCACCATCATCCCTATACCAAGTTCTTTTCTCTGCAGGAAATCGACGTGCAGATGCGCCAATTTGATGGCCATATGAGCGATGTTCTGAACCGCGCGGCGATTCTGGTCGGGGAAGCGGCCGTGGTGCTGCCTTATGATCCGCTGCGCGACTGCGTGATGCTGGTCGAGCAGTTTCGCGCGCCGGTGTTCATGGCGGGCGATCCCGCCCCCTGGATATGGGAACCCATCGCCGGGCTGCTTGAGCCGGGCGAGGCGGCGGAAACCGCGGTCCGGCGTGAGGCGCTGGAAGAGGCGGGATTGACCCTTGGCCGACTGGAACCCGCAGGCGAGATGTATTCCAGCACGGGGTCTTCAACCGAATATCTGTACCTGTTTGTGGGCTTTGCCGACCTGGGTGGCGATGTCACCGGAATGGGTGGCACGGACGAGGGCGAGGACATCCGCAGCAAGGTGATTGGATACGAGGAACTGATGCAGGGGATCGACGCCGGTCTCTATAAGGACATGCCGCTTGTCACGACCGCGCTATGGCTTGCGCGGCATCGTGAGAGACTGCGCACATCGGCGTAGTTACGACGTGTCAACGCTTGAGGTCGGACAGCGCCAACGATACATGGGGCTGGAGTAACTGTTGGGGACATCATGCATATCGCACGTGATCTGGCCGAGGCCGTAGGAAATACACCGTTGATCCGGTTGCGCCGCGTCAGCGAGGAAACCGGCTGCGAAATTCTGGGCAAAGCCGAGTTCATGAACCCCGGCCAATCGGTCAAGGACCGTGCGGCGCTGTTCATCATCCGCGACGCCATCGCCAGGAACGAATTGCAGCCCGGCGGAACCATCGTTGAGGGTACGGCCGGAAACACTGGCATCGGGCTGGCACTTGTCGGTGCGTCGATGGGATTCAAGACCGTCATCGTGATCCCCGAAACACAAAGCGAAGAGAAAAAGGACATGCTGCGCCTGGCAGGGGCGGAACTGGTGCAGGTTCCGGCAGCACCCTATCGGAACCCCAACAACTTTGTGCGCTACTCCGAACGGCTGGCAAATGAACTGGCCAAGACCGAGCCACATGGAGCGGTCTGGGCAAACCAGTTCGACAACGTGGCCAATCGGCAGGCCCATGTGGAAACCACCGGTCCGGAGATTTGGGCGCAGACCGAGGGCAAGGTCGACGGATTTGTAAGTGCGGTCGGTTCCGGCGGGACGCTCGCGGGCGTCGCAGAAGCGTTGCAACCAAAGGGCGTCAAGATCGCCCTGGCCGATCCGATGGGCGCGGCTCTCTACAGCTACTACACCACCGGAGAGCTTGTGACCGAAGGGGGCAGCATCGCCGAAGGCATCGGACAGGTGCGGATCACCGAGAACCTGAAAGGGTTCAAACCGGATTTCGCATACCAGGTACCGGATGAAGAGGCGCTGCCTTATGTGTTTGATCTGCTTCGGGAAGAAGGCCTGGTGATGGGCGGCTCCACCGCGATCAATATCGCTGGTGCCGTGCGCATGGCGCGCGACCTGGGGCCGGGGCATACCATCGTGACGGTGCTGTGCGACTATGGCACGCGCTATCAGTCAAAACTGTTCAATCCGGACTTTCTGAAGGACAAGAACCTGCCGGTGCCGACATGGATGACCAAAGGGCCTGTCTCGATACCTGGCGTGTTCGAGGACGTCTGAGGTGCAGTCGGTGCGCGCATTTCTGCTAACAGGTCTTTCCATAGTCTTGCTATGGGGTGCATCGCTTGCGGGTGCGCAACAGATCACAGACGAGCAACGCGCGTTTCATGATCGATGGCTTGCCACCGCGCAACGCGCCGAAACGGTTCTGAACACCAAGCGTGCCTCCAACGCCTCGCTGGAACAGCTGCGCACGGAAATCGTGGAGTTCCGCGACACCTTCAACGTTAGCCGCACCCGGAACAGCGACCGGATCGAGACACTGCAGAGCCAGCTGGAAGCGCTCGGACCGGCACCCGAGGATGGTGCCAGCGAAGTGGCGGACATAGCTCAACTGCGCCAGCGTCTCAACGATCAGCTCGACAGTCTGAAGGTACCCGAGGTCATTTCCGAAGAAGCCTACAGCCGCGCCAACGGGCTGATCAGCGAAATAGATTCGACGATCTGGGAACGGACCAAGCGGGAATTGCTGTCGCGCGGCCCTTCACCATTGAACCTGGCCCTGTGGCCCGAGGCCTACAGAGAGTCCCGCCTCGCCCTGCTGAGGCTGTATCACGAGACAGTCGAGAACTTCGGGATTGGAGCGGTCAGGGCGCAGGTCCAGGATCGGTTGCCCGTAATTGTCATCCTGACAGTCCTTGGGATGGTCCTCCTGGTCAAGGGAAAGCGCTGGTCAGACAGGGTCGGAAACTACCTGCGGTCGCTTGGCGGTGCCGGAAGCGGCGTCTGGACATTCGTGGTTTCACTGACACGTATCCTGATCCCCTGGATCGGAGTTGTCTTCATATCCTTTGCCTTGCAGTTTACCGGTATCCTCGGTGTTCGCGGAACGTTGCTTGTGCAGCAAATTCCGTACCTGTCTGCAGTGTTTCTGAGTCTTGACTGGATCCGGCGGCAGATCGTCAGCTATGCGGTCCTCAACGACCCGGAAGGCCCGATTGCGACAAAGGCGACGCAGTACAGGATCTACGTCGGTTTGCTCGCTGTGTTCCTTATCCTAGAGGAACTCGTGCGTCTGTTTGAGCGGATCGACAATCCGTCGGAAGGAACGCTGGCGGTCATTTCCTTTCCCCTCATTCTGGTGACGGGGCTGGTCCTGCTGCGCATGATGCGCTTGCGGCGATCAAAGTTCGTAGAACCCGATCAATTTGAAGAAGAAGAAGGCCACAAGGTCGGGTTCTCCAGTGCGATCGACCTGGTGCAGCGCGTTGTGTACCTGCTTGGGATTATCTCGCCGGTTCTGGCAGCCTTTGGCTATGTTGCCGCGGCCGATGCGATTGTGTTTCCCGCTGTCGAGACAATCGCCTTGATGGCGACCGTTATCATCCTGCATAGGTTCGCAACCAATCTGTACGGCTGGATCTCTGGCAAGGGTGAGGCGGCAGGAGATTCGCTGCTAATCGTCGTTGTCGGGTTTGTGCTGACTGTCCTCGCATTGCCCGTGCTTGCGTTGATCTGGGGCGCTCGGTCGGCGGAACTGGCTGAAATCTGGTCGACCCTGATGAGCGGTTTCGATGTCGGTGGAATCAGAATTTCGCCGACGATCTTTATCGTGTTTGCCGCGGTTTTCACGATCGGATACACGCTGACGCGGTTGCTGCAGGGTGGGCTGCGCAACTCGCTGCTGCCAAAGACGCGGATGGATGCGGGCGGGCAAAATGCGGTCGTATCAGGCGTCGGCTATATCGGCATCTTCTTCACAGCACTGTTGGCCATCATCAGCGCGGGGATTGACCTGACTGCCCTTGGCTACGTGGCCGGTGCGCTCTCGGTTGGTATCGGTTTTGGCCTGCAGAATATCGTCTCGAACTTTGTGTCCGGGATCATCCTTCTGATCGAACGGCCGATTTCCAAGGACGACTGGATCGATGTCAACGGGCAGATGGGCTATGTGCGCGACATCTCTGTTCGGTCCACACGGATCGAGACCTTTGACCGCACCGATGTCATCGTGCCCAACTCTGATCTCATAAGCGGCACGGTCACCAACTTTACCCGCGGCAACACGGTCGGACGCGTAATCGTTCCCGTGGGGGTCGCCTATGGCACTGACCCCAGGAAAGTTGAAACCATCCTGTCCGAGATTGCTAATGCCCATCCCATGGTTCTGGCGCATCCCGCACCAAGTGTGGTGTTCCAGGGGTTCGGGGCGGATTCTCTTGATTTCGAGATCCGGGCAATCTTGCGGGATGTGAACTGGGTATTGTCCGTCAAGTCCGACATGAACTACGAGATCTCGCGCCGGTTTGTCGAGAACGGGATCGATATACCATTCGCACAACGCGACATCTGGCTGCGCAACCCCGAAGCACTTTCAGGCAATCCGACACCGGAACCTGACGTGGCCCCTCAGCCTGCAAGACCGCCTGCCATAAAACCCATGGACCTTACCGAAGCCGACATGGGAGACGGGGCCGGAAACGGCGACGACTACTGAGGTGTCTGGCTGCCGGCGAAACATTGGCAACCGCGCCCTAAAGCGTTCCGTGTTAAACCTGAATCGCCTAACGCTGCCTGAAATCATAGATTTCAACGCGTTAGGTGACACTAGATGATCCAAGTTAGACGCGAAACGCACTAGATGGCCTGCGGCCAACCATTGAACTGATCTCCGTAGAAGTCTTTGCCACACGGGTGATCTAGCGACATGGACAAGCAGAAAGCCCATGACCACCTCGACCTGAGGCGACGGTATGTGCGGCTTGGCCTAAACCAGTCACGGTGCAGGATCGGCCATGGCTGACCCGGAGATTGAGACAAGGCCGAGGCCAGCGGTACGTTTACCGCTGACTGCGCGCCATAAAGGCCAGCCGTTCGAACAGATGCACATCCTGTTCGTTTTTTAGCAAAGCGCCGTGCAGCTTGGGCAGAGCATTGGCGCCATCGCGTTTGAGGTCTTCGGCGGTCAGATCCTCTGCCAACAGCAGCTTCAGCCAGTCCAGAACCTCGGACGTTGATGGCTTCTTCTTGAGGCCGGGCTGTTCGCGCAATTCATAGAATTGCGTCAGCGCCGTGGTCAGCAATTGTTCCTTGATACCGGGATGATGCACTTCGACGATCCTGCGCATGGTCGCTTCGTCCGGAAATCGAATGTAGTGAAAGAAACAGCGGCGCAGAAAGGCGTCGGGCAGTTCTTTTTCGTTGTTGGAGGTGATGATGACGATGGGGCGCTGGCGGGCGCGAATTGTCTCGCCGGTCTCGTAGACAAAGAACTCCATCTTGTCGAGCTCCTGCAGCAGATCGTTGGGGAATTCGATGTCCGCCTTGTCGATTTCGTCGATCAGCAAAACCACCTTTTCGCCCGCCTCAAAAGCCTGCCAGAGCTTGCCTTTCTTGATGTAGTTGGCGACATCATGCACCTTTTCTTCGCCAAGCTGGCTGTCGCGCAGACGGCTGACTGCATCGTATTCATACAGGCCCTGCTGCGCACGGGTGGTCGACTTGATGTTCCACTCGATCATGCTCAGCCCGAGCGACTCTGCAACCTGCCGCGCCAGTTCGGTCTTGCCTGTGCCGGGCTCGCCCTTGACCAGCAATGGCCGCTCCAGCGTGACGGCGGCGTTCACAGCAATGGTCAGGTCGCTTGTCGCTACGTAACTTTCTGTGCCTTGAAATTTCATGCTTTTACAACCCTTTGGTAATAGGTCCGCGTGGGAAACCGGTTGATGGTGCTTTTAACCCGACCCGTGCAGGATTGTGTAGTGACATTCTGAATAGCGTCAGCTAAATGCAGCGTCAGTGAGGAGCCAGATGTCTAAGGAAGTAATGTTGCCAGGCAGTGTTGGCCAATCCGAGGGAGCTAAAATGAAGCAGGACGATTTTCTGCCGGATGACTATCGTCCGGCCGAGGATGAGCCGTTTATGAACGACAAGCAGTTGGAGTATTTCCGCCGAAAGCTGATCGAGTGGAAGAACGAGCTGATGGCGGGGAGCCGGGATACAATCGAAGGGCTGCAGGACGGGACGCGCAATATTCCTGACGTGGCAGATCGTGCCAGTGAAGAGACCGATCGCGCACTTGAACTTCGTACGCGTGACCGACAGCGCAAGTTGGTTGCCAAGATCGACAGTGCCTTGCGCCGTGTCGAAGAGGGCGAGTACGGGTATTGCGAAGTGACCGGAGAACCAATTTCGCTAAAGCGGCTCGACGCACGGCCGATTGCGACCATGAGCCTTGAGGCGCAGGAACGGCATGAACGGCGCGAGAAAGTACATCGCGACGACTGATCAACTGATCGGTATGCAAATGAATGTGCGCCGGGGCTCTTGCTCCGGCGTTTTCTTTGGGTGAAGTCAAAGATGGCTCTGAAGGATCTGGACATTGTTGTCGTCGGTGCCGGGATCGGCGGATTGGCGACGGCCCTGGCGTTGCGCCAAACAGGCGCGCGTGTCCGGGTGCTGGAGCAGGCCGTCGAACTGAGCGAGATCGGCGCGGGCCTTCAGATCAGCGCCAACGGCATGGTGGTGCTGCGCGCACTCGGCGTTGTACCGCAAGGCTCCGGCGGACCGGGAGTGCGATCCGATGGCACGATCATTCGGGACTATCGGACCGGTCGTCGGGTCACCACCCTGCCGCCGCCAACGGCCGGGCCGACATATTACTTTCATCGGGCCGATCTGATCGACCTCCTGCACAGTGCAGCGGAGCGCGCCGGTGTCGACCTCGTCCTCGCACAGCAGGTCGCATCCTACGACGCGCGTGGGGGGCAGCCGTCCGTCGAAACCGTGGATGGGCAAGTGCACCTTGCGAACCTTGTAATTGCGGCTGACGGCGGCCGTAGCCGGTTGCGCGACACGCTTGCCGGACCGGGAGCGCCTCGATTCACAGGACAGGTTGCATGGCGGGCAACGATCAGCGGGCAGAACGCGGATCTTGACCCGAGGGCCGTTCTGACCATGGGGCCGGGGCGTCACATCGTGACCTATCCGCTCCGCGGTGGCCGCCAGACAAACATCGTTGCGGTGGAAGAGAGAACGGATTGGCGGGAAGAGGGCTGGCGGCATCAAGGCGATCCCGAGGACCTGAAACGTCGGTTTTCGGGATTTGGCGGAGAGGTTGCCGAGCAATTGGCGGCTGTCAAAGCCGTGCACCTCTGGGCCTTGTTCCTGCATCCGGTTGCCAGCCGGTGGCAGGACGGGCGGCTGGCGCTTGTCGGGGATGCGGCGCATCCGACATTGCCGTTCATGGCGCAGGGGGCCTGTCTGGCATTGGAGGATGCCTGGGTCCTGGCGCGAAGCCTCTCGCAGACGGGCGACCCGGCCACGGGCCTGACGACATACGAAGCCACACGAAAACATCGCGCACAGCGCGTCGTCGCCGCCGCGTCAGCAAACGCGCGCAATTTCCACTACAAGAGCCCGATGCGCCAACTGGCGCAACTCGGTCTGATTGCCCTGGGGCCACGGATCGCGCGGCGCTATGACTGGATATATGCCCACGACGTGACCCGCTGAGCAGGCTTTCTAGACATCCAGATCGACCCAGACAGGAACGTGATCCGACGGTTTTTCATACCCGCGAATGTCCTTGTCGATCTGGCAATCCGTCAGAAGATCGGCGGCTTGCGGGGTCAGCAGGAAATGATCTATCCGGATGCCGTTGTTCTTGTTCCAGGCACCCGCCTGGTAATCCCAGAACGAATATTGTTCGGGCGCCTGTGATCGCGCGCGGAAGGCATCTGTAAAGCCCAGATTGACGATGCGTTGATAGGCGTTGCGGCTTTCTGGCCTGAACAGGGCATCTTCGCGCCACGAGTCGGGGTGCTTTGCATCTTCGGCCTGGGGTATGATGTTGTAGTCGCCCGCCATCAATGCCGGCTGTTCCTGTGCCAAGAGTTCGGCGGCGCGCGCATGGAGGCGTTCCATCCAGGCCAGCTTGTAATCGTATTTCGGTCCGGGGGCCGGGTTTCCGTTGGGCAGGTACAGCCCGCAAATGCGAATGGCCTTGCGACCCACGACTGTCGCCTCGATCCATCGGGCCTGATCGTCGGTATCGTCGCCCGGCAGTCCGCGGCTGACGTCCTCAAGCGGAAATTTCGACAAAATCGCTACGCCGTTAAAGGATTTTTGACCATGTGCGGCGACATTGTACCCGCGGTCTTCAAACAGCTCGCGGGGAAAGTTCTCGTCTACCGACTTGATCTCTTGCAGCAGCACGACGTCCGGCCGCGCATCATCCAGCCAAGCGGGCAACGCCTGCGCGCGCGCCTTGATGCCGTTGATGTTAAATGTAGCGATTTTCATTCCGTTTCCCCGACCCGATGCGCCTCGTCGATCTATCGCTGATGCGGTCGTTCAGGGCAAGGTCGCCAGCTCGCGACATTGCTGACACAATTTGTGTCATTCCGAATCGCTGAGCGGTCAAATGACCAAATACTCGATCTGATTCGGCTTCGGTGACGTTAGGTAACGTGCCAATCCGAACACATTTTTGGCATGTGGATAACATTTTTTTAACGCATTCTGCGTCAACGTGTTTTCCTACAGCGTCAATACGCTGGCCGAATTTTTTGATGTGGATAAGTCGCCAATTTTGCAACCTATCCAAGAAAAAGTTCTTTGAAAATCTACCATTGAGTGCAAGCGTCGGGGGGCAATCAACTCCAACACTGAGGATCACTGCCATGAACGCTCAACGTAAAATCAAAGAGATTCAAAACGTTACCATCACCGATGAAGCCGGAAGCCTGTTTGACGGCGAGGGCACTTCCATGTTCTCGTCCGGGTCGGCGCCCACTTGCCAGGGTGACACCTATACTGGTGATGCGACCGCACTGTTTTCGTCCGGTTCCGCCCCTGTTGCCTCGAGCGCAACAATCACGGGTGAAGGCGTTGAAATGTTCTCGTCCGGCTCCGCTCCGGTCACATCATCAACAGCTTTGACCGGTGATTTGGTCCAAATGTTCTCCTCCGGCTCCGCTCCGGTTGCCAGCGGCGATGCGATCACCGGCGAAGGCACACAGATGTTCTCGTCCGGCTCCGCTCCGGTTGCCAGCGGCGATGCGATCACCGGCGAAGGCACACAGATGTTCTCGTCCGGCTCCGCTCCGGTTGCCAGCGGCGATGCGATCACCGGCGAAGGCACACAGATGT